>JABGPF010000036.1 GCA_018645065.1 Phycisphaerales bacterium
GCCGGGGCGGGCACGAAAGTACTGGTAAGTTATTAAATTGCCCGCTCCGACTGCATGGATAACATTACACTATTTGCCGATATAATCATCCTAAACCCCTGTGCTGAAAGCGTTTTGTGAATAACTCCCATCAATTGTGGTCGCCTCGCCTTAGGAAGGGTTGTGCATCAGGTTTTCTGCATCGAGCCTCAACCCGCCAAAAGGATGTAACACATTAAGAGTAAATTAGTTATAGCAACATACGCGGTGCCTGGTTTCCCGAAACAATCTTTTACATACCAATTGGTATGTAATTAGTTTGCAATTGCTCCGAATTTCCAGGTATCTGGGCTGGTCTGCTCGGGGGGCGGTGTGTATAATCACCAATCTGATTGGGGGCATTCCAAAAAAATCGAGAAAAATCGAGCCGAATTCGAAAAAGTATTTCCGTTAGTAACCTGCGTGTGTATTATGACTTTAACCTTCTTTGCAGGGCAATTAATATGAGCTTAAAAACAACGCTGTATGATCATCACATATCACTTGGCGGACGGGTTGTGGATTTCGCCGGCTGGATGTTGCCGGTGCAATATGAAGGCGTGCTGGCCGAACACAAGCAATGTCGCAGTTCTGCGGTCGTATTCGACACCAGTCACATGGGCCAATTCATAATCCGCGGATCAGACGCCGCGGCGCAACTGAACCTTGTCGGAACTCAAAACGCCGAAACAATGCCCATCGGCGCCTGCCGCTACGGTTTCCTGCTGAACGAAAACGCGGGCGTTATCGACGATACGATCCTCATGCGATTGGACGCCGAGGAGTTCCTTCTGGTCGTGAACGCAGGCCCAGCCGATGGCGACTTCCGCCGTCTCGAAGAGCATATGTCCGGCGCAATCACACTTGTAAATCGCACGGCTGATGGATGGGGCAAGATAGACCTCCAGGGCCCCGCCTCCGCACGCCTGCTGCAACCGATGGTGAACATAGACCTCGCGGCCATGGGCTACTACCGAATCGCCCGCAGCGAATGTTGCGGACATCAGTGCGTTATCTGTCGAACCGGTTACACAGGCGAACTCGGATACGAGATCATGGCTCCGTCGGTCGAACTGCAGGCGATCTTCGAAGCACTGCTCGATCTGGACGAGGTCAAACCCGCCGGCTTGGGCGCCAGAGATTCTCTCCGCCTGGAGATGGGTTACCCGCTGCACGGACACGAACTCAGCGAGACGCATAATCCCGTCGAAGCCGGACTGGGCGGTTTTATCGAAAAAGGGCGAAACTGCATCGGCGCGTCGACCATCGATTCGCTGAAAGAAACGCCCGGTCATCGCAAGCTTATCGCCTTCCGCGCCGAGTCACGACGCCGCACAAATCCCGGCAACGAGATCATCTCCGACGGTAAGCCCGTGGGCGTAGTCACCAGCGGCGCGTTTGCGCCAAGTCTGGAAATATCGATCGGAATGGGATACGTTCCGGCCGACCTGGCCCAACCGGGCGCCGAGCTCCTGGTGAACACCGGACGCTGCGAACTGCCCGTAACCGTATGCAAAAAACCCCTCTACCAAAACGGGACGTGCAGAACGCGCAACCCGCTATAGTTCACCCAATATCAATAATTTAGTTCAAAAAATCCGGAATGGAGACATCTAATGATACCTGAAGAACTGCTATTCACCGACCAGCACGAATGGGCCCGCGTCGAGGGCAACATCGCCACAATGGGCATAAGCTTCTTCGCTCAGCATTCGCTCGGCGACGTAACGTTTATCGAACTGCCCGCCGTTGGTCAGAATTTGGGCAAAGGCGACGAGGCCTGTGCGATCGAATCAGCAAAGGCCGCCGCCAGCATCTACGCGCCGCTCAGCGGAACAGTCACCGACGTCAACACCGAGATCGAAGACGATCCGGCGCTGATCAATTCCGATCCCTACGGTGAGGGCTGGATCTGCAAGATCGAACTTAGCGACACCGCCGAGCTGGACTCGCTAATGAACGCCGCGAAATACGGAGAATTCCTCGCCGGTCAAGGGGAGCATTAATGCCCTTCATCGCCAACACAGACCAACAGCGACAAGAGATGCTCGCCGCCATCGGCGTCGATAAGGTGGAAGACCTCTTCGCCAACATCCCGCCCGAACTGCGATGCAAAGGGCTCGACATCCCGCCCGGACTTACCGAACAGGAAGTTCGCAAGCGGATGGCGGACCTCGCCGAGCACAATTCCAGCGGGTTGATCAACTTCCTGGGCGGCGGGTTTTACGACCACTTCATACCCGCGGCGCTGAACACGATTGTCTCCCGCAGCGAGTTCTACACCGCCTACACGCCCTACCAACCGGAAATCTCCCAAGGCACGCTCCAGGCAATATACGAATACCAGTCGGCGATCTGCCGCCTGACAGGTATGGAAGCCGCCAACGCTTCGCTCTACGACGGAGGCACCGCGGTTTACGAAGCGATAATGATGGCGCTGCGAATCACCAAACGCAGCAAGGTGCTCGTCGACGATTCAGTCAGCCCGATCTATCGCAAAATGGTGAAATCCTACACGAGCAATCTGGGCATCGACCTGATGGAAACCGCCTCGCGGGAAGGCCTGCCCGACCGCAACGCCATCGCCGACCAGATCGACGACGACACCGCCGCGGTGATCGTCCAGAACCCCAACTTCTTCGGCTGCATCGACGACGTGACCGACCTGGCGGAAATGGTCCACGCACGCGGCGGACTGCTTATCGTTTCGTGCTATCCGATTTCGCTGGGCCTGCTGAAAACGCCCGGTGAAATGAACGCCGACATCGTCGTAGGCGAAGGACAAAGCCTCGGTATGAGCGTTTCGTTCGGAGGACCGTACCTCGGGTTCATGGCCACACGCAAAAAATACCTCCGCAAAATGCCCGGGCGAGTCGTCGGACGCACCGTCGACGCCAAAGGCCGCGACGGATTCGTACTGACCCTCCAGGCCAGAGAACAGCACATCAGACGCGAAAAGGCCACCAGCAACATATGCACCAACCAGGGCTTATGCGCCCTTACCTCGCTGGTCTACATGAGCCTGCTAGGTAAGCACGGACTGGCGGAACTGTCGGGTGTCTGTGCACACAAAGCCGACTACGCCAGAGAACTGATGCTGAAAATACCAGGTGTCACAATACGCTTCCCCGAACGATGGTACTTCAACGAGTTTGTGCTTAACCTTCCGATGGCCGCCGACAAAGTAATTCGCGGGCTGTTCAATCGCGGACTGGCTGCCGGTTTCCCACTGGGCAGATACTTCCCCGAAATGAACAACTGCCTCCTTGTCGCCGTTACCGAAAACAGGACCAAAGAAGAAATCGACTTCCTGGCCCACTCGCTGGAGGTGATACTGTGAAACTTATCTTTGATAAATCCGTCCCCGGCAGACGCGCCGTAAGAACCACCGACCTGGCGCTGGGCAACCCGATCCCGATCGACAAGAAGATGCTCCGCGACGAACCGGCGGACCTGCCCGAACTGTCCGAACTGGACGTGATGCGACATTTCACCGAACTGAGCCGCAAAAACTACGGAGTCGACACCGGCTTCTATCCGCTCGGTTCGTGTACGATGAAATACAACCCGAAAGTCGCCGACCTGGTGTCGCAGTTCCCCGGTTTCGCCGACCTGCACCCGCTGATCCCACAGCTTCCCGGTGGTGAGGTTATGGTCCAGGGCGCACTGGCGGTGCTGAAAGAGACCGATCGAATGCTGTCCGAGATTTGCGGAATGGCGCAGTTCACCATGCAACCTCTGGCCGGCGCACACGGTGAACTCACCGGCGCGATGATCATCGCAGCCTACCACAAACACAAGGGCAACAAGAAGACGACCATCCTGATACCCGACAGCGCGCACGGAACGAACCCCGCAAGTGCAGCCATCGCGGGATTCGACGTCAAAACCGTTCCGTCGAACGAAGACGGCGTGATCGACGTCCAGGCCCTGCGGGCAATGATGGACGACGACGTAGCCGGAGTGATGCTCACCTGCCCCAACACCCTGGGCCTGTTCAACCATCACATAAAGCACATCGCCGACCTCGTCCACAGCGTAGACGGATTGATGTACTACGACGGCGCCAATCTAAACGCCCTGCTAGGCCACTGCCGACCGGGCGAAATCGGCTTTGATATCGTACACGTGAACCTGCACAAGACGTTCGGCACGCCTCACGGCGGAGGCGGACCGGGCTCCGGGCCTGTGGGAGTTGTCGAACGTTTAGTCGACTTCCTGCCAACCTCGGTGGTCTGCGCTCACGACGACGGTTCGTACTATCTCGACTACGATCGCCCCCGATCGATCGGATATGTCGCCCCGTTCTACGGTAACTTCGCGATCATCTTGCGAGCCTACACCTACATGCTGCTGCTCGGGGCTGAAGGGCTCACGCGGGTCTCGGAAAACGCCGTCCTCAACGCCAACTATATAATGACCAAACTGAAGGACTACTACGACCTGCCCTTCGACAAAATATGCATGCACGAGTGCGTCTTCTCCGCGTCGCGACAGGCAGCAGACGGCGTCCGAGCGATCAACATCGCAAAAGCTCTGATCGATCGCGGGTTCCACCCGATGACCGTATACTTCCCCCTGACGGTGCCCGAAGCGATGATGATCGAGCCTACGGAAACCGAATCGAAAGAGACCATCGACACGTTCATCGAAGCGATGATCGAAATCGCCCAACAGGTCAAGGAATCGCCCGAGAAGCTACTGGCCTGCCCGACCACCACGCCGGTGGGACAGCTCGATGAAACGCTAGCCGCACGCAAGCCGAACGTGGCTTCGCTGGGGCAATCGGAGTGCCCAGATGCCTAATGACGACCCTTACGATGTAGCTATTCTCGGCGGCGGACCCGGCGGGATGGCCGCTGCGATGCAAATCGCCCGACGAGGCCAGACCGCATGCGTTATCGAAGCGGCGAGACTGGGCGGGACATGCCTGAACGTCGGATGCATGCCCACAAAGGCCATGCTCGCCGCCAGCGGATTGCGACACCAGACCGCCTCCTTCGAGAAGTTCGGGCTCTCCGGGACCGCTCCGAGTGTCGACGCGAAAGCGTTTATGCAGCGAGTGGCGGACGTGATCGCGACACTTGGCGAAAAGACCGACAAAGGCGTTGAGTTAAACAAACAAATCACTCTGGTGACCGGTCGCGGGCGAATAGTCGACCCGGCCAGGATTGCGGTCCAAACCGCAGACGGTGAAGTTACCGTAAACGCAAAGAGCATCATAATCGCTACCGGGTCGAAACCGGCGAGGCCCGGCTTCCTGCCGTGGGACGCACCATGCGTTATCACCTCGGACGAAGCGACAACCGCCAGCGATTTGCCCCAGAGCATTTTGATAATCGGCGGAGGCGTGATCGGCTGCGAATTCGCGACGGTTTACTCCGAGTTGGGCATCAAAACATACCTGGTCGAGATGCAGGACAAACTGCTGCCCGAGTTGGACAAGGAGGCATCGGCGACGGCGGAGGCTTCACTGGCCGATCGCGGTGTTGAAGTGCTGACCGCACAACGCGTCGCGTCAGTTACGCCCAAGGGCGACAGCGCGTCAGTCGAGCTCGACGACGGGCGAAATATCGGCGTCCATCGCGTGTTAGTCTCGGTTGGACGAGAGGCCAACATCGCTGATATCGGGCTTGAGGAACTCGGCGTGGAAGTGGTCGACAATATCATCACCGTCGACGACCACTGTCGAACGAACATCGAAAACATCTACGCAATCGGCGACGCCGCCGAGGCTCAACAGTACGCGCACCTGGCCGACAGAATGGGCATAGTAGCCGCCGACAACGCAACCGGTCATGAACTCACCGACGACCGGACCGTCGTGCCCGTTGGCGCTTACACGCACCCGGAAATCGCCTCTGTGGGCCTTACCCTGGCCCAGGCCAAGGAGAAGTTCGGAAAGGCCAGAGTCTATCGCTACTCGTACCAGACCGGCGGGATGGCGCTTGTTTGCGGGAAGACCGAAGGACAGGTCAAACTGATCGCCGATCCGGACACCGGGACTATCTACGGGGCGCTGTGGATCGCAGATCACGCGACGGACATGATCGTCGAGATCGCCCTGGCGATGCGACACGGACTTACGCTGGGCGATATCGCACAGACAATCCACCCCCACCCGACCTACCAGGAAGCCGTCGCAGTGATCGCCGAAACCTGGGCCACCCAGGCGATAAGGAAGCAGACCCGATCATGAGCCAGCTGGTATACGTCGACCTGGGACAATGCAACTATCAAGACACACTGGACTTCCAGCTAAAACTGCTGAAACGCGTCCAGGAATCGGACGACGATACGGCGTATCTGATTCTCGTTGAGCACTCACCGGCAGTTATCACCATGGGGCGCCGCGCGAAGACTGAGCACATACTGGCCGCTGACGGGATCGAACTTATCGAATCGCAACGCGGCGGAGATGTGACCTGGCACGGGCCGGGGCAGTTGGTGGCGTATCCGATTATCCGGCTGATGCGACAACGCCGAACCATGCACGGTTATGTGCACAACCTTGAAGATGCAATTATCGCCCTGCTGGCGAAATTCGATCTCGCCGCCGAACGCAGCGAAGGACAAATCGGCGTCTGGATCGACGAGCAAAAAATCGCCGCCATCGGGGTGGCTGTAAGCCGGTGGGTGACCTATCACGGACTGTCGCTGAACGTGGCGAAAGACATTCGCGGGTTCGACGCGATCGTACCGTGCGGAATTCAGGGCGCCCGTGTCACCAGCATGTCGGACCTGCTCGGACGCGACGTGGCGATATCGGAAATCAAGGGAGGGCTCGTCGAGACGTTGGGCCAGTCGCTGGGTTTCGATTCGGTTCGACGGGCCGAACCGCGAGAGCTAGGCCAACCCCGCAAACGCCTGCCCGAATGGTTGCGGAAGAAAATACCCGCAGGCTCGAAGGCCCTGAAAGTCCAGGGCCTGATCGACAATCTCAAGCTCAACACCGTCTGCCAAAGCGCCCAGTGCCCCAACCGCGCCGAATGCTTTGACAACCGCACCGCCACCTTCATGATCCTGGGCGATCATTGCACGCGATCATGCAAATTCTGCGCCGTCGCCGACGGCACGCCGCTACCGGTAGACCCGGACGAACCGGGCGCTGTCGCCGAAGCCGCACACCGCCTGGACCTGAAGCACGTTGTTATCACATCGGTAACGCGTGACGACCTGCCCGACGGCGGATCGCAGCATTTCGCAGACGTAGTCCAAGCAGTTCGCAAACGCATGCCCGAATCGACAATAGAGATACTCACTCCCGATTTCCAGAACGACCCAGATGCGATCGACCGGGCGGTTAAATCCGGCGCCAACGTGTTCAATCACAACATAGAAACGGTCGAACGTTTGCAGAAAATCGTTCGACCGCAAGGCGACTATCGTCGCAGCTTATCAGTCCTCGCCCGCGCCGCCGAGCATGCGCCAACCGTTCGCATCAAGAGCGGACTCATGGTCGGACTCGGCGAAACCAGAACGGAAATCCGCCAGGTAATGCAGGACCTGCGAGACGCGGGCTGTGAGATATTAACAATCGGTCAATACCTCGCCCCATCGCCCGACCATCACCCGGTGGAGCGATTCGTCAAACCGCCCGAATTCGCAGAAATGGAAACCGAAGCCAAAGCCCTGGGCTTCACAGCAGTAGCCGCCAGCCCACTAGTAAGAAGCAGCTACCGAGCCGGAGAACTCATCCAAACCGAAACCCTCAACGGCCAACCGGACAATTACTAACATGCCGTACACGAATCACGGTTTCTAAACCTGGATAATGTAAGATCCTCTGGGCGATACTAAAATTGAAAGGTTGACAGTCACTAAAAGCAACGCTCAAATGAACGAACAGTTTACAGCGTAAGAATCCAGCCGAGTGTTACAGGAACAGTTCCTGATCGGAAGAAAATAAAATGATAAACGAACTGACATTAAAGAACTTCAAGAGTTGGAAAGAGATCAACCAGATGCGTCTGGCGCCTATTACCGGCTTGTTCGGAACCAACAGTTCGGGAAAAAGCAGTATTTTCCAAAGTTTGTTGCTCCTCAAACAGACTCTGGAATCTGCAGATCGTTCGCTTCCGCTCCATTTCGGTGGCGAACGGGAATATGTAGAATTGGGTTCGTATCACGATGTTATTCATAAACATGCGGCGGATAAATCTCTCGGATTTGCGTTTAAATGGGATTTGGTTGAGCAACTCGAAATTGTCGATCCCGACAACGCAACTTCGCTATTGTTTAAAGGCCAGGACATGGCCTTCTCAACCGAAATCGAATTCCCAACGGACAAGAAACTTCGCGTCAAGCGACTGGGCTACACATTTGACGATCGAGAGTTCACTCTCAGCAAAAAAGACAAAGGCAATAAATATCAACTGGGACCGACAAAACAAGGAAACGGTTTTCGATTTATTCGCACAGTTGGCCGCACATGGGACTTGCCCGCCCCATTCAAATTCCACGGTTTTCCCAATCAGGTAATGACGTATTACCAGAATAGCGAATTTCTTCTTGACGTCCAGCGACAGCTTGAAGAGCAACTTTCTCGAATCCATTACCTAGGGCCTTTGCGTAACCGTCCCAAACGGCGGCATATCTGGTCGGGAAACGAACCCAGCAATGTAGGCCAACGCGGAGAACAAGTTGTCCCTGCGATTCTCGCAGCGAGAGATCGGGGACGATACATCAGCCCAGGCTACAGAAAACAAAAACAAACGCTGGAAGATCGCGTTGCCTTCTGGCTCAAACAGCTCGGCCTGATCCACTCATTTTCTGTCGTGCCGACAAGTCGCGGTAGCGACCTGTTTGAAGTTAAGGTAAAGCGTGGGCCAAAGAGTGCGGCTGTCCTGATAAATGACGTTGGCTTTGGCATATCGCAGCTTCTCCCTGTACTTGTCCTTTGTTACTACGCAGAAGAAGGCTCGACGATTCTACTGGAAGAACCTGAAATACATTTGCATCCATCAGTCCAAATGGGCCTTGCTGACGTATTCATCGATGTAATCAAGAATCGCAACATACAAATCATCGTTGAAAGCCACAGCGAACATCTTCTGACCCGTTTGCAGAGACGTATTGCAGAGGAAGAACTAGAGCCAGACAAGGTCGCCCTGTATTTCTGCTCGTCGGGACCATCTGCGTCAAAACTGGATCCACTTGAATTGGACCCCTATGGCAACATCACAAATTGGCCCAAGGATTTCTTTGGCAACCAATTTGCTGAAACTGCGTCCATGCAGGAAGCCGGACTCAAGAAACAAATCGCTGCGGAGACCGAAGAGTGAGCACATTCGTAGTTGATGTGAACGTTGCGGTTGTCGCCAATGGAAAATCGCCTCAAGCCGATGCGCGTTGCAGGCTGGATTGTATCCAAGCACTGTTGGAAGTGAGTGAGAATGGAATTGCCATTGACGATGGAGATCACATTCTGAAAGAATACCGTAAAGTCCAATTGTCCATAACTGGACAGCCAGGCGCTGGCGATAAATTCATGAAATGGCTTCACCAGAACCAATGCAACGAAAACATCTGCCAGCGGGTGGCGATCACACCTGATCCAGAATGGGGGTTTGAAGAATTCCCACATGATGACAGACTCGGACGCGTCACCGATAATCCAAGATTTGACCGTTCAGATCGCAAATACGTAGCCGTTGCACTGGCAAGCACGAGCAACCCAACGCTCCTGAACGCAGTTGATTCAGACTGGTCTGGACACCGAGATGCACTAAGCGATAATGGCGTAGTGGTTGAAGAGCTATGCCCAAACTGCTTAAAGGGTTCATGCGACGGCTAGAGGCGTTTTACGTATGCGTAGTAGGCTCCGTGTTTGGCCGCGCCGTTGGGGTTTATGAACCAGGTTTGCAGTTTCGCCGGGCCAGGTTTCAGTTTTACCCGGAAGGTGGCGGTTTTGTCTGATTTGGCTACATCAATAGTCTGATCGATCTGGCCGATTTTTAATCTGGCTTTGCTTACTTTGATTGCCCTGCCGCCCTTTACGGCGCCGTTTATTGGCGTGTCAGCTTCTTCGGGCCAGCGGGCCAGGGCGATTTCGTATGTCCCGGACCTGGCGACTTGCACCATCCAATAACTCGCTATCGCAGAACCTCCGCGTACGTGCCCCTGGTTCCATGGCGTGCCCGCGCACCAGTCAAAACCGGTCAGACACGATGGGTTTTCAGCGTCTGAACCGAGAACGATGCGGCTTGGCTCGTCGAATCGTTTTGACACTTCGGTCCAGCGGCGATCACCGGTTGCGCGGAGTTTCTTGACGATCTCGGGGTGTTGTGCTGCGATATCTTTTCGCTGGCCCGAATCGGTTTTAATATCGAACAACTGCTTGCCGCCGACCAGGCGCCACTTGCCTGACATGATCGTGCAACTCCACTTCGCCGGCGGTGAGTTGCTCTGGCGATTCTGCGCCGTCACCGTGCGGCCGCCAAGCGTCTTGGCCCTGCCGCTCAGGAGCGGAGCCAGACTCACGCCGTCGAACTTCACCTCGCCAGGAGCCTTCAAACCGCACAAATCTATCAGCGTTGGAAGCATGTCTATATGAGCCGTCAGCGGCGCTAAATCCCGTCCGCCGCCAAGCCCCCCGCCAGGCCAACGCCAGAAGCACGGTACGCGATGTCCGCCATCGTAAATGCTGCCCTTCTTGCCTCGCATTCCGGCGTTGAAACCGGTCCATTTTTTGCTGTTGCTCGCCCGCCCGCCATTGGCGGTTCCGTTATCGGTCATGAAGATCAGGATCGTGTTCTTCGCCAATCCAAGTTCATCCAGGCGGGCGATCAGTTTGCCCATGTTCTCGTCGATATTTTCGATCATCCCGTAGAACTTGGCCATATTGCCCGGGACGCCTTTCTTGACGTACGGCTGGGAATATTTCGCCGCCACGTTCAACGGGCCGTGCGGGGCGTTGGTCGAGATGTATGCGAAGAATGGGCGGTCCTTGTTGGCTGTGATGAACTTCGCCGCTTCATCGAACCAGATATCGGTGCAGTAACCGGAGTGTTTTTTCGGCTTGCCGTTGTGGAAGTAGGTGTCGTCGAAGTAATCGTTGCCCCAGTAGTCAGGCGTCTGGCCGACTCCCCCGCCGCCGTGATAAACCACATGCTCGAATCCTCGATCCTGCGGGCGGAACGGGTAGTTGTCGCCCAGATGCCACTTACCGAACATGCCGGTGCGGTATCCGCCGGACTTGAACACCGCGGGCATCATTACTTCATCGGCGTACGGCAGCGACCTGCCCCAGGTGGTGGCCCAGGCGCCAACGCGAACGGAATCACGGCCGGTCATCAGCGAGGCCCGCGTCGGCGTGCAAACCGGCGAGACATGGAAGTCCGTCAGCCGCAAACTCTCGGCGTGCAACTTGTCCAGCGAAGGCGTGCGGATCATCGTATTACCGTGACAACCCAGATCACCATAACCCTGATCATCAGTCATCACCAAAATAACATTAGGCCGCCTGGCCCCATCCGCCTTGGCCCAAGCCCGCCCAGCCGACCCAACAACCAAAGCCGCAGCTCCAACGCCCATAACCTTCAAAAAATCACGCCGTAACGCCATTGGTTTCTCCTGAAGTTTCACCAAGAATATCCACCATCATATTCCCAACAAACACCGCCATAGTCAACACATCACGCAATCCGTCACAGAAAGCCGGAAACTTACAGTACCGATACTTACTGATAGGTTGTATAATTCCAGCGTGATAGACACCCAACGGCGTCTGGGAGAGTTCTAATGGTCAGGATCAAAAATCACGGGCGATCAGTGTCAGTAATAATCGGTGCGGGACTTGTTATCCTGACCGGAATATTCCTATCGCAATGCCGGGCGGCCGAAAAGAAATCCACAAAACCGGCGGCGACAAGCCGACCTGCAATTCGCCCCGCCAAAATCGGCCGGGTGAGGTTCATCCGCCTGAAACACGCAGGCAAAGGCTGGGACGTCAACATGGGCCACGGGTTTGACTATAACCTGCTGCTCAAGTTCAAGGAAATCACAAGCATTCCCATAGCAGACAATACCGAGTTCAAGGAGATATCCCGACTGGCGAGATTCCGACCGGGCAAGGCCCCTCCGTTTGTCTACATGACCGGCCGGGGCAAAATACCTCTATCGAGCGTCGAGAAAAAGATTCTCCGAAACTACTGCCTGGTTGAAGGCGGAATGATCCTAGCCGATAGCGCCGGGGGGCATTTTGATCGATCTTTCGTGGCGATGTGCAAACAATTGTTTCCGGACAAGAAACTCGTGACTGTGCCCAACGACGACCCGCTTTACACAGAACCGTTCACCTTCCCCAAAGGCGCGCCACTACTGTGGCATCACACCAATAAACGCCCTCAAGGGATCAAACACAACGGAGCATGGGTGGTTTACTATCACTCCGGCGACATGGGCGATGCCTGGAAAACAGGACATTCCGGAGCCTCAAAGGTACTCGCTGATCGAGCATACAAACTCGGCATCAACATCATGTATTACACCTTCACGCAATACCTCAACAAGCACCATCCCGGCCCTACGACCAGACCGACCACCAAACCGGCCAGACCAACCAGCATGCCGCACAGAAAACCACTACCTGAAAAAACGGGAACCAGCTTAGACGCCATAGACAAACTATGAAACACGCAAAAACAATAATCGCAGTTATTTCCGCGGCGGCCTTGAGCGTTTGCATCGGCTTGATACCTTCCTGCAAACAAAAGGAAAATGAGACCGTCGAGAAGCAGCGCAGCGAAAACGAAATCATACTCACGCTACAGCGTTCGGCTGGAACGACCACCGTCCCAGACGGCGAGCCTTGGGTCACGATTGACTCGCACCTGGACCAGTCGAAGACTCCGCTGGCCCAGCGGGATGATATTGCCATCGCCATCTATAACATATGGATGAAACATAAGGACAAGACAGTCGTCGTCATCAGGGCGAATCCGGAGGATCTCACCCAGTCGGTCACCAAACTTATTAGGATTGTTGTGTGCGGGCAAACACGCACGCTGCGGTTGGAAGCCGGTGACATACAAGCTCCTCTTGACTTTCCACACGCCGGAGGAAGGGACGCCATCGAGTTACCTTGGAATAGGCTGGGAAGAAAAGGAGCGATGCATATCACCACACTTTACATCCTCGACGGAGATCAGACCGGCGGGTTCGCAATCGGTAACAAGAAATTCAAGAGCTACGACGCACTGGCCGAAGCTCTGGTCGCCATCAAGAAACATGCCACGGAAGATCCCCCCGGGGTAAGCATTGCATACGAACCGAAAGCTATCTGGAGGAACGTTGTTCTAGCCTGCAAAGCCGCCGCGGATGCTGAAATAAAAAACCGAGGCATGTTCAGGATCCCCAAGGAACATCAATACATGCCTGAAGCGGATCTACCCCTCCCAACGAGGCAAAGGAGGCAAAGGAAGATCCGCACACGGCCTAGTGGTAACTAAGAGCATATGAAACACGCAAAGACAATAATCACAGTCGGTTCGATAGTGTTAACGGCCGTCCTGCTATTGTCGGCGACAGAGGCCAAACCCAAAGCCGAGAAGACTGCAACGTTTGTAACCTATAACGTTCTGGCCGATATGGACCATGCCAAAACGCGAGTCCCGGCGCTCTTGAAAATTATCGGCGACTGCGATGCCGACGTTATCGCAATGCAGGAAGTTGCGCCATGGTTCATTCGCGAACTAGTCAAGACCGATTGGTTCAAGAAGTATCACGTGACTAAATCCGGCGATAAGATCATCTGCCCGCGTGGCTTGTTGATCCTGTCGAAACAGCCCATAACCTCACCTGAATTCGGGCTGCTGCCAAGCCGTCAGAGGCGAGCGTATCTGATAGTCGAAACGAAAATCCGCGGCCTGAAATTTAAAATCGCCACCTGCCATCTGGACAGCTACCTGAAGGAAGGCGCGGTGCGGGCCGTGCAACTCGACGTATTCTTCAAGAAACTCAAATCACACGAAAACGCCCTATTCCTAGGCGACTTCAATTTCGGCGATAACGAACAGCCCGAAACAAAGCATATCGACAAGAACTACACATATCTCTGGTCCAAAGTGAACGCAGGCAAGAAGGGCTACACTTGGAACATCGAGAAAAGCGAGATGGCCCGCAAAGGATCGTTCCCAAAAGAAAAAAGCAGACGGCTAGATCGCATCCTGATAAAATCGAAACGAGTAAAACCAATAAGCGCAAATATCCTGGGCGACAAACCGTTAAAAGGGAAGGCTAACATCTTCCCGTCAGATCATTTCGGTCTGCACGGGAAAGTCGCTATTGAATAATCAGCGTAAACTCCGCAGAGAACCTAACATGAAAAAGATTACTATCGCTCTTGTTGTCGCACTTGCTTTGACTCTCTCGGTCTCGCCGGACGCCTGGGCGGAGAAGCCCGACAAGAAGGACACGAAGACCAAGCCCGCTGCGAAGAAGGAAATTAAGCAGAAGAAGCTGTTTCATATTTTCCGCGAGGCGTTCAAGGATTTCGGCGCGACCAATACGCACAAGGTGAAGATTCTCTCTGGGCCGACGCCCGTGAAGATGCGCAACGGCCGCGTGCCGGGAAAAATGTGGCGTGCTACGTGCGGGAAATATCGCTTCAAGATGACCATTCAGGACGGGACAAAATGCGACATCGAAACGCTAACCAAACGCGTTGAGCAACTTCCGATGAGCTACATCAGAGCGTGCGAGGTTGTCTCGGACGTACGGGAGGACGGGCTGGCGATTTATTTCAATCTCAACGGAGCGATGGCACACGGCGGCAAGCAGTACATCAACACCGTACCGCACGCACCGTCGATAGTAATCGCCCACGAAGTAGGACACGCACTCGAACAGGCCGCACGCGAATCAGACCCCAAACTGATCGAAAAATGGGGCAAAGCAAGCAAGGCCGACAACCAATCAGTCTCGGGCTATGGCGACACGTCCGACAGCGAAAATCTCGCCGAATTCGCCAAGGTCTACGCCGCCTGCCTGGACAAAGGCCCCGAAACGTTGAAGGAACTGAAGAAACTCTCGCCCCGGCGTTTTTCAATGTGGGAGCATATTCTGCTGCGAGCCCCCACGCCGCAACGGTCGTGGATCCAACCCCTCTGGCCGGGCGACGCGCCAGGGTCCAAAGGCATCAAAGACAACGAGAAGATCACCGATCGATCAGGCGGGAAGGGACACCTGGACCGAGCGGCTGAAAACGTTCACAAACCAACATTGACGCTCCACCTGCCCGCCAAGGCCCAAGCCTCCGGCGCGGCAGTGATTATCTGCCCCGGCGGCGGATACAGCCGCTGCGTTTTCGACAAAGAAGGCAACGATGTGGCAAGCTGGCTCAACTCGATAGGCGTCGCAGGCATCGTGCTGAAGTACCGCCTCCCGCGCCCTCAGGGCCACGTCTACGGGCACAAAGTCCCGCTTATGGACCTGCAGCGGGCGATCCGCACCGCCCGCGCAAATGCGAAACAATGGGGCCTGAAAACTGATCAGATCGGAGTGATGGGCTTCTCCGCCGGCGGGCACCTGGCATCAACCGCAGGAACGCATTACGACGCCGGAAACGCCAAAGCAACCGACCCTGTCGACAAGCTGTCAAGCCGTCCGGATTTCATGCTGCTGATCTATCCGGTAATTTCATTTAGCGACGCGGTAGGCCACGGCGGATCGCGAGCGAATCTGCTGGGCGCCAAGCCCGACCCAAAGCTGGTGAAACTCTACTCAAACGAGTTGCATGTGACCGACAAAACCCCGCCAACGTTCCTGGTGACCACCAGCGACGATCCGATAAAAGCCGAGAACAGCATCAACTTCTACATAGCAATGCGAAAGGCCAAAGCTCCGGCCGAACTGCACATATACGAACAAGGCGGACACGGTTACGGTGTCAGAAAATCCAAAGCGTCCGCCTCAGGCTGGCCGGAAAACTGCATGAACTGGATGAAATCCCGCAACATAAAAATCCGCCCACCAAAACGCCGCTGAGTGAACCTAGCGGCCGAGGACGGTTTTTATGTCGGCTTTGAATATCCAGGCCATGTCGGTTGACTTGTTGAAGTTGGCGTCGTGTCCGCCGAAGTAGATTACGTTCTCTTCGCCTGGGAACGGAGAATTCGCAAATGCGCGAGGGGCTACGAGAATCGGCTTGGACTTGTCCCATCGCCCGTTGATATCCCGGGTCGTGTAGTCCTCAGGGCTCCGTCGCACGCCGTACAGTGCGCCCTTGTAGTAGTGATTCCACTTGATCGACTCATCCTTTGTAATGATCCGCTGTTCGAAGCCGACCAGATGAACAATCTTGCCCGTCTTGGGATCTTTCACCGGGAAGAATCTGTTGTACCCGCCGAGGCTGAACCTGGCGTGGGCTCCTGACTTCTTGAACACGGTATCAAACAAGGCTCGCAAGGTCGTTTCATCAGCGGGCTTGAGCGACGGTCCGTCCAGGCGTTTGATCTCACCCGGGCAAGCGCCTCGGGGCGTCCATACAAAAATAATCGAATCGCCCGGGCCGGTCGGGTTGGCGATCGTGCTCAGACCGCGGATCCCGCCAACGTCGGTGTTGACCTTTCCGCCGATCTCATAGGCAATCGACCAGGTCGGCGCCGCGCCATTGCTGCGAACAAATATCTTCCCGCCAATGGAGAAGTAGAGCTTACCGTTGGCCTCGGTGATCCCCAGCGGCCGGGCGGGAAAAACGCTTCCATCGGCAGGATGTTCAGGTTTTGCGCCCCACTCAATACTCTTGGTCGTCGCGTTATAAACGCCCGAGATAATGCCCGGATCGCCGACGAGCATGAATATCCGATCGATCCCGGTTTTCGGGTCGCGGTAGATCTCAATGTCGCGAGGCACGCGTCTGCCCATCGCCCCGCCGCCTGCCTGATGAAGCGAGTGAGACCACTTGCCTGTCGTGTCATCACGAACAAAAACCGACACCCCGCGATGGCCCTTCTTGTTGATGTTATGCGCCTGGGCGGCAGCGACCATTAGCGTCACGTCGATCTTCTTACCGTTCTTGTCGGTCTTGAAAGTAACCGATTTCAGTATGTTGCCCTTCATGTGCACAAAGCCGATGGAGTTAGTTTCCAGATCGACCTGCCACTTGCCGCCAGCGGTATCGAGCCGAAGAACCTGGGCCGACTGCTTGGAAAAATGACTATCGCACCAATACCCGTTAAACGCGTAAAGCTTGCCCTTGTGCGGAACCAGATGCATGACCTCCGAACCACCGGCGTACTTACCGCCAGCGTCGGTGTAACCAGCCTTATACGACTGCGTCCAACCGACAGGCTTATCCGCACGCACGCAAGCGGTCGTAGCAGCAACGGATAGTAATATAAAAAATATCGCACACAAAACTCGGGGGCATTGCTTCATAAAAACACATCCTCTGGTCACGCGTTTATTCAGTCCCGCAGATCAAACACAACTGCCCAAAGAATCGCATTTTCCCCAAAAGAAGTCAAGAAAACCGGCCGCACCAGAGAAAACCAATCTTTGACTGAACCCCGATCGGGGCTATACTGCCTGCAATCGGCTCAGGGATGGTCCTTGGGCTTCAACGAACCCTCTGAGGTGTCACCGATGAGCACACAAGACATATCGCGCAGAGCTTTCCTTGGCCAGGCGGTCCGGGGCGCAGCAGCGGCCACGGGGTTGGCTGCGATTTCGTCACAGGTCGGTGCTGCTAAGCCTGCTGCGAGCCGGCCGAACATCATACTGATCTTTATCGACGACCAGGGATACTACGACCTGGGCTGCTACGGTGCGACAGAGGTCAAGACGCCCCGCATCGACGCCTTGGCTGCCGGCGGCATTCGATTCACCGACTACTATGCGGCCGCACCGATCTGCAGCCCTTCGCGCGCCGGCCTGCTGACTGGCTGCTACCCGCGCCGCGTCGGGCTGGCTACATGGGTCCAGCGAGCCGATTCGCGGATCGGGCTGCACGCCGACGAAGTGACACTGGGCGAACTACTGAAGTCTCGCGGGTATGCGACGGCGTGCATCGGCAAGTGGCACCTGGGTTTTCACAAACCATTCCTCCCGCGGCAGCAAGGGTTCGATCACTACTTCGGATTGCTGCACAATCTCGACCCTTGCGAGATCGTCTACTTCAAAGACAAAGGCGGCGTGCCGCTCTTGCGTGGGTCGAAGGTCGTCCAGCGTCCGGCACGCCCTGACGAACTGATCCGCCGCTACACCGACGAGGCGATCGGGTTCATCGAGTCGTGCAAGGGCAAACCGTTCTTCCTGTACATGCCGCACACCATGCTGCACAAGCCGCTGGGCGTGAGCGAAGCGTTTCGCGGCAAGTCCAAATTCGGGCTCTATGGCGACGTGATTCAGGAGTTGGACCATCATGTCGGTCGGCTTATGGACGCACTGAAACGTCTGGGCCTGGACCGCAACACGATGGTGGTCTATGCGTCGGACAACGGGCGCGGGCCCGGCCGCACACCCGCCCAGCCGCTTCGCGGTCATAAGCTCTCAACGTACGAAGCCGGTATCCGCGTACCGTGCATCGCCTGGGGACCAGGCCTGGGCGTGCGCGCCAAGCACACCTGCAGCGAAGTGGTCTCCGCGATGGACTGGTACCCCACGCTTGCCACACTGGCCGGAGCGAAGGTGCCCAAGGGACGCGTTATTGACGGGCGCGACATCAGCCCGCTGCTGAACAAGCGGTGCGATAAGATCCCCCGGCTTACCGACAAGCTCTCACTCAACGCAGCCGTACCGCTCCGCCGCACCTGGGATCCGCCCGGTGAGTGGAAGGACCTAATCACGCGCCAGGAATACCACGACGCCTTCTTTTACCACGGCAGCCACGGCGCGTTGGCTGCGGTGCGCTGGGGAAAGTGGAAACTCTATATCAACCCCGACTTGCAATTATTCGATCTGGACAAAGACCCCGGCGAGCGCAAGACGGTTCGTAACGCTAAGATCGCCCGCAAACTCCGCGGGATGGTGATCATGTTCCAGAATGAGATGCGCACCGACGCACGCCCGGCCGGACGGCAGGAGAAGTAAAGCTTGCTGCATAATCCGGAAATACGATGTCCATTGTAAAAGGAATGCCCTCAATGGCCCAAAAACTCTATCGGCGTTGGTGCGGGGAGGGCGGCTTGGTTGCGGCATTTCTTCTGCTGGCGATGTGTATTCCTGCGTACAGCAAGGCGCCTCTGCGGTCGAACCCGATGCAGGCCTTGGGTGAGTTCAACGTCGAAGCGGTCAGACTGGCGGTCACGGACCTGATCGTTACACACGGGACGAAATATAGTCGTGGCAAGCAGTATCTCGCTCGTCTGAACAAACTCGCAGACGCGCGGACGGCAATGCTGAAATCACCTGGCGGGAGGCCCAAACCCGCACAAACGGCAAGGAAACTGCTGGGGGACCTGCAGCGTCTCCGTGCCGAGGCGCTGCTGAATAATCCGCTGCTGAAGGGCCTCGACGTTCTCATCGTCAAGCGGGCCGTCAAACGCAGCGGCGACTTCAATCAGCTTGCCATGCCTTCAAATCACCAGTGCAACTCGTGCCTGGTCCGCGGCGGGTACGACAACGAGATCGCCATTCTGTCCCTGGACAAGCCCCAGGGCAAGCTCCGGGCGCTCTACCGCCCATCCGACAAGGGCTACGTCGGCGAGATTGATCTGGATTTCGACGCGAAGAAGCTGCTGTTCACCCGAAGCGACCGGACGAACTGGAAGGTGTGGGAGATCGGCATCGGCGGACGCGAGCCCAAACGCCCGCGACAGGTCTCCAAGATGCCTGACGATGTCGACAGCTTCGACGCCTGCTACCTGCCTGGCGGACGGATCATCTTCGGATCGACGGCGGCGTTCCAATCCGTGCCCTGCTGGCATGGACTCGAGCGGGTGACGAATCTCTACTCAATGAACGCCGACGGCGCCGGTGCGCGGCGCCTCTGCTTCGATCAGGATCACAACTTCCACCCCGTCGCCCTGCCCAGCGGGCAGGTGCTTTACCACCGCTGGGACTACACCGGACCAAGCCACATTTTCCTGCGCGAGCTAATGGTGATGAACCCCGACGGCACGGGCCAGCGGGCCGTCTACGGTACGAACACATGGTTCCCCAACTCGCTGTACTTCCCGCGCCCCGTACCCGGGCGAAAGGGAATGATGGTCTGCATCTTGTCAGGCTACCACGGTGTACACCGAATGGGGCAGCTCGTCCTGCTGGACACCACCCGCGGAGGCAAGGGTGTCGCGCCGCTGGTCAAACGCATCAGCGGCCGGGGCGACCGGATCACCCCCCGCATCGCCGACGCCCTGGTCAACAAGGACTGGCCCAAGTTCCTGCATCCGTATCCGCTGAGTGACAAGCAGTTTCTGGTCTCGTGCTGGAAGGGCGGGAATCGTCCGTGGGGCCTTTATCTCACCGACGTCTTCGACAACCTTGTGCTGATCCGCGAAGATGCGGGCCACGCCCTGCTCGAACCGGTACCGCTCGTCGCCCGCTCCAAACCGCACCGGATCCCCGACCGCGTGGACCTGACTCGCACCAACGGCGTGGTGTTCCTGCAGAACATCTACGCCGGACCGGGCCTGGCCGGCGTGCCGAAAGGCGCGATCAAAAACCTCCGCGTGATCGCCTACAACTTCGGATACCTGGGCCTGGCCGGCCCCGACAAAATCGGTTACGGCGGACCCTGGGAGGCGATGCGGATTCTCGGAACCGTACCCCTCGGCGCCGACGGCCAGGCCGTCTTCCGCGCACCGGCCAACACGCCGCTAGCCGTCCAGGCTCTCGACGCCGAGGGCAAGGCAGTACAACTCATGCGAAGCTGGTTCACCCTCATGCCCGGCGAGACCCAGTCGTGCATCGGGTGTCACGAACCGGCCAGCGACACCCCTCCGATGAGCAAGCCTGCTCGGGCACAAGCCCCCGTAGACATCACACCGTGGTACGGTCCGGCTCGGGGGTTCGACTTCGAGCGAGAGGTCCAGCCCGTCCTGACCGCCTACTGCATTCGCTGCCATGACGGCAAGGCGGACCCCAAAGGTCGTCGCAAGCCGGATCTTCGCCCTGAGAAGGATCATCCGCGATATCAGGGCCGCACCATCAGCGGCTTGGGTTTCAAGCGAATGCACCCGGCTATGAAGTCCAAGACCGGTGGGCGAGTTCTATATACTCCCGCCTACGACGCCCTCCTGCCCTACATCCGTCGCGTGAGCATCGAGGACGACGTGAGCCTCCTGACAGCCGGTGAATACCACGCTGACACCTCAGAGTTGATCCAGATTCTCGCCAAGGGTCACCACGGGGTGAAACTCGACACCGAGGCCCGCGACAGGCTCGTGACGTGGATCGATCTGAACGCACCATGCCATGGCACGTGGGGGGATGTGCATCCCTACCCAAGCAACGCCGCCAAACGGCGGGCCGACATGCGGAAACTCGTCGGAGGACCCAGCGACGATCCAGAAGCGAAATCGCCCGCGTGCCGCCTCAAGACCCTGCCCGCCAAACCCACACCGCTTGCGAAGCCCAAGCTCGTTAGAGTTTCCGGTTGGCCCTTCGATGCGGTCGAGGCACGCCGCAAACAGACCGCCAGCGGGCCCACCAGCCGCGTGCTTGACCTCGGCGGTGGAGTGAAGATGACGCTCGCTCGCATACCGTCGGGACAGTTCGTAATGGGCAGCATCAACGGCGATGCAGACGAAACCCCGACCGCTCGCGTGCAGATCGACCGCCCGTTCTTCATGGGCGCGTATGAAGTCACCCACGAGCAGTTCAGGCGGTTCGCCCCGGAGTTCTCGGCCGGCTACTACGCTAAGCTCCACAACCGAGCCGACGACCAGGGCATACGCCTCGACGCGCCAACCCAGCCCGTAGTCCGCGTTTCGTGGGAGCAGGCGACCGCATTTTGTCGCTGGCTGTCCAAGCGGACGAACCTCCGCGTGACACTGCCCAGCGAGACCCAGTGGGAATGGGCCTGCCGCGCCGGAACGGCCACGCCTCTGAGCTACGGTAAATCGTCGGCTGATTTTTCCAGATGGGCCAACGTGGCCGACAAGTCTTACGTGCGAAAAAACGTCACCGGCGGTGTCGAGCACCTCGACCCTGCCGGACGAGCCCTGGCCGACACGCGTTTTTCCGACGGGAACCCGGTCACCGCTCCGGCAGGCAGCTATCGCCCCAACGCCTGGGGCCTGTTCGACATGCACGGAAACGCCGCCGAGTGGACACAAACGACCTACCGCCTGCAAGCCTCCAAGCCCGCCGCTGGTCCGGCCGCTCAGATCAATCGAAAAGTAGTCCGCGGCGGATCATTCTTCGACCGCCCCGACCGCTGCCGCAGCGCCCTGCGCACCGGTTACCCCAAATGGCAACGCGTCTTCAACGTCGGCTTCCGAGTCGTCTGTGAAGTAAAGTAACCGCGAGTGGACATCACAACGTTATAACGTTATAATGTTATTGTAGCAATTTGATAACTTGCAGGTTACCGGCATCGAGGAGAGTTAGGTATGTCTACTTTTACGAAAAGATCAACGGTCTACTTCGACCCCGAGATCCATAAAATCCTTAAGCTAAAAGCCTTAGAAGGATCATGTTCCGTTTCGGACCTGGTCAATCAAGCGGTTCTTCATGACTTGGCGGAAGACGCTGAAGACCTGGAAGCCTTCAAGGAGAGAGCTTCTGAACCATCGGTTTCTTTCGAGGACATGGTAAAGGGGCTGAAAGCTGATGGGAAAATATAGAATCGAAGTAAAAAAGTCCGCGGAAAAGGAGCTTCGAAAAATACCAGGGAAAGAACTGGCCAGAATCCTCGATCGGATAAGCCTCCTGAGCGACGACCCTCACCCCAATGGCAGCATAAAACTCACAAACAAAGAATGGTACAGATTGCGAGTCGGGAATTACCGCGTGCTGTACAGCGTCGAAGAGCACATCTTAACGGTGTACGTCGTGAAGGTCGGCCATCGAAAAGACATCTATCGCTAATCAACCACCTGCGGGCCGTTAGCGATAACTAACAGCCCTCCCGCCCTTTAATTGAATTGTTCTGAAAGCATTTCCACCAGCCTGGAGGCCAGCATGGATTTGGCGCCCATTGGTCCGGTCCATTTCAGTTCGTCGCCTGCATCAAGTACTTTTTGAAGCCGCTGAACCGCCAGCACCGCCGAAGAGTGGTTCTTGCCCAGCGCCTGTGCGATTTCCGGATAACTCATCTGCGTATGACGCCTGGCCAGGAAGAAACATAGCATTCGAGCGGTCGAAACCGTTTTGGTGCGGCGTGAGGAATGAACGTCAGCCGGGGTGATCCCGAAGAACGCACAAACCGACGCTTCAATATCGCCCAGAGTTACAGCGCTGTCGTTCTTGGCGAGATGATCGGCCAGTGAGCTTCGCGCCAGGTCGAGGCCTACGGCAGTTCCTTCCAGCGCCGACAATGCCGCGAGTTTGGTAAGCGCGCCTTCCAGTTCGCGGACCGAACCGTGTATGTGATTTGCGATGTACTCCAGAACGTCTTTCTCGACGCCGAGCTTCATACGCATAGCTTTTCGCATCAGGATCGACATTCGCGTCTCTGCGTCGGGCGGATCGACTTTAACGACCATCCCGGAGGCAAATCGGCTGATGAGTTGTTCGTTTAGCGAGCCGACCATATGCGGGTGGGCGTCTGATGCCAGGACGATCCGCCTGCCTGCGGTTTCGATGGCGTTAAACGTGTGGAGGAACTCATCCTGGGTGGCTTTTTTACCGCTGAGGAAATGCACATCGTCTATCGCCAGCAGGTCAAGTTTGCGATATCTGGCTCGGAACTGTGCGATATTTTTCGCCCGCAACGACTGGATAAATTCGTTGGTGAACTGCTCGCAGGTCACGTATTTCCAGGTAAGCGGAGAACCGCGATGGTGAATTCTCGACGCCTGCATGCAAACGCCCTGTAACAGGTGCGTTTTGCCCACCCCACATGACCCGTGCACAAAAAGCGTACTGAACGGAGGCGCCTTTACGCCCGCCATCGCCAGTGCGGCCGAGTATGCGAGTTTGTTGCTCTTTCCGATCACGAAGTTATCGAGTTTATGCCCGAGGGTTTGTGGTTTTGTCGCGTTGACCGGTCTCCGCACTTGTCCGGCGCCGGATTTATGGACCAGATCGGCCTGTGCGTCCAGTTCGTTTCGTTTTGTTTCCCCAGCCAGCCCGGCGTCTATGGTGACTATCACCGGGCGTTTCATCCCGGTCTGGTTTTCGGCGACTTTTTCTACGTCGCTGCAGTAGTGCCCTTCGATCCAATTGGCGACGAAAGGGTTTGGTACGGCGATTTTCACGTGTTCGGCTTCGAGGGTTATGCGGGTTCCATGTTTGAACCAGGCGTTATACTTCCGCGCACCTAACTCTTCGCGCAGCGTTTTATATATCTGCTGCGTCGCATTTCCGGCACACGAAGAAGTAACCGCAGTATCCATGGCAATCCCTTTGTCGTCAATAGTTTACAAACGCCCGTAATTCAGACAAGCGTCCCGATGATCACTTGAATCCAGCCACTCACACCTGCCGACTTGGCCTGCCTGAGTAACGCATGCCCTCGGCAAGCAAGAGAGAATTTACGCCTTGTCGCCCATCGGGTCAATCGCAATCAGGGCTCTTTGTTATCCACAACCCCCAAGCCCTGCGGAAGTATCGAGTTGGGTGCGAAAAAAAACTTCTCTCCACACTTTGTTCACAAACACTTCAAATCGCCCTTTATGAGCGGTTCTTACGCAGCTCAACGTACGCTATACGACGCCTCAGCTCAACGAACCCTGACTGCTGGTACACTCTTATCGCATGTTCGTTACGAGTGTCGACTGCAACTGAGACCAACTGCTTTCCGCGTCGCTGCGCAAGTTCGATGGTTCGATCGAGCATCGCTCGGGCCAATCGGCGTCCGCGAAACTCGCGAGCGACTCCCATATAGATTATGTCCGCAGAGGGAGCAACTGGTGAATCGTTAACGAGTATGCATCCTGCCGGCGTTGCGGGCTGGTCGCAATCGGCGATCCACCACGATTCGGGGCGGAACACCCCGGCGGATTTGTGTCCTGCGATAATGTCGTTCATATCGCGCACGCCCCTTAATGCGGGGCAATCGAGCGAATCGACGTAGGTTTGGGCGATAATTTCACCGAGTTGAGTTTCTGTGAACTGATTATAGTCCCGCCACGCTATATCGTTACGATCGCTCGTCGGCGCGGGCGGTTTTTTCAGCAGATCGCGCCTCATGTAGATAAGTTCGGCGAGCATTATCATCCCGCTGTCTTTGAGCAGAGCGGCTTGTGCGGTGTCCGTCGGGTCGATAAGCGCCTGCACGAGCGAAAGTCCATCGGTGATGGAATCTTTCGATATTTGTCGGACAAGCTCCACCAGTTGCTGTCGCTCGACCCCGGGGGCGTAAGGCGGGCTTGTAAGGAGCATTCCCGTTCGTCCGGGGTTTTCGACCACCATTGCCGCGGCCAGGATAGTTCGCCCCGAACGCGCCCACCAGAATTTAGGTTTGGCTCCGGGCGGGTTTGCGATCATTGTCAAGATGGCCCGTTTCTGGGCGTCCTGTGCGGGGGCGCAGGCATTTCCCCCGGCGAGAAATTTCGCCGCCGAGGTCCGAAAACGCCTGGGAACCGCCTGTATCTCCGCCTGCTTCATCCCTCTATCCTAGCATTAGGGCGTCCCAAAGCAAGCCGAGACGCAAAGTGGCGCAAAAGCAGGCTTGACTTCGTTTGTGAAACGACATATATTTTTGGTGTAATTGTCCGCGCTCGTCGTGTAAATCGACGTTCGGCGCGACCAACCGGGAGTTAGAGTAATGAAACGTATTCTGGTATTAACTGTAATATTAGCGGCTTTGGGAAGCTTGGCTCCCTTGGCAATGACTGCGCCGGAGCCTTATGAAGTTCCCACCACATGGGAATTGGATTTTGATTTCGTCACCCCCCAGCCGATCACGCTGGTGCTGCCCGGTCAGAAGAAACCCACTACTTTCTGGTATATGCTTTACACGGTGACCAATCGCACGCGTGATCCGGAGACCGGTCTTGGCGTAGAGCAGGGTTTCGTCCCGGAGTTCACGATGTACACCAACACCGGAGAGACCTTCATCGCCAACAAGCGCCCCCCCGCCGGCGTGTTTAATGCGATTAAGAAACGCCACAACAACCCACTGCTCCAGGATCACACCCAGATCCTCGGAAAGCTGTTGTTCGGTAAGGACAATGCAAAAGACGGTGTGGCGATATGGCCTGACTTCAATAACAAGACCGTATCCATTGACGTATTCGTAAGCGGTTTGAGCGGTGAGACCGCTGAATTGAAGCTTCCCCGCCCCATACCCATCACCTCAACAGACATCAACGGTGTCGAGGTAACCGAAGTGAAGGAGAAGATTCTCCTCCACAAGGCTATGCGGTTGAATTTCGCTATTAAGGGCGAACCGGCCAACAGACTCTACACCACCATGAAGCTTGTCGCGAAGAATTGGGTGCTGAGATAAGGCTCTGACCAGCGAACTGAGCGACTCGCGACGAAAAAAACGCGGACACACCCCCTTGACATTCACCGCACTTGACGGTATCCTTCGGGGTTCGATCTATACATAAATAGCAACCGCCGCCGACAAGCGGCTAGACTGGAGCATTAAGATGGCGCATAAAAAGGGACAAGGTTCCACCCGCAACGGACGTAATTCAAACCCGCAATATCGCGGCGTGAAGCTTTTTGGCGGACAGCCTGTGAGCATCGGCGGAATTATCGTTCGTCAGGTTGGAACACCGTTCAAAGCCGGACACAACGTTAGACGCGGACGCGACGACACGCTGTTTGCCATGAAGGACGGTAAAGTCTCATTCCGAGGCCGTTTCGTGGACGTAGTAATCGAAGAAGAAGCCGCCGCGGCGACAAACTAACTTCAGCGACTTCGAGTCCGCTGAATGCAGCGCGACCGGACCGCCGAATCAATCCGATAACCAGAGGATGGCCCGTCAGGCGTCATCCTCTTTTTGTTAGCCATATATTATGGACTCTGCACCAGTATCAAAAGCCATGTTCGTCGATAGGGCTGAAATAGTCATAACCGCCGGTAACGGCGGGCATGGATGCATGGCGTTCAGACGCGAAAAATACATTCCCAAAGGCGGACCGGCCGGTGGCGACGGTGGTAAGGGCGGAAACGTATTCCTCCAAGCCGACGACTCGTTCAACACGCTGCAGCACTTGGCGGGGCATCATCACTGGGGCGCCGAAAACGGAAAGCCCGGTGAGGGGAAAAACAAACACGGACGCGGCGGAAACGATGTGACCGTTAAAGTGCCGCCCGGGACGATTATCTACGACGCGGACACCGGGATAATGCTGAAGGACCTCGGTGAGTCGACTGAACCGATATGCCTGGCGCACGGTGGTAGAGGCGGAAAAGGAAACTCTCGCTTCAAAACCGCGACCAACCAGGCCCCACGCGAGTGGGAGGCCGGTGAAGCAGGCGAAGAACGAAAACTCAGGCTCGAACTGAAACTCATCGCCGACGCCGGAATGCTAGGACTACCGAACGCGGGCAAAAGCACCCTGACGTCCAGAGTATCAGCCGCTCGACCGAAAATCGCCGCATACCCCTTCACAACACTCCACCCCTGCCTGGGCATTGTAGAACTGTCGCGATTCAGACGCTTCGTACTGGCCGACATACCGGGCATAATCGAAGGCGCACACGACGGAGCCGGACTCGGCGACGACTTCCTGCGGCACATCGAACGCACCAGAGTACTCATTCATATAGTCGACATCTGCCCGGTAACCGGAGACCCGGTGTCAAACTATCGTTCGATCAGAAATGAACTCGAACAGTACTCGCCCGCACTGGCGGCGAAGCCAGAGATCATCGTAGCCAATAAAATGGACCTCACCGACAGCGAAGAACGCCTGGCTGAATTCAGCGAAGCGATAGACGCACCGGTCTCAGCAATAAGCGCAGTGACGGGCAAGGGGCTCGAGGCGCTTGGTGAGCGAATATGGCAAAAAGTCACCGAGTGCATTGAGCTTGAAGAAGGCGGTCCGTCGGCAAAAAAACCTTTGGGCCTGTCGAAAACATTTGACCCACCCGCAGAAACGGACAACGAAGATGATGACTGACGCCGAAAACCCCATACCCACCATTCTTGCATGCGATATCGGAAACACCAGCGTGCAGATCGCCTCTCTCAACGGGAACAACCTCTGCGGTTCGATTCTGACGTTCGGTAACGACGACCTGTCGGGCCTGGGCGACGGGCTTACCGCCCTGTGGGACGAAATGGGCCAGGAGGGCAAGGTCGCGGCATGTTCGGTTAATCCGGAAGGATTGGCTGCGTTGGAGGCTGCGGCGGATGAAGCTATCGGACAGAGCGTTCTCGTCGTCGGTAGAGACCTCCCCCTCCCGATCGAAACCAACCTGCCCCAACCAGGCGGTATAGGAACTGATAGACTGTGCGCCGCGGTCGCCGCGTACGATCAACTCGGCGTGGCGTGCATTATCGCGGACTTCGGTTCGGCGATAACGATAGACTGCGTTAATGACCAGGGCGTGTTCCAGGGCGGAGCGATTTTGCCCGGCCTGCAGATGGGCGCCCGAGCGTTGGCGTCGCAAACCGCTCAACTGCCCGAGGTGAAACTCGTCGATCCTGACTGGGTCTACGGGCAAGACACCCCCCAGGCGATAATCGGCGGGCTGGTGCGAGGGGCACGAGGATCGCTGCGGGAACTGGTCGAAGTCTACGCGACGGAAATGGGCTCCTGGCCGCTTGTAATACTCACCGGCGGAGACGCGAAACTCATCTGCAAAGACGTAAACGAATCAGACATCGCCCAGGCAATCGTAGACGACCTGGTGCTGCGAGGCGTTGCGATGGCGTACTATAAGTTCATGCTCAAAAAGTAATTTTTAACGTTCGTTTTTTCAATGACAGCATCAACGATCGAGGTCAGGCAAGTGACTCCCGAGCCGACAACAGCGGCCCTTTGCACAGCGCCCGGACGAGGGGGAATCGCGGTAATCACACTCGTCGGACCGCGAGTCGAAGAGATCCTGGCG
>JABGPF010000399.1:0-2491 GCA_018645065.1 Phycisphaerales bacterium
GCTTCATTGGGTTTGGAGCAGTTGTCTTCGCCTCCCAATTGGGCCGGGGTGTATTTGCTGCGTCCCGCGCTGTTATCGAGAATGTGAACGTGCCGGCAGATACATTCATTCCGGCATTCACCTTCATCTCACAGGATCGGATAAATCGACTGCGTAAGACGGAGCCCAAAGAACGTAACTTCATGGCGGACGTCGTCAGGGCGCATCTTGAATTGGCTGAGGGCTACCTTGGTCTCATGCAGACAGGAGGTGACAGCAATGGTTGCAAAGTGTGACGCGGTAGTGGTCATGGGCTCCAAGTCCAACCTGAAAGTCATGATGCAGGCCTCCGGCATTTTGAAGGAACGCGGCATTCCCTGCGAAGTCCGCGTGATCTCGGCATGCCGAATACCGATCAAGACCCATGAGCGAGTACGAGGAGATTTTAATGCGTCAAGATGAACAAATTCGCGTACGAGTTGAACGCTTTGATGGCGAAGTTCTCGAATTGCGGCACACTCCCTGTGGTCGACCGTCCTCGGCATGTTCCTTTGGAGACAACGGCCAATGATTCTTCTCCTAATATTCCTGTTTATAGCCTTGGCGGTTTCCTTCCTCTGCTCCTTGCTGGAGGCAGCGCTGCTGAGCATGCCGCGATCGCACATCGCGCTGCTCACGGAGCAAGGCAGTCCGGCTGGCAAACGGCTCCAGCGAATGAAAGACGATATGGACCGACCGCTGGCCGCCATCCTGACCTTGAACACGTTCGGCCACACGTTGGGCGCTGCGGGCGTGGGGGCCGAGGCGGCGCTTCTGTGGGGAGACGCCTGGGTGGGGGCGGTCGGCTTTGTCGTAACGATCCTGATCCTGATCTTCTCCGAGATCATTCCCAAGACCCTCGGGGTGGCGCACGCAAAAGCTCTCGCCCCCTTCGTGGCGAGGACTATTCCGAGTATGATTCTGATCTTGAGGCCGCTGGTGGCCGTGTGCAACTGGACTTCAAAGCTGTTGTCGCGAAGTAACTATGCGACGCCAAAAATCAGCCGCGACGAGATGCTCAGCCTCACCAGGCTTGCCTCGGAAGAAGGCGCTATCGACCGCAAAGAAGCTCATGTGATCCGCAACCTTATTGCGTTGCGTGAGACTACCGTTGAGCAGGTGATGACGCCACGTACCGTAGTGTTCACGCTTCGGGCCGATCAGACGGTGGGCGAGGTGACCCAAGGCGAACCGCCTCGGTTCGCCCGCATCCCAGTCATCGGTGAGTCGCTTGACGAAGCGAAAGGGCTGATACACCGCCGTCAGTTGTTCCGCGCGCTGGGCGAGGGTCGGCTCGAGGCGACGATGGGCGAGTTGGCTCGGCCGCTGCACGCCGTTCCAGAGGTAGGCAAGCTGCCCACGGTGCTTGAGGAGTTCATCCAACGTCGGGAGCAGATGTTCCTGGTGGTCGACGAGTACGGCGGCAGTGCGGGCATTGTGACACTCGAGGACGTGCTGGAAACATTGCTTGGCGTGGAGATCGTGGATGAGACCGACCCGGTTGAGGATATGCAGCAATTAGCCAAGCAACTGTTGAACGGGCAGCGACGCGCTGTGAAGTATTCGCGATTCTCAGCAGAATGGCCGAAAACGTGTGTTATTGGTAACAGAACAATCCAGAGTTCGACCCCTCCAATGTTGGGGTAGGATTCCAACATCAGGCCAGCATCGTTGATATCTGTGAGATGGTTAATGGTAGACATGAATATGCGAGAGTTACTGACCAAATACAAAGCAGGCAGATATCTATTGTTGGCGAGGCGTCAATCATGCGAGCCCAGGCTTGTTGTGGTCAACATTGCCAACGCATTCGAGGCGGCACTACGGCGGCGCTGATTGTCAGGATAATCGCTGAGACACTAAGTAAATACAATGCCCCGGATATATAAGGTTGATAATATGGGAATCCTCTGCGACAAACAGATAAGAGACGAAGTTCAGATTGAGCCGTTTGCCGACGGCGTAAAGCGACGTGGAAAGGTGTCGTATGGGCTGTCGAGCTACGGCTACGATGTACGGATCGGGACGATATTCAAGATATTCGCGCCACCGCTGTCAGCCGACAAGCAGTCAGTAGTCGACCCCAAGGCGTTCTCCGAAGATTTCATGCGAACGGTGGATACGGCTCGGGACAAGGTCGATCATGTCTTGATCCCGCCGAACAGCTTCGCGTTGGGCGAGACGGTTGAAACATTTGTAATTCCGCGGGACGTGCTTGCAGTGTGCGTTGGAAAGAGCACCTACGCCAGATGCGGTATCATCATAAACGTCACGCCCCTTGAGCCGGAGTGGTCGGGCCGCATAACCATAGAAATCAGCAACACGACCCCATTGCCAGCCAAAGTCTATCCCAACGAGGGGATAGCACAGATACTGTTCCTTCGTGCAGACACGGTCTGCGAGGTGAGTTATGCGGACAAGCAAGGGAAGTACCAAGACCAGATCGGGCTTACGTTGCCTTGGGTGGATTGAG
>JABGPF010000399.1:2591-4209 GCA_018645065.1 Phycisphaerales bacterium
GTCCGAGGAACCGCATACGGCGTTTTTCGTTTTACCGCCGCTTGAACTGAATCAGGAGCAGCGACTTCTGCGGGAGATAGACAATGGGACAAAAAATCGATCCATCCGACCTCCTCCGAATGGGCATGCGAGCTGAAGCCCTGCGGCAGAAGGTTATCGCAAACAATATAGCGAACCTGGGCACCCCTGGCTACGAACGAAAGGAGGTCCGTTTCGAGGAACTTTTGGCCCGTGCTCTGAAAATTGGCGATCCCGAAGCTGTGGCGAATGTTCAGCCGGAAGTGATCACGCCGAGGGCGTCGGCTCCCGTGCAGGAAAACAACAACGTGAACCTGGAGCAGGAAATCGGCGACCTTTTGAAAAATTCGTCCAAGTTCAAGATATATGCAGCTTTGGCCAAGAAATTGGGCAGCCACAAACGTTTAGCGATTGACGACAAGTTCTGATGATTACGTTCAGGATAATGCGGCGGTGAGATCGTCGGATGCGAATCACGATATCGAATGGACGTGAGTTAACCGCGTCTGTGCGATGCAGAAACGCGAGGCGGCTCGGAAGCAGATTCCGATTGTTCGAGACCTCAGATTTGCATGCCACGCAAGCCTCAAGAATATATCAATAGGCAGATTGACAGGGGGTCGCCCCAAGGCGACCTGCTGAACAGATAGGTCAGTGTACGTTCGCGTCTGAATGTGTTGCCCCCAGCGGTCGCTCTCAGACCACGTGCTCTGGCCCATTATTTGGCCGGTTGTCGCCTTTGGGTACGGCAACGGCCAGAGGAGATGAGAAGATGCGAGTACATGTGGATGTAGTGCAGTTGGCAGACATGACTTGGCGTGCGGCATGTCCGTCGTTGCCCGGTTGTGTGGCTGTTGCGGTGTCCATCGAAGCCATTGGGTGCGAGATGGATTGTTCTATCCGGGCCTATTTGGCGAGTTTGGACGTCGCCCCTCCCCGAAGGATAGAGCAGGATCAGAATATGAGACACGGGAAGTTCGTCCCCGGTCGGTCACACCCTCCGGGCCTGCGGACTGTTTGAGCCTGAAGTGAATCCCCGAAGACACCCCGGATAAACCTACTGGATAGTGGAGACCAACAAGATGGCTAAACGGAAACCCAAATACATATATTTCTTTGGCGGTGGAAAGAGCGAAGGCAAAGCTTCGATGAAAGAGCTGCTGGGCGGTAAGGGCGCAAACCTTGCCGAAATGTCCAGCCTGGGCCTGCCCGTTCCCGCCGGTTTCACGATCACGACTGAGACGTGTGCGGCGTACTACGAGCTGGGTCGCAAATACCCGGCCGAACTCGCCGGTCAGATCGACCAGAACATCAAGAAACTCGAAGGCGTAACCGGCAAGACGTTCGGAAGGGGTTCAAACCCGCTGCTGGTCTCGGTGCGTTCGGGCGCGGCGGTGTCAATGCCCGGTATGATGGACACCGTTCTGAACCTCGGTCTGAACGACGTGACCATCGAAGCGATGATCCAGAACAGCGGTAACGAACGATTCGTGTGGGACTCCTACAGGCGTTTCATGCAGATGTTCGGCGACGTCGTGCTCGATATCTGTAAAGGGCGGAGTAAAACTGTAGCGCTGGGCGGAGCAAAAGTGTAGCGCTT
>JABGPF010000400.1 GCA_018645065.1 Phycisphaerales bacterium
CGTCCAGCGTCAACCCCCCGTCCTGTGTCGGATCGGTTTCGAGCGTCAGCCCCGTGTCTCCACCGCCTGTCCCGGTGTACTGCACGAGCAGTGCTTCGGCTTTTTGTGCGAATGTTGAGATGTCAGTGGCCGGTAGAATCCCGATATAGTTCGTCGGATCGGTGTCGGTATACACGGTGGTTACGGTTTGGGTTTCTCCGCCGCCTTCACCGCCCACGTCAATCCCAAATGCTGCAAAGTCCAGCGCTGCGAATGTTATGTCGTTGACCGCTGAGGTATCCATGTCGCCTGAGAAGTATATCCCACCGCTACTGTATAACGCGCCGGTCAACTCCAGGCCGCTTCCGAAGTCTATACCATATCCGCCGGAGGTGTAAACCGTGCCATACCATTCGATGTCAGTTTCTGCGACCAGATTGGTGTTGGCCTCGATATAAACCTGATCGGCTCCGCCGCCAGTCAGTTCCATGGTGAAATCGGTTCCGATATCCATCGCCGTTCCGTCGCCGCCTTCTACATAGATGCTTATCGGACCGCTAGTTAGCGATAATGATAGCGTTGATCCAATCCCGAAATCCAGTGAATCGAAGTAGTAATTTCCCGAATCCAGATACCACGTTTCGCCCGGTAGGACTTTTACCGAACCGTAAATAGCATCATACGTGGGGGTGTAGTCGTCCGTGGGAGTTAAAGGGTCTGTGGGAGTGAAGTCGTCCAGCGGCGCGAAGTCCAACGCGTCAAATTGTGTTGCATCTGCGCCGGCGTAAATTGTTCCGTTAATATTGAGGGCCGATTCGTCCATCGCCACTGGTCCGAAGCCTACGTGGATATCACCGTTAATGGTCGTGCCCGGGGAGAGCATCGCTCCAATGTTGGCGATGATTGCCTCTGATCCGAGGGTTCCGATGTTCGATGCGCCCCATTCACCTACGAAACCTGCCGCTCGAACACCCGTCGGAACCGAGAGGTATGTGCGAGCCATCACGCTGTCGGTGTTGCTGCCGAGCAGCCCGCCTTCAACGCTGAAGTAGTCTCCGATTGTAACGGCGCCATTGGCGAGCACTGCGTATTCGGTGAAACCGGCGGCTTCGCCTCCGCCTCCTCCGCCGACGATGATCTCGGTAGTCACCGATACTGAGGCCGATGCTGAGCCAGTGTAGAGGCCTTCGGCTTCGACAAGGTCAGTGGCGGTGTATAACCACTGCTCGCCCACATCGAGCAGGCCGTCCTGGCTCGTATCGCCAATGTTGAACGCGCCGTCCATGACGGGCGCCGGGATGAAGTCGTCAATCGGGTTGTCGGGCGTGCCGTGATTGTCGATGATCGTGAAGTCGCTGAGCGGTTCCTGATCGATATTGGTAACCACGTAGCTCCAGACCACGCTGCTTCCGATGTCGGCGTTGATCGCCTCAGCCGGAGTGTCTGCATCGTTGAGGGTTACGATCTCACCGGCGATCGGATCGTAAACGTGAACGAACTGCTCGATAGCGATACCGGTTTCGACGCTGCCCGAAAGCAACAGTCGCGGTTCGAGCGTCTCCATTAGCGGAAGGGGTGAGTTGGTCTTATTAGCGGCTTGGGATTTTGAAGATGTAACACTGTGTGACAGATAGTTCCTGTTGGCGGACATAGCGACTCCTTTTTTTATTGGTGTAATTGGCCAATTCCCGTTCACATGCATTTCCGAACCATTTTAGACTGTTGAGTGCGAACTATTATCATAAGCAGCTTTGTGGTGTTGTCAAGGCGAAGTTGAGGATATTTTACAGTACTACATTTCCCGAAAATCTTTGCGCATCACCGATCCCAAATAATTAACCATGCGGTCATAAACAGTTCGCGGGTTTCAGCTACAAGAAAAATCGGCTGGAAGGGTTGCTAATCATGAGTTTTTCTCGTCTCCCAATGACCCAAACGTAATAGTGAGGGATTCGCCTTGCCCATTTTCATGTCTTGCTTATCGCGGTGATTCGGGTAAAGTACCATTAGGCAGTGGACTCCCGGCTGGCTCGGGGCCAACTGGAACTCAAGCAAACCGAAAGGCGCCCATCATGAACACAATAAAACGTCGCGATCTCATAAAAAGCATTCTGGCCGCATCCGCTGTCGGCGCTGCTCCGTTCAACATCTTGAAGGCCGGCCCGTCCCCCAACAGCAAGCTCAATATCGCCTGCATCGGCATCGGGCGCCAAGGCACGGGAAACGCTGGAGCCCTGGCGAGACTGGACAACATAGTCGCACTGTGCGATGTTGACCATGCGCTGGCGGGGAAACAGATCGCCCGTCGCAAAGAGCTGCAAAAAGCCAAGCTCTGGACCGACTATCGCGAAATGTTCGACAAGGTCGGCAAGCAGATAGACGCCGTCTGCATCGCAACTCCCGACCACAACCACTTTGCAATCTCAATGCACGCAATCAGACAAGGCAAACACGTCTACTGCCAAAAACCGCTCTGCCACACGGTTAATGAAGTGCGACTGCTGACCGAAGAATCGAAGAAAAGCAAAGTCGTAACCCAAATGGGACACCAAGGCCACTCAACCGCGAGCTCGGCGATGATCAAGGACTGGGGCCTGGCCGATTCGATCGGACCGATTAGCCAGGTCGACGCTTACTCCACGAAAAACTACTGGACCGACAAGCCGATCGTAAAAGGCTCCATAGCCCCGAAAACGCTCAACTGGGACCTGTTCCTCAACCGCGCCGAAGAGATACCTTTCAGCAGCAGCTACATGAATCGCGAGTGGATACGATACCGTCACTTCAGCGGACCGGTTGGCGATATGGCCGGACACATATTTGACGGAGCCTATTACTCCCTGGGCCTTGGCGCGCCTTTGAGCGTGCGGGCGGAAGTCAAAACCCCCGCCAAGCCCTGGTCAACGCCAAGCGGCGGAGTCATCATCTGGCAGTTCGCCGCCAGAGGCAATAAGCCCCCGGTCACGATGCGATACTTCCTGGGCACGGGTATAGATTATCCGCACCCAAAACATCTCGATAAGAAGGCCAGGGGAATTACCAGCGGTTCGGTCCTGGTCGGAAAAGATGCCTCGATAATGATAGGCAGCCACAGCCAAGGCGCTAAAATCATCCCCGATGCGGCCAGGAAAGATACGCCCAAGCCGCCCGCCAAGGCGTTCCGATGCAAAGGGAGAAATCACTTCCAGAACTGGACGTTGGCGTGCAAAGGCGAAGATAAAGCCATGTCCTCCTTCGATTACTCCGGACCCTTGTCAGAGATAATCGTCCTCGGCGATATCGCTCTGCTGCATCCCGGCGTAACGCTGAAATGGGATTCGAAGAACATGAAGATCACCAACCACAAAGCCGCCAACGCCTGCGAATTCATGAAACGCATAGCGCCGCGCGACGACATGAACTGGTACTAATTTCCGCCTCGTGGACCGGCGCCTAGACATATAAGGCGGCCGTTAGCCAGGCTGACAAATAATTTGCCTTCGACCGCTATCATCCCGTCGAACACGGGTAGTGCGTCTAATGTGTGCTTCGCTGTAGTCGTTCCGTCTTTCTTTGACACCGAGTGCAACACCGCCCCGCCCTTGCCCTTCCAGATGTCCGATTGGCTCTTCAGTTCGCCTTTGAGTTGGGCGTAGGCTTTTGCGGCGTTGGAGTGGAAATAGCTCTGCTCATCCATAATATCTTTGGGGCCTGCAACGAACAGACTGTCTTTAGTGCCCACCATCGCCAGAACCAGCAGTGACGGGCTGGTATCTTCCCACTTACAGGCGTACGATTTCTTGAGCTTTGGTCTCGGGCCATAAGGCAGGCCAAGGCTTCTGTCGATTTTCATTTTGGGGAAATTCTTCACTTGCGCGACTTTGAAATAATCGTAGGCGTATATATCCTTGGGCGTATGGGTATTCTTGTCGACTGCAAACAGGCGGTATTCCAGCGAGGTCGTCCATTTGTAGTATGCGGGCTTGCGGCCGTATCCGTATATGGTCGACTTGTCGAGAACCAGCAGTCGCCCTGAGGGATTATAACGCCCCGCGTTCAAGTGCCCGATCCATCCGCCAGGGAATGAGCGGGCGTAAGTCCAGTACGACCGATGGAACCAGTGATTGTCCAGAAAGCCCGTAGGCGAAAACAGATGCGGCGTTTCGGTTTCTTTTGCGATATGAGTGATCCGGCGGCGATTGCCTTTCTTGTCGAACGGCATCGATCGCATGTAGATGTTTTTTCCATC
>JABGPF010000401.1 GCA_018645065.1 Phycisphaerales bacterium
GTTAATGTCTTTTAGCTTCTCGTTGCCCAGGCGTTTGAGAAACTCCTTGCCCTTGGGATACTTATCGCCGTAAGTCTTTATCAGATCTTCGATAGCCAACCGCAACGACTCGGCGTCGCCTTCTCCCTTGGCCTTATGGCCCATGCTCCTGTTTGTCAGGGGACCGTTGAGGATACCGTCGTTATCCTCTGCGGTTGCTGAAGAATTGTTAAAAGCGCCTGCAAGCAGACATACCAATACCATGCATGTTGTAGTGTGTTTTTTCATGCACGCATTTTAGCAACCCAGAAACCTATTTCAAGCCGATGGCCCAATTTCTTTCTGGGAAAACGCGATGTCACAACGCCTTGGGCGCCGGTACTAACTTGATTGTTTCGATTGAGTATTTGCCTACTTTGAGTGTTGCGTCTTTGGTTGTGTGGGGCATTGGTTTGGAGCCCTCTTCTATGAGGTTCGTACGACAGGCGTTTTTCACCTTGAATGACGGGGTCAAAACTACGCTGCTGGCGGGCTTGCCCTCTGCCTCGTAGAAACGCACTGCCAGATCGTTGCTGTCTTCGGATTTCTTGACCGCGGTGACGATTACATTATCGGCAGACACGCTCAGGAACGATTTGCTCGGCGGTAACTTACCGGTAGGGTTGACCTTCACCAGCACCGGGATCAGCGGGTTATTCGTCGCCACGCCGCTGCGATAACCGTTCCGCCATCCGCCCTTGTGCGAGAAGATCGAGAAGGTGAACTTGTGATCGCCCGGTTGTGTCCAGCAGTGTTTCCAACGGCTGCAACTGTACGCCGAGCAGAGCAGCACGGGCTGCAATACGGGGTAGTCAACCGGTGCGGCGCTGGCGTCCATGTAGTCCCAGGCGATGGCTGATGATCCGATTGTCACGCCAGCATCACCGTCGCCTGCGTAGATCCAGTTCTGAATTTCGCGGGGGCGGACCGGCGTCTTGCCTTTTTGCGAGCGGCGCCACTGCTTCCACTTATCCAGATCGGTGCGGCGCAGGTCGTTCATCTTGGCCAGATACTCTTTGGTCTGTTTCACTTCGAACGCCAGTTGCGGCTGGACCTCGTCGGCGCCGATTTCCACCTTGCCGAACGGGACCTCATACGCCACGTTTTTGAAGTTCGCGTTCATCGGAAACGCCAGGCGGATCTGCCTGGCCTCGGTCTCGTCGCAATCGCGCATTCTACATGTCAAATCGATCCGCTTCAGCTTGTTGTAAAGCGTTAGTTGGAACGAGACTTTCCCGCGCGGGGTCGTCACTTCTTTTGACTCAAGCGTGGTGAATACAGGCCCGCTTTCCTTGCATATCCACGACGTTGTGAACACGCCGAGCTTATCCAGCGGCGCGGCGTCCGGCAGGCGGATATTTACATGCTCGCCGGCGCCTTGGCCCTTGTAGACAAAGTCGAGCCACTGTGCGGCCTCGAATTTATCGGTCTTCAGCAGCTCGCGTTTGAGTTGCTTATCGTAAATCGCAGCGACACCCTGCTTACCGGGCGTTACGCGGAAAAACTCGTTCTCCAGCGGTTTGGTCCAGGCGGCGCCTTGTTTTGCCAAGCCCTTGCCATCAATGACCGGTTTGTCCGCTCGATGAATGCAAAACGTCGAGTAGCCAAACGCCGGGATGTCTCTCGCCAGGAACACCAGTTTGCCCTCGGCGTTGATCTGACATTTAACGAGACCGCTATCCTGATCGACAAGAAAATACCAACTCTGCGTGTACTTGTTTTTGGGTAGCGTGATTTTCACAACGTCGGTTCGCGTCCAGGACAGATTGTTAAACACCACCACTGGCTTGTCATCTTTCACACCGTCGGTTTTGACCTGTCCGGCGATCGCAGCCAGCGCCTTATCGAGCATATCCTGGCCGCTTTTTTTGGCGCCGGCATACTTGCTGAGAAACGTTTTGACGCAACTGTCCGGCGCCATTCCGTGGCAGGAGAAGTCGACATCGCGCCAGGCGTCGAACAGTTGTTTCGACGGGTATTTGCTCCAGTCGCCATCGATAATCGCCCCGAATGCACTGAACGCTTCTGCTGCACACAGCAGCCTGCTGGCCGCCCGCTGATCGCTGAACATTTTGTAGTTCGCAGGCGCCCCCTCGTAGAGCCATTTGTTCGGCCATTCGCCTTGAAGTTGCTTGAACTTGGCGCCGGGCGATGCTTTCACCTGATCCATCATATCGGCGAACGTGCCGTACTCCATGAGAGGTAGTTTTTTCTCGGCTGCGTGTTTGTTCCAACTGTCGATCACCGTTCGCAGGTTCTTCGGCGGGGCGCAGTCTTTGCTGATCAGGTGAGCCATCACCGGTTTGATTTTCCGCGTTTTGTACTCTGCTTCCTGGTCGGCGATCCACTTTGTCATCTTGGCTGGGTCGTTTGCGATATTCGGCATCCCGGACCGCCACGTAATGTTGTCGGCGTAGTGGTTCATAAAGTAGCAGAACACGCTGCTGCCGTCCGGCGACGACCAGTTCAGGAAATCGGTGCGCACACCGTCTATGTTCCAACTACGGGCCAGGTACGCCTTATCCACGCCGGACTTGCTGAGAATCTGCGGCATTTGGATCGAGAAGCCCGGTACGTCGGTGTTGTACCAGAGCTTCGTGTCGGCTCCGAACTGGCTCTTGTACCAGCGACGCCCGAGGTACATCAATCGGGCAAGTTGCTCGCCGGTTACCAGCGACGTGTACGGCATGGCGTAACCGGCGCCCCACTGGATTCGCCCTTCCTTGACTCGCTTTTTAAACTCAGCGGCCCGATCAGGATGAAGCCGCAGATAGTCATACAACCAAACGCTGCACTCACCGTCGTACTTGAACGTCGGGTCATCGTCCATGAGCTTCAACGCCACATTGATCTCGTGGTTCGAGCTTTTCATCTCTCCTTCGTACGAACCGCGATGCCAACCCAAATCGTGATGAGAAAGCTGTAGCAAATTGATCTTCCCGCCCCTGAGATACTCAACAACGGGCGGTGAATCGTTCTTCTTCTCCTGGGCCAACGCGGGAAGAGCAAGTGACAGCAGTACGAGAATTACGCTTGTGACGATTCTTTGCATCGAAGTCTCCAGTAGCTCGCTGGGATTGTTTTGATAGCGGTTTGCAACGGTGATTTAAGCATAGCAAAACCGCCCGCGAAACTCCATGGAATCTGTAGGCGCAAAGCGACCCCGGTCATACGTCGATTTGTATTAAGCCCGCGGGTTTACTTACCCGCGTTCTTCGGCCAGCATGCGTTCAACTTCATCGTGAACTGCCTGTCCGGTGAGATTAAGCCTAGACAACACCTGCATCGCCACGCCCTCGGGCTCGCGAAGCAGCGCCAGCAGCAGATGCTCGGTTCCCAGGTCCGCATCCTTGTGGCCGCGGGCTTCATCCACCGCCATCGACATCACATGCTTGGCACGCGGCGTCAGATGGTAAGACTCTGGGATATCCGTATGGGAGTCGTCGGCTAAAAGCTCTTGCAGCGCCTTGCGAAGCTGCTTAAGCGTAACACCGAGATTTTCCAGAGCACGATGACCGTGCCCCTCAGGCTCGCGAACCAACGCCAAAAGCAAATGTTCAGTGCCCAAATGCTCATGGTGCATACGATGGGCTTCAAGCCCTTCAAGCCGTAAAACGTCCCGTGCGTGATCAGTAAAACGTTCGAACAAGGTCAGTCTCCTTCAATAAGTGCACGTGTTCTACCAGATCAACCGGCATGAGACAAGACCAATTCGTCGCCACATTATAATGACGTCGCTAGCAAATAGATTATGCCGCCCTAACTCCATTGTTGCCAAAATGTTCCCGATCTCAACAAAGTCCAACGCTACTTGGGCGGATACCCATAAAGACAACCGGCCAACACGAAAACCTCGTCCCTGAGGCCTACTCGAAGAACTCCATTCGCATCTGTTCGCTGCGTAGCAGGTCGGCGACTTCTTTGTGGCCGTTCTGTTCGGCCAGGTCGGCGGCGGTCAGGCCGGATGCGTCTTTCTTACCGATCAAACTTAAACGCTGGCAACACATCCCGGTACCGGTGAGGCTGAAGATCATCCGGCGGACGCACTCGATATCCCCTCGCGCAGCCGCGTCGAACAGAGGTGTCCGACCGCCTGCATCCTGATCAAATATATCTGATCGACTGGTCATGATTATCTCCATGGAGCATCTGGTTACTCGAACATCAACACGCCATTCTAGCA
>JABGPF010000402.1 GCA_018645065.1 Phycisphaerales bacterium
GATGAATACGCTCCGATGCAATCCTGTGTAAGCGGGTCGGGGTACGGGAGGCTGTGGCCGCTGTGATAGACCAGGTCCTTCTTCCATTTGATCGATTTGCTGCCGGCGCTTTTTGGTGTGAACCCCGGCCAGACGGTATTGGGTGATTTACCGAAATCCCACAGGATAGCTCCAGGCGGGGTTCGTACGAGTGGTTCAAGGCGTATGTTGTCGACGATAATCGCGACTGTGTCTGTGTTAGTAACCGTTACCGCAAATATGCGTGTGTCCGGTTTCACTGTCGCCGGGGCGATACGCATCGTAAGCGGAAACGCCAGTGTGTCCTGGCCGGTGGCGACATATCCTTCAACGGTGATTGCAGGCAAAACGCCCGAAGCTGCGGATATCTGCAAGCTGCGGGTTCCTTTGGTGTTGTGATGAGTGTCTATCCGCAACCAGGGCAGGCGGGCGATATCAGCGCCGCTGACTTTGATTGTAATCGCGCCGCCGGGCGTGAGTTCAACAGCGGCGGCTCCTTGTGTGAGGCCAGGCCCGGACGTGACAATCTTGACGTTTGTAGTTTTGGGAGACGGTGCGAATTTTTCAAACCCTTCCAGGAGCAGTGGAGTATTTCCCGCAGCGACAAGTGAGGCTGCGTTTGAGCACAGCATTATTGCGCAAACCAATGTCAGGTGGCCGGGTTGCATCATAGATGAATTCATAGATTACATAATACACCCGCCGCTCCGCTTAAACAACGGGGCGGCGGGTGTCTGGTTTGTTCGGCAGAGAGTATCTGGTGACTATTTAACCTGTGCGAACAGCAGCACGGCGGGTTTGTCTTTGGCTTCGGTTACGCAACTGCGATCGATCACAGCCACATAATGCCACGAATTAATTTTTTCTGCGGGATCATCGCCCAACTGAACCTTAACAGTAACTGCATACATGTCGCTGTTAACGGTAATGCACCCGCTGATCGCCGCGTAGACCGAATCACGATCCAGACCCTGTGTTGACGCGACACCTTCCTGAACAAAACCATCCAGTGCGAGAGTAACCTCACCTGGTGTGACGAATCCGCCTTTGGATGTTCGGTATGCGATTATTTTACCAGCCGCAGTGGCTGCGTTGACGCCTGTTGGCCAGGGGAGCCTTTGGAGCACTTCGCTGCTGGCGGTATTTACGTTTATTCGCCCGTAGACGCGTCCGGGGCAGTCACCGCGTCGGACGTCTGTGGGGACGGTCTCGATAACCTCGCCGAACAGCAAAGGCCACGCGATATCCACGCCGCCCCGCGTTCGCGGATACCTGTTCCACGGATCTTGGGTGAAATTGGCTTGGGACATGTTCTTTGCGTGCGAGTTGGCCCGGCCGCGAGATTCGGCGGTTGCGAATTCCTTGAGCAGTTCGGGCAGGTCGGCTGGTAAGTTGACTACCGCTGCGTCTTCGCTCTTGTCGTATCTGACCGGACCTGCGATATAAAGGTTAGTCAGGTCTCCAGGCCCGTTGAGTAAACCGTGTTGGATGTTCATTCGGAAACCTTCTTTTAGCGTTGCTTCCGGGATTTTTATGGTTCCGGTCAGTCCAACGCTATTAGGCAATCCAAGTTTGTGGCTGGTGGCCGTTACGGCGTTCGGGGGTTTTGGGGCTACATTGTACGGAGTTATATTGGTTTTTTTCTGTTCATCCCGCGGTGTCCCGTATATCGCAACTGCATATCGCTCTCTATTTTTATCGTCATCGCGACGGCAGTTGGCGGAAACTGTTTCGCTCAGCGATTTGCCAGGCACTGCGTCCGGCGGGCTCATGGTTCGGACTTCTTTTGACGTACCGGTGTAGAGCAGGTCCTTTTCCAGACCGGCGGTGATGTGGTCAATGGGAATTCGATGTTCGGCCCCGACGACGACCGCTCCACCGTCACTGGGCATTTTTTCTTTGGCCAACTGCACCAGGCGGATGGTTTTATTGCTGTTGTCGAACGTTAATTGTTTTTCGGCTCCAGCTGCGGGGGTAAATTCTTTCCAGGACGCCTTGTAGTTCGCGCCGAATACATCTGCGGCTTTCACTGTGTCCTTACCGGCGTCGAAATCGTAGAAGACGAGCCTTCCGCCATTGGCGGTGATTTTGGAATTTGCGGGGAATTCCACCAGTGTTGATGTTTCGTCAAGCTCGGCGGAGAACACCAGTCTGTAGTTGGCCAGATCGATTTCGCGATCAGTGAAGTTCATGATCTCGATCGCGATGCCCCATTTCCAGGATTCAGTGTCAATGGTCTCAGGCTGCTCTACACCGCCAACATCTGCAGGCTGGGAGATGGTGTTGGTGGTGTGCGTGGCGAACGCTTCGGTTATGAAAGGCTGGCCTCGCATACCGTATACCGTGTAGTCTTTTTCTTCCGGTTTGAACGGGAACGCCAGGTTTTCGTGATCGTCGTCGTCTTCGGTCATTGCGGCCCATAAATTGGCCGTTAAATGAGCCGCATGCAGAGAGCCCTCGCCAAGGTCGGTGCCAATGCCTTCAAGACGAATAGCGTCTGCAAATGAATGAACCGCCGGTTCGCCCTCTGCCGGTGGGAATTGGGGTCCGTTGATCTCGATGGCGAAAGGCCCGGAGAAACTGTATCGTCCCAGCGACGCCCATTTTTGCCCGTCAATTGATGTCGGCGGTTCCACCGTCTGGTCAAACACGCGGGTTCCAACCACTTTTCCACCGCTGTATGACGCGCTGCTTGATCCACCGGATAATGTTCCGCCCGCATAAATGACGTACTTAACTGCCGTCGAGGCCTTGAGAGTCGCCGACTGGCCCCACGATGTTCGCACCTCATATGTTGCCGGAGGCATGTCAGTGAATACCCACCAAGCCTTCTTCGCCTGTCCAGGATAACGATAGCAGTTCGCGCCCATCGCACCGCTCATCGACGAGGTGGCTTTCCATTGCTTCGAGGAGCGTTTGAATACCCCGTGAGATGATATGCTGTCCTTGATTGTGGGTGGATCGCTCCGCAATCCGCCGCCGGCTCCATTGTCACTACCGGCGATCATGACTATCGATGAGTACAGATTCTGTCTTTGTGATTCATCGTCCAGAATATCGATCTCGGAAAGATCCAGGCGAGCGGCGACCATATCGGTCAGAGGTTTGCGGGCGATGCTTCGCGAAGCGTTCAAGGTAGTCAGGATGCTTTTGTCGCCGTTAGCGCCAAGTGTGCTGTAGACTCGCCCGTAATTGGCTTTTCTACCCGAACCTCGCCATCGCAAATAAACCTCGTCAGCAACGGAAAAGGGCGTGAAATCGTTGTTAATATAGGTGCCGCCGGCTTGTTCCACGCCGGGGTTCATCGGGTATCTGCCGCATTGCATGTCGTATGTTTCGATAGTCTTGGTAGTGTTGTCGCAACGGGCCTTGTGGATATTATCGTAAATTGAGCCCAAATCAATAAGGGCCGGTGTCTTTGCGATTCTTTCTTTGTCGGTCTTGCCTTCCAGATAGTCGTACCCGGCGCTGTTCAAAGCTAACATACTGCTCAGGTCGACAGTCTTGATCGCAATATAGAACTGCTGCCCCTTCTCATTGTACTCGCCAGTGCCCACCAAGTATGAATCGCCTGTTCCACCGTCAACCTCGGTTGACGTGAGCTTCTTGGTGCCTTCGCCTAAAATATTTGACGGCTGAACTCCGCCATCGGTGCTGAAAATGTGTATATCCTGACCGTTGCCTCGATAATCGCTGTAATTAGTGAGGACGTCATTCAGGGTGTACGGTGAGGCGGCGCTTGGGGCGATGTATAGATCTTCGCCCAGAAGTCGCACGACTTGCCCGACACCTCCGCTGGCGATGAGTTCGGCTTTTCCTCTCCCTGCCAGTAGTTTCGACTGCCTCGCGTCGAGACTGGATATCAGTAGGAAGGTTCCGCCCAGTGTTCCGAGTATCACCATGAGTCCGATGACCATCAGGAGTACCGATCCGCGATTGTTGAAGTTTTTGAACATGATGGAATTTACCTGCCTTTTATCGCCATTGTCGCTGGACACTTGGTCTGCGACACAAAGTTTTGCTTGCCGGATACCTCCTTCTGGCCCGTTTTGGGACGCGGGCCTGTCCAAGCCCGGAAGGAGTGAAGCGGTCAAGCTCCTATAAACAAGGTATTCACGAGTCGTCGGTCTCTGAGTTTCCCTTGGATCGTTTGTGTGATCGGCG
>JABGPF010000037.1 GCA_018645065.1 Phycisphaerales bacterium
GGCGGCGAGCCGTTGCGGGTGGACATCGCCGACTTGAAAAATGCCAAACGCCTTGTGCTTGTTGTGGAGTTCGCCCATCGAGACAGGCCCGCCGGGGCCGATCCGCTGGACATTCGCGACGAGGTTTCATGGCTCCATCCGACTGTACGGATCGACCGTTCAACGTTGACCCAGGCGCCGCCCAAGCTGACCGACCTGTTTGGCCCATTGCGAGGTTGGACTATCTCCCCGGAGATGCGCAAGCGGATTACGACTCGCTTGTTTTACGATCCTCGCCGCCTGCAGTGGACGCCCGTCATGGTGCTGGACGCCAAGCAGAACCGCGCCGGAAAGTTCGCACCGTTGATTCTCACCAGGGAGATCGATATTGATTTGTCCAACGCATGGCTGCTTACCGCTACTGGGCACGACGGTGCGGGCAGATGCGGGTACAGCCTGAACGTTCATGCCGGAAAAACGCAAATAAACGGCACTGAAGGATACAATAGCGCCACAGGCGGATATGGCCCGGGCGATATGGACACGGTCGCCCATTGCCTCGGCCGATTCGTCGGGCAAAAGGTTACGGTTACAGTGAGTGTTCGGCCTGAGAATAGAGGCGGGGCTCTCAGCGGACTTCTCTGGGGGACATTGGATTTCCAACCTCTGATCACCGGTTATCCGCAAGACGCCAAAACCGCCGCGCCGGATGTTGAGCTGGCTTCGCTGACGCCTGTGAAGGCTGGCTCAGGCGTATCCAACTCAGATGTGACGCTGAGGCACTGTCGTATGTCAAGTGGGCTGGTTATGTCACCCGGCACGCGGAGCGTTACGCACAAGCTCGATCGAAGCTGGCGGCGGTTCGTGGCGTGTGTCGGCCCGGCCGGGCAATCACGCGGTGGGGCGATCGGGGCGTTCCAGGTGCTCGTTGATGGAAAAGTGCTCTGGACCAGTAAGTCGTTTGCCAGGCTCTCGCGGGCGGAGTATATTGATATACCGCTTCCGCACGGCGGAAAAAATATTACATTAACGGTTCGCAACGAAAGCCGAAGCCAAGCCGTATGGGCAAACGCCGGCTTTAAGTTGAAAGGAAACTAAACATGCTTCGCAAGATTTCTCTGATCGCTCTGGTCCTTTTCGCGACGATCGCTGTTGCAGAGAAGAAGTCGCCTTACGCCTCCCCGCAGATGCCCGCGTATCGCGTTGAGTCACGCGGTTTTAATGACGGCCAGCGTGACATTAAGAGACTCTGCGACTCGGCCGGTCGTGAGCTTTGGAAACATTTCCCCGATTACAAGATCGAGAAAATGGTCATCAAACGCGGTAGGGGCGGGCCGATCACGCTTTACAACCGCAATTCCAACGGCGAAATTATCATCCGACTGGATACTGGCAATACGCTTTGGTGCCAGTACGCATATCAGTTTGCACACGAATTCTGCCACGTGCTGTCGGGATACGACGAGGACTACAAGGGCAACATGTGGTTCGAGGAAACGCTCTGCGAAACCGCGTCGCTATACGCCATGCGAGCGATGGCGCGGTCCTGGAAAAACGACCCGCCGTACAAACACTGGAGCAACTACCGAGACGCACTGCGCAGTTATTCCGACAAAGTGATCAAGAGCAGAACCAAAGTCCACGAGATATACGCCAAGGGCCTGCCCGCCTTCTATCAAACCCACAAAGCCGCACTCACCAAAGAACCGTGCGACCGCTCACTGAACGGAGCGATGTCGCTGGTGTTCCTGAAACTGTTTGAAGAGGACCCCGAAAGTTGGGGCGCCGTCCGCTGGTTGAACAGCACTCCGTCGCCCAAGGGCGAAACGTTCGAGCAGTATCTAACCAAATGGCGCAACGCAGCTGAGAAAAAGCACAAACCGTTCATAGAGAAAGTCGCGGGCTTGTACGGCGTGACGTTGCCAGCGGGGAAGTAGCTACCCCGAGAGCGGTTCGGAGCCTTCGTTTAGAATCTGCACGTAGCGATCATAGACGTATGCCCTATCTCGCTGCTTGCCTGTGATCTCGCGGAGTATACCCAAACTCTCCAGATTCGTGATGGCGCTTCGGATGGTTGGAGCGGTCAGATCGAGTTGCTTGGCTCCTCTGGGGGTTGTCGTTATGGGGTGGCGGCGAAGCAATTCATGCAGGCGATGGGCCGTGGCGGACAGGCGGCCGAGAGATTCTATTTTTACACGATCTTCGTCGAATAACGCCAGAATGCGAGTTGCGGTGTCCGCAGCTTGGCGGGCGGTTTCGTCGACTCCTTCCAGGAAGAACCGCAGCCAGCCCAGCCAGTCGCCTTTCAGTCGGACGGCTTCGAGTCGATCGTAGTATTCTTGTCGGTGCTGCTTGAAGAACAGGCTCAGATAGAGAAGGGGTTGCTGAAGGACCCCTTCAGCGCAAAGGATATGCGTTATCAGTAGTCGCCCCAGTCGCCCGTTGCCATCGAGGAATGGATGGATTGTTTCAAACTGCACATGAGCCAGCGCCGCCTTGATCAGCGCGCCGGTGCGCTGCGGCTGGTCGTGCAGGAACTTTTCCAGATTGCCCATGCACTCGATTACGCGCTCTGGTGGTGGGGGAACGAATCGCGCGTTGCCCGGGCGCGTACCTCCCAGCCAGTTCTGGCTTCGGCGGAACTGGCCCGGGTCCTTGTCGCTGCCGCGTCCCTTTGACAGAAGCACCTCGTGCATTTCGCGGATCAGTCGCAGCGACAGCGGGAAATTGTCCTCGCGCATTCGCTTCAGTCCGTGGTTCATTGCAGCCACGTAGTTGCTGACCTCCTGGACATCATCCAGCGGTACGCCCGGGGCGAGGTTTTCCTCGTGCATGAGTAGGTCGGAGATAGACGATTGCGTGCCCTCGATCTGCGATGAGAGCACGGCTTCTTTTCGGATGTAGAAATAGAGGAACAATGAAACATCGGGCAACACTGCCGTTATGCCATCCAGGCGGCCTAGGGCGAGATTGGCCTTTTCGATCAGGTCGTGATCCTTTTGTGTGAGCCCAAGCGGCGGGTCGGGCGGTAGCGGGTTGGGAACGAATGCCTGGAACGATTCCCCCGAAGTAGAGGCCGTTATGTACGTGCCCGTTGCTTTCATAGCGTGTTTCCTTAAGAAAGGCCGCTTTCTTAGCGGATCTCACTAAGAAAATATAACCCCCTTCGCTTTCTTAGTCAATGGCTAAGTGTTACTCGTCGATGGGGTGGCGGGTTATGTATTGATCGTTCAGGTTCGCCGGGATTTCCGGGGCGGCTTTGTTTTGTGTTTGTGTCGTGTAGATGTCGTCGCCGTTGACTTGGGAGTCTTCGGAACTCCTCTTCCATTCCACTCGGCCACTGTACGTGAGATAGATTTCGCCATCGCGGTGGTTTGACGGGGCGATGCTTGGGTTTACGCCTGTTGCCGGTTCGTTGGTGCGTGCGGGATTCTTGTCGGCCATTATGACGAACGAGCTTTTTAATTTGGGCCCCAAAGGTACTGGGTTTATGGCTGTCTTTTCGGCTGTTATGATGGTTTTGTATGGACAATGCATACCGTATGAGAAATTCGCCGACGACCTCCAGCCAACTCTATGTGCTTTCCTGTCGGCTGGGGATTCAAGTTCGCGTGGTGCATAATCCTCATCTGCGGGGCATCCGAATGCTTCTTCTGGAATGAGTCCTCTATCAATCATCTTCCAGACGTTTTGCATCGTTGCCTCGCGTCCGGTGAGTTTTGTTGTCAGTTCGGACAGATCCTTTGCGCTATCGCTTGACTTAATGTTTGATTCGGGCCGACCGCTCGTGAACAGCAGTGGGAATTTGGCGTTTTTATCTTCGGCGGCGTACAGGGCGATCCCTTTGCCGATACCGCTGAGATTGGCTCGGCACTCAGCTTGTTCTCCAAGGAGGTCAGTACGGGGTTCTATACAAGCCAAAAGCGCGATGAGGATCGTCACGCACAGGATCACAAGCAGCATATCGATCAGCGTAAAAGCCCTGGTTTGCATCGTCATGCTATTTCTCCCTTTCCTCGGCCCCTTTGGCGCCAGTTGCTTTATTATCTTGAAGCAATTGGCGTTTGTCAATCTTCGTCTCAGGTGCTGGATCTGAAGAGTTCTGACATCTGTTTTTGTACTTTTTGGGTGACTTTTGCTCGATCGTGGCCGGTGGTCAGACGTTTTCCTAATAGTTTGCCTGCATCGGCGGCTGCTTGCATTACTTCGGGCTGTTTTGTTACGCAGGGGGTGTTTTCGCCGGTAATTTTGAAGTCCGGTCCGTGGGTCATTCTGATAGCGCCTACATCGCAGGTCTCACCGTATCCGCAGGAATAGCAGCATGCGGCGCCCTGTCCGGTGACCGCGGCGACGGTTTCGATGAAATTGTACATCATGAACATCCCGATCGGTTTAGCCGCCGGCGCGCCGCTGGCTCCGCCCACGCCGACGCTAACGGCGAGTTTACCCCACTGCGTTTCGGCGGTTTGATGGCGGAACTGGTACCAACGTTCTAAAAATGCGTGAGTTGTGGCGTTGAGCGTAGAGAAAAAATTCGGTGCGCCTATCACGTATGCGTCGGCGGCGAGAATTTTTTCGCGCAGCGGCTCCATGTCGTCGTGGACCTTGCAAACATTGTGTTTGACGCACCCCAGGCATGCGGTGCATCCGTTGATCTTCTTACCCCGCAGCGAGATTAACTCATACTCGCAACCGGTGTTTTCCAGCACGGTCTTGACCAGCTTGTAGACTCCCGACTTTTTGTTTTTTCGCTGACTTCCGGAGATTCCGAGTATCTTCATGATCGTTTCCTTGTTGGCGCCAGGGCGAAAAACGCCCGTTCGGCGAGTTTTGAAAATAGCTACTGCTGTCAGTATATGCCCGATTTGGGTAAGATATTGGTCGATATTTTTTGGCCTAAACTGGAGCAGTGGAATGAATCGAAAATTTGCTATTGCGATAACCTTATTGTTGATGACGATTAGTTCGGCCCAGGCGGCTCGGCGGGGGGCTTCTGGTTCAATGCAGTGGATATGGTATCCTGACGGCAAGTCCGGGCGCAACGCACCGGCTGGGAAGCGGTACTTCCGTGGGGTAGTCAACATTCCCGCCGGCGCGAAGATCAAGTCGGCTCAGTTTTCGCTGACCGTTGACGATCGCGGGCTCGCGTATCTCAACGGTAAGAAAATCGGTTCCTCCGGTGGGGGATGGCAGAAAGTTAATGTGATCAACTTGGGCAAGCGCCTGAAGCCCGGGCGGAATGTTATCGCCGTCGAGTGTGAAAACGCCAAGGCGGGTGCGGCGGGATTCATCGGGCGGGTTGAGATTAATTTAGCAAAGGGCAAGCCCATCACCGTGGTCACAGGCGCCAAGTGGAAGTCCAGCAAGACCGCCCCGAAAGGGTGGACCAACGCCAAGTTCGATGATTCGGCGTGGGCGCCCGCTAGAGAACTTGGCCCGCTGAACAGCGGACCCTGGGGCGGTAAGGTGAGCTTTGGCAGCGATGGTTCGAGTCTGGACGTTCCTCGCAAGCTGGAGCCTGTCAGCGCTGAAGAAGCACGCAAGATGATCGAGGCCGATTGGATCTACCAAGTTGGCGGGTCGCCGACTCCGGCGCGATCTCTCAAGGAAATCGAATGGACACGCAAACTCGCAAAACGCATTACCGCCGCCGACAAGAAGCTCACCTTCCAGGCCGAGCTCGCTGAGTTGAGCAAACTCGAAACCCGCCTCAACGCTGACAGCGTAGCAGATGAAGAACAGCTTTATATCGAGGTCCGGCGCATCAAGCGGAAGATCATGCTCGCCAATCCGCTGATGAATTTCGACAAGATCCTGCTGCTCGACACGCCTGCTTACCATGGCAAGCACGAATCGGCGCACCGTAACGGTTACGGCTACGGACAGATGAATGGAAGCCGCCTGACCGTGCTCGACGGGATCGGGCCAGACGCCAAAGAACGCGTCCTGAACGACCCTAACGCCGGGTATATCATGCGTATGGACCTGTCGTTCGACGCGAAAAAAATAGTATATGGAATGAAGCCCACCCTCGAGCGGAGCTTCCATCTATACGAAGTTGACATCGACCCTTCGACGGGGCTCAGGGCAAGTGGTAAGAATCGCAAGCAGCTTACTAACAGCTCGTACGACGACATGGACCCGATCTATCTCACAGACGGGAAGATCATGTTCTCGACCTCGCGCGGTAATTCGTACGTCCGCTGCCTGCCGCCGTCGGCCTCGACGGTTCTGGCCCGTTGCGACGCTGATGGGAAGAACATCCGTATCATCTCGCGGAACAACGAGCCGGACTACACCCCCGCTCTGCTGCCGGATGGGCGAGTGCTCTACACGCGATGGGAGTACACAGAGCGGCCGCTCTGGCGTCTGCAGAAACTCTGGACGATCAACCCCGATGGTACGGGCTTGAGCGTTTACTGGGGCAACTCCAGCGCCCACCCGGATGTCATGTGGGAGGCCCGCGCGATACCCGGCAGCAGCAAGGTGATATTCGTAGGCGTGGGGCACCATAATGTTATGACCGGCTGCATCGGGATCATCGACGTGACGCGCGGGCTGGAGTATCCAAACGGGATCACCAAAGTCACCGCCGATCTGAAATGGCCCGAATCGGGCGACTCGCGCGGTCCCAATCCGGTAACCTCGCCGGACTATCACGCGGCCGGTAAGTTCTGGTCGTACAGATGCCCGTATCCGCTGGGCGCCGAAGACTTCCTGGTCTCCGCGGCCCGCAGGAACAACGGACGATTCGACCTGTACCTGATGGACATTCACGGTAATCGCGAACTGCTCTACGTCGGGCAGGGCAACTCGTGGTACGCTCGTCCACTTCGCCCGCGAGCCAAACCGCTTGCCCGCCCGGATCGCGTGATCTGGCCCAAAGCGGGCGAAAAACCCGCCGACGGCGTGTTGTTCAGCTCGAACGTTTACCAGGGCGTCGAAGGACTGCCCAAGGGCGCAGCCAAATACCTCCGTGTATTCCAGATGGACGCAAAAACATACAGTTCCGGTTTCAAATCGTGGCGTCATTCAGGTCCGGCGATTTCGATTATCCAGGAAGACGGCGTCAAACGCATACTCGGCGACGTTCCGATCGAGGCCGACGGTTCGGTCGCGTTTAAAGTACCCTCCGGCCAGGCGCTGCACTTCCAACTGCTCGACAAGGACAGACGCTGCATTCAGATTATGCGATCGTTCACCGGCGTTATGCCGGGCGAGGTGCGAGGCTGCCTCGGGTGTCACGGAATGAACCACGCATCGCCCCAGGCGCTTGTCAATCGCAAGCCTGTCCGCCGGGCTGCTGCCGATCTCACGCCCCCGCCATGGGGCGCCGACGTGAGCATCGGCTACGAACGATTCTGCCAGCCGGTGCTCGACAAATACTGCGGAAAATGTCACCAGGGCGAGGGGAAGGGACGCAAGGCGTTCGATATGACCCTGCGAGGCGGAGTGCCCGAACGCGGGATCACCGATCCGAAAATGCTCCCGTTCAAGGAACCGTACCTCACGCTGGTCGGGAAGGCCTGGGGCGGTCCCAAGCCCGCGGGCAAGGGCGCGGCGCTCGGATTCGCCGGATGCATAAATGTCGAAGGCAATCGCAAATACGGTCCGCTCAAGCCGATGACGATGCTCTCGTCGACCAGTCCGCTGATCAAGCGGGCGATGAGCGGAAAGCACCACAAAGTGAAGATCGAAGGCGACGACCTGCTGCGTCTGATCGCCTGGGTGGACGCCAATTGCGTCTACCGCGGTGACGAAGAGGTTCGCCATATCCCCGACTCCGGAGAAAACGTGACAAAGCGTTTCGCGGTGGCCCCGAAAACCAAAACCGCCCCGATTATCGAAAGATTGCATCCGATAAATGATCCCAAGCCGACGGTAAGCAAAACCCCTAAATAGCGAGAAGGCGTTTGAATGAAAGCTGTAAGTATTTTTAATCATGTGTTGGGCCCGGTTATGCGCGGGCCTTCGAGCAGTCACACCGCCGGTGCGTTTCATTTATCGCAGATGGCGCTTTCGCTCCTGGGTGAAAGGCCCGTCAGTGCGGTGTTCTCGTTCGATAGCGACGGGTCCTACGCCGCAACGTATGAACAGCAGGGGGCCGATCGCGCTTTTGCGATGGGCTTGCTGGACATACCGCTGACTGATGATCGTTTCTTTGATGCACTGGCGCTGGCGGCCGAACAGGGGCTCCAGGTTGATTTTCGCGTGACGAAACTCGAAAACGCAGATCATCCCAATGTAGTCGACATCGAACTATGCGGAACCGACGGAGCCTCGCTGAAACTGCGGGGTCAATCAACCGGCGGCGGGGCGGTCGAGATTATCGAGATAGAGGGTTGGCCCGTTCTCATAACCGGTGAGGCTTGCGATGTGCTGGTGGAAATAGACGCCGGGCACGAAGGCGCCGTTGCTATGGCGCTCGACGACGATCTGCAGAGCGAGCTGGAGGTTATCCCTCTGGGGCATTTGATGTTGCTGCACGCTCAACGCGGTTCGGAGCTGCCGGCTGGTGAGGTTGATCGATTGATGGCGATTCCGGGCGTCCATGGCGTCCGAAAGGTTCGCCCGGTTTATTTCGTTCATACTGGCGAGCCGACATTCACCAGCGCTGCCGATGTTGTCGCACTGGCTGAGGCGACGGGCAAGTCGTTGGGGCGGATCGGTCTGGAGTATGAAGCGGCGTTGTTGGGGTTGTCGACCGATGAAGTTTTGGACGAGATGGTTCGTCGATATGAAATAATGGTTCGCTCGGCTGAGGAGGGGTTGAAGCCCTCGCCTCCTCCGATGCAGTTGCTTGGTCCCAGTGCGGGCGCGATTTTCAACGCTGATTCCCAAGGCGAGCTTCCCGGTGGCGGTATTCACCTGCGAGCTGCCGCCCGGGCGATGGCGATAATGCACATAAATGGCGCTATGGGCGTTGTTTGCGCCGCGCCAACAGGCGGGGCGGCAGGCACGCTGCCAGGAGTTATTGTAACTTGTGCACAGGAAAAGGGTTTAGACGCCCGAGGTGCCGCTATGGCGCTGCTGGCTGCCGGAGTGGTCGGTGTGATAATGGCGACTCGCGCCACGTTCGCCGCGGAAGTCGCCGGCTGCCAGGTCGAAATCGGCGCCGCAGGAGCAATGGCTGGCGCCGCCGTTGTCGATATCGCAGGCGGAACGGTCGCCCAGGCGATGAACGCTGCGGCCATATCGTTCCAGAACTCCATGGGCTCGGTCTGCGATCTGGTTCAGGGTGCAGTCGAGATACCGTGTCACACGCGAAACGCCGCCGCGGCGGCAGGGGCGTTTGTCTGTGCCGACCTGGTAATGGGCGGATACGCCAACCCGGTCAACCTGGACGAAACTATTGATGCAGTGTACGAAAGCGGTAAAATGCTTCCTGCAGAACTTAGATGCACTTCGCTGGGCGGATTGGCGGTTACCCCGTCGGCGCTGGCGATGAAACGAATCGGAGAGGATTCCACACAATGAGTCAATCGAAACTGCTGTTCCTTTCGGGCGATGAGGTCCGAAAAGCCCTGCCGATGTCAGACGCCGTTGAGGCGATGAAACAAGCATTTTCCGCACTGTCGGCTGGGAAGGCGATTGTTCCTGCGCGCACGCATATCGCTCTGCCCGCAACCGGTGGAGATGCGTTGTTCATGCCTGCCGCCGACGTCGAGGCTGGGCAAATGTGCCTGAAAATCGTTACGCTCTTCGAAGGCAATCGCGCCAAGGGCCTTCCCTTCATTCAAGCGATTGTCACGCTGCTGGACGCCAGCGACGGACGCACGCTTGCGGTAATGAACGGAGCCATGATCACCGCGATACGCACAGGCGCAGCCTCTGGCGCAGCTACCGACTTGCTGGCCCGCACCAACGCCGAAAGCGTTGCGATATTCGGGGCCGGCGTGCAGGCGCAAACGCAACTTGAAGCGGTATGTGCAGTCCGCAAGATCGTTCGGGCAAGCGTGTTCGATGTCAGCGACGAGGGCGCCGAAGCATTCGCTATCGAGATGTCTGGGCGCCTCGGGATACCGGTCCGGCGCGCATCATCGCCGAAAGACAACGTAACCGGCGCCGATGTGATATGCACTGCTACAACGGCTGACACTCCGGTGTTCGACGACGCCGATCTGGCGCCGGGTGTGCATATCAACGCTGTCGGCTCATACAAGCCCCACGTGCGGGAGGTGCCGCCGGAAACGGTTGTCAGGTCACGAGTTGTGGTTGACGAAGTGGCTGCGGCGCTCGAAGAGGCCGGCGACCTGATAATGCCTATAAATGATGGGCTGATCGATCGCGATCATATGGTAGCCGAACTGGGCGAGATAGTCGCCGGCGCCAAGCCCGGCCGCAATAACGACCAGGAAATTACGTTCTTTAAGTCAGTGGGCGTAGCGATCCAGGACCTCGCTGCCGCAGGGCGAATATATGCAAACGCTCTTCGCGACGGACTAGGCGTAGAACTGGACCTCTAAGCCCGTTTGATTATTACACGCTAACGAATTACTCGTAATCGTTTTTCTCCAACAACAGGAGTTCACCATGCCGAACAAAACTAACGTTTCACGTCGTGGATTCATGAAAACCGCCGCAGTCGCCGCCGCTGTTCCAATGTTCGTTAACTCCAATGCGTTTGGAGCCAACGATCGAATCACGATGGGCGCCATCGGGCTCGGTGGGCGGGGCACGGGCGATATGAGAGGTTTCCTGGGGCACAAAAATGTTCAGGTTGTTGCGGTCTGCGACGTTGTGGGTTCGCACTGCGATCGGGCCAAGAAACTGGTTGACGACAAGTACAAATCCAAAGACTGCAAAAAGTATGTGGATTTCCGCGGTATTACTAATCGCGACGATATTGAAACGGTAATGATCGGCACGCCGGACCACTGGCATGCGGGCATTTCGATTGAGGCCATGAAAAACGGTAAAGATGTGTTCTCTGAGAAGCCCGAGACGCTTACTGTCCGCCAAGGGCGCGAGATGGAAAAAATCGCTCGCCGTTACGGTCGCGTGTTCTCCGGCGGGTCGCAGCGAGTATGGGGCGACTACAACTGGTTCCACAAAATGGTTCGAGGCGGGGCGATCGGCGAAGTTCAAGAGGCGTGGGTGAATGTGTGGGGTCCTTCTGGCCCGTGCCTGCTTCCGCCTGTGAAAACTCCCGACGACGTGAACTGGGACTTGTGGCTTGGACCGGCTCCGAAGCGTCCGTATCATCCGAGTCTGGTTCGGGGAGGCTTCCGTCCGTACCGCGATTATTCCGGCGGTGGTATGACCGACTGGGGCTGCCACACGTTCGGCGGCGCCATGTTCTGCCTCAATCTGCACATGACAGGCCCGACGAGCATCACTCCGCCTGACGGGAAAGACGTTAAGTTGCTGACGTTTGAATTCGCCAACGGCGTGAAGATTTACCACGGTGGTAATAAGGGTGGGAGAATGGCGTACAAGGGCACCGAAGGCGAGATCCCCGGGCCCAAGGGCACGCGTCAACAGGCCCCGCCGAACATTCACATCCCCAACTACAAGGGCAGCGGCGGACTGCTGGGCGACTTCCTGCACTGCGTTCGCACTCGCGAAAAACCCTTCCGTGATATCGAACCGGCGCACCGCGCCGCCACGCTTTGTCACCTGGGCAATATCGCATACTGGTTGAAGAGACCGCTGAAGTGGGACCCGGACAAAGAAGAGATTATCGGCGACAAAGAGGCCTCACGCTGGCTCGATCGAGAAGCTCGCGAGCCTTACGGACTTTGGTAATCGATAACTCACCCGACGCGCGACTTTAACAAAAGGATTTTACGATGAAACGATCGTTCACAATATTGGTATCGGTGATGATGACGTTGGCTGCGTTTGGTTCGGTTGTCCAGGCGGACACACTGGCGGACCTGGATAAGGCCTTGGGCGAAGCTGCCGCCTGGAAGTACGGCGACCAGGACACGCCGATGAAGACCATCGAGTCCGCGACGTTTGCCGCGGGTAAAGACGCCAAGCTCCGCGGTCCGGTGGAAGATAAACTTATCGCTGCGTTGAAGAGCTCGAAGTCCGTCGATTTGCGACGGTTTGTTTGCAGGCAGTTGCGTACGATTGGTACGGTTAAGTCTGTGCCCGTGCTGGCTGGCTTGCTGAGCGACGCCGAACTTACTCATGGCGCCCGCTACGCGCTGGGTCGCATCGCAGACCCCAAAGCCGCCGCCGCTCTGCACGACGCGATGGGCAAAACTTCCGGTAAAATCCAGGCTGGGATAATCGTAACGCTGGGCAAACGCGGTTACACCGCCGCTACTGGCGATATGGTTAAGCTTTTCGGTTCGTCGGACAAAATAGTTGCTCACGCGGCGATTCGCGGTGTGGGCCTGATGGGAACCACCGACGCTGCCAAGGCGCTTCTGGGAGCCAGGGCGTCGGTCGGCGGTGAGATTCGCAAGCGTATAACCTATGCAATGCTTGAGTGCGCCGAGCTGCTGACCGCAAATGGTAAGGGTTCTGATGCGGCGATGATCTATAAAGTTCTGTACACGCCGAAGGAAACGAAGGTCATTCGCCTTGCAGCACTTCGCGGGCTGGCCCAATCGCAGGGCTCCGACGCGGTTAACACTCTGCTAGTGGTGATCAAAGGCGACGATGCGCAAATGCAGGCCAGCGCCATTGCATACATGACCGAAGTGAAGGCGCCCAGTGCGACCAAGGCGCTGGTTGATCTGCTGGGCGCGGTGAAGCCTGAAGCGCAAACGCTGATCCTGCGAAGTCTGGCTGCTCGCAGCGACAAGTCCGCTTGCGGCGCTGTGACCAAGGCTGTCGCCAGCGAAGACAAAACCGTAAAAGCCGCCGCACTGGAAGCCCTCGGCGCCGTCGGTGGGGCGCCATCGGTTGACCTGCTGATCGCAAACGCAGCCGCAGGCGGATGCGAACGGTCCGCAGAAGCGGGGCTCAGGATAATCAAGGGCGACGGTGTTGACGAGGCCATGATAAAAGCTGTGGCGTCGGACGATCCGAAAATCGCCATCGCGGCGGTAAAAACATTGAAGACACGCGGGTGCAAAAAAGCGATCGATGCGATTTTCAAAGCTGCTCTGGCCAAGGACTCCGGGCTGAGACGAGAGGCCGCCGGCGCACTTGGCGCGCTGGCCGGTGAGAAGGATATCGATCGCATGCTGGCGATTCTGGTAAAGCCCGCCGATCCCAAGGATCGAGCAGGTTTGGAACACGCAATCGGCGTGGCGTTCCTGTCGGTAGCCGATAAGAACGTTTGTGCTGATAAGGTGTCCAAGGCTACGCATTCGGCCGGTGGTGAGGCCAAAGCCTCGCTGATTCGCCTGCTTGCCAAGGCTCCCACAAACAAGGCGCTCGGGGCGGTCAAGGCGATGACCAAAGACCTGAACACCGCAGTTAAAGACGCCGCAGTGCGAACACTTGCCGACTGGCCCAACCCAACGCCCGCAGACGATGTGATCGCAATGGCCAAGGCAACGTCGGACAAGAAACATCGCATCCTGTTGCTTCGCGGTTACATCCGTATGGCCGGGCTGGTTGAAGATCCCACCGAGATGTGCATCGCTGCGATAAAACTCGCTGAAGGCTCCCGCGACAAGAAGCAGGTGCTCTCAGCTTTGGGCCAGGCCGGTTCGTTCAAAGCGTTTAACCTCGCCGCCGGTTATCTCGACGACAAGGAAACATTTGAGGAAGCTGCGATGGCGGCTGCTCGTATCGGAGAGAAGCTTAGAGGCTCCAAGGATCGCCAGCAGGTGAAAACCGTCCTCCAGAAGATCGTCAAAGCCACCAAGAACAGAAGCACGAAAAAAATGGCTGAGAAAACGATCAGGGGCATTAAAAAATAAAAAAGGTCATGACGAATTAACGGGTGTCTTCTGTTCGTAATGCGTCACAACGGCACCGCGGCGGCACGCCGCGGCTCCGTCCAGAAGTTACTGGGCGCAATCGTTGCTTTATGAATCGGGTCGCTTTCAATTTAAACAATAACTTTATCGTTACTGAGCGTCTGGACAGAGCCGCGGCGTGCCGCCGCGGAGCCGTTGTGACACGTTAACGGTAGCGCGATTGTATCGGTTGAACTGAACGACCTGGCTGGCGCCAAGCCCGAAATAGTTAAAGAACTCTCAGGCCTCTGGCAGGCTTGGTCGAAAAGCCAACGCAATAAGAAAAAAACGCCAAGGAAATGAACCTCGGTGAGGAGTTGATTATATGATGTCTTATCGAATGGTTATTTTTTTGTTGGTGCTGTGCGCAGCGACAGTCGCCAGCGCCAAGCCGCCCAGGCTCGCCAAGTCCGCAAAACCCGCCAGCGACCCGCAACGCGCGCTGTTTGACTCGATTTCGCACGATATTAAAACTCGCCTGAGATGCGTGAAGTACGCCAAGCAGGCCGCCCGGGCGGATGGGGCGATTCTGGAATCCGATCGCGACCCAGCCGATGTCGTTCTGCGACGGACAGCTGCACTTTTGAAGCATTTGAGCAGCGTCAAAAAGGCTCCGAATCTCTCGGGCGAGAAGAAGGCTCTGGACGCGCTGACTCAAAAATCCGCCAAAACTCCTATCAAAGACGCTGGCGCCCGTTATGCCCTGTACATCCAGGGGTATGAATTGTCCAAACGCGTCGCGTTCCGTAATCCGCTGTTGGACTTCGAGCGGATAATCTTCATGGGCCGGCGCATGCCCGCGACCCGCCACATGTGCCCGCAACAATACGGGTTCGTCGGCACGCCAGGCGGTGGGGTGTTTGTGCTCGACAAGGCGTTCAGCGACAAGCCCAAACTTCGCCAGGTGCTTGGCGATACGAAGATCGCCAAAGGCCGCACCAAGGGCAAACTGCTGTCCAGCGGGGCGTTTGAAGGGTTCGAACTGGATTGGGACGCACGCACCGTTTACTTCGCCTGGACCGAAGCGAAGAACGGCAAGCCCCAGCCGTACAAACCGGGCGACCCCTGGTTCCCCCGGGCGAAGTTCACCTACACCAGTCGAGGAGCCTCATACTGGGCTCCCGAATCCACCTACCATATTTTCAAGGCGAGTATCGACCCGGTATCCGGCGCCGCTGACGCGAAAACGCTGGCGCAAATCACCGACGGATCATGCAACGATGTGGACCCCTGCGTGCTGCCCAACGGGCGGATCGCGTTTATCTCTGAGCGGCGGGGCGGATACGGGCGATGTCACGGCGCCCAGTTCCCGTCATATACGCTGCACGGAATGATGGCTGACGGTTCGGATATCATACCCTTCAGCTACCACGAGACCAACGAATGGCACCCCAGCGTGACCAACGAAGGGATGATAATCTACACGCGGTGGGACTACGTGGACCGCGACGCCGACATCGCACATCACCCGTGGATATGCTACCCCGACGGGCGAGATTCGCGAAGCTATCACGGGAACTACCCCGAAAATAACCCCCGAGTACGCCCCAACCAGGAAACCCACGTACGTGCAATCCCCGGTTCGCACAAGTTCGTAGCCGTCGCCTCACCGCACCACGGGCTGTTCTACGGTTCAATGATCCTGCTCGACCAGCGCGTGCGGGACGACCGCAAATGCAGCCAGATCAAACGCATCACGCCCACCGAACCGTTCGCCGAGTCTGAAGGCTCGTGGTCTCGATACGCCTACGGGAGCCCCTGGCCGTTGAGCGAAGATTTTCATATCTGCGTTCATAATCCGGGCAAAAACGGGCGATTTAGCGGAAGACACGACTTGTATCTTGTAGATACGTTTGGCAACCGGATCCATCTGGCGACCTTGCCCGACGGTTTGCAGAGCCTGGACCCGATCCCGCTGCGCCCGCGGAAACGCCCTCCGGTGATTCCCACGCGAACTCAGCAGGCGCGTGCGGATCAGGTTTCGGGGGCGAGCGAGACTCTGGCGACGATCAGCGTGATGAACGTATACGAGTCGGAATTCCCGATGCCCAAAGGTGTGAAGATCAAGTCGCTGCGAGTGATCCAGGTGCACCCCAAAGCCACCTTCCACATGTTCAATCCGGAGGTCGGCTTGGGCAAGGGCGCCCTTACGCGATCTATTTTGGGGACTGCTCCGGTGGCTGAGGATGGAAGCTGTCATTTCGAGGCGCCAGTGGGCGTTCCGATCTACTTCCAGGCGCTCGATGAAAACGGCGTGGCGGTCCATTCGATGCGCTCGGCGACTTATGTGCACAAGGGCGAGCAGCTTGTCTGCATCGGCTGTCATGAGGACAAACACAAGCAGATTAATCGTCCGTCTCGCCCGATCGCGATGCGAAAAGCTCCGGTGAAACTCACGCCCGAATTCCCCGAAGTCACCCAACCGCTAACCTTCCCTCGACTGGTCCAGCCGGTGCTCGACAAGCATTGTGTTAAATGTCACACCAAAGAGAAAAAGGCGCCGGATCTCAGCGGTAAAAAGATCTCGGAATTGGGCTGGAGCGAGTCGTATTGGTCGCTTGCTCCGTTCGCTTGGTCGCTGGCTGACAATGGCGGCGGGGCGTGCAAGCGTCACTCCAAACTCCTTCCGCGAGGCGACGGGTGGCAGGTCAACAAACGCAGCTACTCGCTACCGGGCCAACTCGGCGCCAGAGCGTCGAAACTTTACCCTATGCTGCTGAAAGGTCATAAGAAGCTTAAACTACCGCCCGAAGATATGCGACGGATCACGCTCTGGTTAGATGCTAACTCCCTGTTCTACGGAGCCTACAGAGATCTCAAAGCACAGAGCGCAGGGAAACTGGTTAAACCCGAATTGAATTAGCGAAATAAAAGCAACGACGTGCGACACCGCAAGCGGTTTTCATTCGCTACTGTATCGCGTTGATTCTCAGTATCGATTGAAACAAGATACTTGCGGTTGCATGCGGGTGACTGGAAAATATAACGATGAGTCTGAGCCCGGAGTGATTGCTCCAAACGTGTAGAGCATCGATACCCGGGCTGCTGATATACCTGGAGTAATATAATGCGAAAATTCACTTTTATCGTCCTGTTGGTTGCGGTTATGTCTACTGTCACGCTGACATCGCTTAACGGAGCAGGCAAGTCTAAAGGCAAAGACAATGCTAAAAGCGTCTACGGGACGCTCAAGGGTCAGATTCTGGCCACCGGTGCGGGCAGGATGATGATCCTGGACAATACCGGGAAGATCCTCTGGCAGCACAAGGGCGGGAATTGCTCGGACATCTGGATGCTGAAGAACGGTAATGTGCTGCTGGCCGATAATAACGTTGTCGAAGTCGACCCGAAGACTGACAAGGTCGTCTGGAGCTATAAGCCCAAGATGCAGAAAGGCGGCGCCACGTTCGCCTGCCAGCGTCTGGAAAACGGGAACACGATGGTCGGCGAGAATTCCGCCGGCCGGATCGTGGAAGTTGACCCCAAGGGCAAAATCGTATTCGAACTGAAGCTGCCGCTCTGCACACCGGGCAGCCATAACAATCTCAGACACGTTCGCAAACTGGCCAACGGTAACTATCTGGTCTCCTACAAGGCCAAGGCGCTGGTCCGCGAATACACTCCCAAGGGCGAAGTGGTGTTCGAAGTTAAGGTCAAGCCAATTGCATTCTCGGCAGTTCGCCTGCCCAACGGGAACACCGTTGTCGGGCACATCAATAACGTTACGGAATTTGACCCCAAGGGCAAGATCGTCTGGCAGTTCGACAGGAAGGAAATCAAGGACGTTAAGATCGGAATGATCACCGGTATCCATGTCCAGCCCAACGGTAATATTGTGATCGGTATTTACGGCGCCAACACGAGCAAAGACGGAGCCTCGCTATTCGAAATTACTCGCGAAAAGAAGATAGTTTGGCGGTATCCGGGCGATAGGCACATGATGGGCGTGCAACTCCTGGACGAAAAAGGCAAGCCGCTGCCCGGTCCGGTGTTAAGGTAGACGCAGGCATTTCGGAACCTTATCGAGGATAAGCATATGTCAAACGGTTTGCGACGACGCGTGGCGATGATAGCGATTATTCTTGCAGGCGGCGCCCAAACCGCACTGGCGGCCGATCAGTCGTTTAAGGACTGGACCCCGCAGAAGGGCAGATGGGTGCACAAGCAGGACATCTACGCCCAGGCCGATAAAGGCGCCCCGTGCCTGTCATTTGCCAAGACCGCGAAATGGACCGACTACACATACGAACTCGAAGCCCGCAAGATCAGCGGGTCTGAAGGGTTTCTGATAATCTTCCGATCAGCGGACGCCAAGAACTTATACTGGTGGAACATCGGCGGATGGGGCAACGGAGCACACGGGCTTGAGGCGATCGTCAAAGGGCGAAAGAAACCGATCACCAGTAAAGTCAGAGGCTCGATCAAAACGGGCAAATGGTATCGTATTGCGATCCAGGTCGCCGGGCCGTCGATCAAGTGTTACTTGAACGGTAAGTTGGTCCACAGCATAACCCATCACGCAAACAAGTTCGGCGGTATTGGGCTGGGCACTTGGAACACACAAGTCCAGTACAGGAACATTCGCGTCAGTACGCCCGATGCCAAAACGCTTTACCGCACCAAACGCGTGACGCACAGCCCGGACATGGCTGTGCTTACCAAGATTGAACTCACTGCGGAGCAGAAAGCCAAAATCGCCGCCGAGCGGGCCAGGCTGGCCAAGATCGTGAAAGATTGCCCGCCTATCGCGTTCATCAAGCGTCAGGACTACGGTATGAGCGGTACGAACGCCACAATGTTCGCCCGGCGGACCGGACGCGGCGCGGCGATCTGCACTTACGATCCGAGCAAGCCGGACGTGGCGCCGAAAGTTGTTTTCGAGACAAAAGAGGGGTTCGTCTTCGACATGACCCCATCGTTCGACGGGAAGAAACTCGTCTTCTCGTACAAGGAACGCAATGACCTTCCGTTCCATATATGGGAGATCAACATCGACGGGACCTCGATGCGACAGATCACCAAAGGCCCGTTCCACGACGTCAGCCCGATCTACTACGGCGACGGGCGAATCATATTCACCTCGTCACGGGTCGAGTCGTTCTCGCTCTGTCAGAATTTTTTGGCCTGCGCCTTGTACGCCGTTGATGCCGACGGTACGAATATGCGTCGGTTCGACTGGACGACGCTGTGCACTATCTCGCCGTCGGTAATGTCTGACGGGTCGATCTTGTGTACGCGATGGGAGTATCAGGACAAAAATATCTTCATGTGGGAGGGGCTCTGGACGATCAATCCCAACGGCAGGCAGCTCAAGCTTTATCACGGTAATACGCTGACGGTGCCCAATTCGGTGTACGGTGGGAAGGAGATTCCCGGTACGAAGAAGGTGATCGTAACGATGGCGGCGCATCATCATCCGCCGCTGGGCGATATCGCGATCGTCGATCGCTCGCTGGGCGTTGAGAACCCCAAGGGCATGACGAAGATCACCCACGCCACGCCGTATAAAATCACGGTAGGTAAGAACTGGCGCGACAAGAACTGGGCCCCGGGCGACAGGCTTTATCGCAACTCGTTCACCGATCCGTATCCGGTTACGCGTGACTATTCGCTAGTGTCCGACGGGCGAACGGGCAAGTATCACATCGCGATGCTGAAGCACGACGGTTTGATCGTGGCGCTATATAAGGACCCGAAGCTCCAGTGCTTCAATGCCGTTGCGTTGGGCAAGCGCCCCGTGCCGAATATCATCCCCGGCCAGTGTCCGCAAGAGCCCGGCGAGGGCACGTTCTTCGTCCAGGACGTTTACCAGGGCCTGCTCCGCCAGGGCGTGAAACGCGGGCAGGTCAAGCGTCTGAGGATAATGGCCCAGTCGCCCAAAAAGTACAACACCGAAGGGGGACGCTATCACGATCATTACCCGATCATCGGACAGGGCAGTTATTATGTGAAGATCAATCTCGGTACGGTGCCCGTAGCCGATAGCGGCGCGGCGTATTTCAAGGTCCCTTCGAACACCGAGATATACTTTCAGGCACTCGACGCCAACGGTAAAGAGATCATCCGCATGGGCTCGGTAACGCAGATAACCACTGGCGAGCAGGCCTCGTGCATCGGCTGTCATGAAGATCGTCTGAAGCCCTCGCCTGTGAACCCGACGAACATGAAGCGTATGAGCAAACCGCCCGACAAAATCACCCCGCCGCTGTGGGGCGCCGGTCCGGTGGACTACGTCAAGCAGGTCCAGCCCGTTTTGGACAAGCATTGCGTCAAGTGTCATTCGGGCGCGACGCCGGCCCGCGGGATCGATCTGTCGGGCGATAAGACGCAGTTTTACTCCATGTCGTACCAGTCGCTTATGAGGTATGTGACGCACTATTACATTAACCCGGGTCCGACGGGCAACTTCCCGGCGTTTGGCACGGGCTCGTGGGTCAGCAAGTTGACTACGATACTCGAATCGAAGCATCGCTCGACTAGTAAGGATCACGAGCTGGTTGATGTTGATGATACCGGGCGGCGCCGCATTTACGCCTGGATCGACGCGAACGTGCCTTATTACAGCACATGGGACATGTCTCGCCCCTGGTCGACAGGCGGGCGAGACGCGACGGTTATCCCGCCTGCGGGCGATAAGAGGCAGCGTCCCAAACCGGCTGGGTGGGTGGCCAGGCTGAAAAAAGTGTGCGACGAGAAGAAGATCCGGCTGGATGCTCGCGGGCTGAACTTCACCAACCCGCAGTGGAGTCCGGACTTTGTGAAGCTGCTGGCCAAATCGGCGGGCGGAGTGGCGCCGGACGATAAAGCCAGATTCAAATCCACAAAGGACCCTGACTACCAGGCCATTCTCGAAATACTCAAGGAAGCAAAAGCGACGCTCCTGGCCCATCCGCGCATTGACATGCCAGGCGCCAAGGCGATCCCGCAACAACGCAATTTTGGAAAGGTGTATTAACACTCGATTATGAAAAAGATAATTGACCTGCGAAGCGATACGGTAACCAAGCCAACTCAGGCGATGCGTCAGGTGATGACAGACGCACCAGTCGGCGATGACGTCTACGGTGAGGACCCCACGGTTAACCGTTTGGAGCGTCTTGCCGCTGAAATGCTGGACACAGAAGCAGCGGTTTTCGCACCCAGCGGAACCCAGAGCAACCTGATCGGAATGTTGGCGCACTGCCAGCGGGGCGATGAGTATATCGTCGGTCAGCATGCTCATACGTACAAGTACGAAGGCGGTGGAGCGGCGGTGTTGGGCAGCGTCCAGCCGCAACCGCTGGCGTTAGAGCCCGACGGTACGCTGGATCTGGACAAGGTCGCGTTGGCGATAAAACCGGTGGATTTCCACTTCGCACGCACGCGACTGCTGTGCCTGGAGAACACGCATCGGGGTATTGTTCTGCCGATGGACTACCTGGCCCGGGCGGGCGAATTTGCGCGAGGCCGCGGCTTGGCGATGCACCTGGACGGCGCCAGAGTGTTCAACGCGGCGGTGAAGCTTGATGTTCCGGTTTCCGATATCGCGCGTCATTTTGATTCGGTCTCGATTTGTTTATCGAAAGGGCTTGGGGCGCCGGTTGGTTCGCTGCTGTGCACCACTCAGGAGATCGCCGACAAGGCTCGTCGCTGGCGAAAGGTTCTCGGTGGCGGTATGCGCCAGGCGGGGATAATCGCGGCGGCGGGTATCTATGCGTTGGAGCAGAATGTCGCTCGTCTTGCCGACGATCACGCTAATGCTGCACGCCTGGCTGAGGGATTGGGCCAGATCGATGAAATACTGGTCGATCACGCCGCAGTCCAGACGAACATGGTTTTTGCGTCTATGGCCGGTGATATAGTTGATTCTCTAGTGGAGTTCCTCGCCGGTAGGGACATCAAAATCCTGGGCGGAAAGATGCTCGGCGGACCTACAATTCGCATCGTTACTCATCTGGACATCACAGGTGAAGATATCGATATTCTGGTAGCGACGGTGAAGGAATTCTTCGCCCGGGGCGCCTGATGAAAATTTATGGAAACAAAATCGCCCCTCATGCGTCTTACTAATAAGATAGTAAAGCAGTCGGATTATGCGCATGATAGTCTTGTTATTTGTTCAGGCCGATGTGTGCGGGGCGGGTTATTTTGTAACCCTTGTGCGTCTCGTGCGTAAAAATTACGAAGGTGGTGCGAATTTATGAAACAGACATTAAGTATAGCTATGCTGTTGGCGATAGTTGGGGTTTGCGGGGTTACGGTTTCCGGCGACGAGACTGAAAAGTTTATCGCTGAAATCATACATGGCGCCCGTTCAGACAGCGAGAGATCCACCAAGCTTATGGAAGCGGTGGCGATGACCGAAGGCAACCAGAAGTTGCAGATAGCACTGCTCGAAAAGAGCGTTGAATACGGTGTTAAGGGGCTTAGGACCGCTTCTGATTGCGCCAGGGTCCAGAAGGCCGCCTCGCTTCTGGCCAGTCGGGACCCCGAAAAGAAATCGTTTTGGTTATGCCAGCAGGCAAAAGTCTATCGCCGCTTGATAATCCTGAGCAAGTCTAAGGAGGACAAGGCGAAGATAGCCGAAAAGGCCATTTATCTCTACGTACAGGCCGGTCACGCAGCCGCAAAAATCGGCGACTGGAAGCAATCGCTATTGGCGTATAATGACGCCAGGTCGATGGCGGTTGTTTACAAACAACCCGTTAGAAACAACCTGATGAGCCGAATTCGCACAATTACAAATCTCGCCAAGGCCCAGGGGCAGACCGAAAAACTCATCGAATCATTGAAAACCAAACCTGATGACGCCGGTGATAGAGACGATCTGGTGAAAACATTCCTGGTGACTCTCGACGATCCGATTAACGCCAGCAAGTACATTAACGGAGATGTTGATCAGAAGTACCAGGCTTACGTTCCGTTGGCGGCGAAGAGCGTGTCGGAACTCGAGCTCGATGCCTGCAAGAATCTCAGCGAGTGGTACGAGAAGGAACTGGCGAAAACGGTTATCCCGTTGAACAAGTACAATATGCTGAAACGGGCCAGGGCTTACCAGGCCCGCGCTCTTACGCTTTACGATAAGAGTGACATCACCAGTGCGGCGATGAAACACCGCTTGTCGCAGATGGACGCCGAACTGGCCAAGCTAAGTTCCGTTGATCCCATGGTGTGCGTATACTGCTTTGCGTCCGGGAAAAATGATTGCTACGACTGCATGGTGAAAGGCAAGAGCAGCGGAAAGCTGCAGTGTGCCAAATGCAGCAGCACCGGAAACATGAAGTGCGCCAGTTACGACGGGAAATTCGCCATTAAGTGCAAATCCTGCGGTGGTAAGGGTACTATCTCCGTAATCGTCAAGAGCTACTATTCCGGTAAATATCGCACTACGAGAAGCTGCAAGCCCTGTTCGGGCTCCGGTTACATGCACTACGAGACGAGGTACAGGCGTTACCGATACGGTACGTGCAGCTCTTGCAGATACACCAGCCCCAAGGGTAGTGCTGCGTGCACCGACTGCTCTGGTCGGGGCGGTAAAGACGCTTGCCCCAAATGCAGCGGAGCCAAAACCTTGTCGTGTACTCGCTGCCCGTAAAGACCGCTGGCGCCGTTGACGGAGGAAAGTTGTCGCCTGTTGCGCTGTGCGACGGGCCAATAATCGCAAGGGGCTTGTTGTTGGGCTGTTGGGTGCTATAATTTATCTATCGCTTGCGATTGGTGCGGGCGACTTATGTGACCGGTCAAATGAATGTAAGGGATGGTTTCCGATGAAGTTGGCGCATGCGGTGCTTATTTTTGGGGTTTTGTTTTTGGCTACGGGAGCTTTTGCTGCTCCGACTGAAGCGGAGATCGAGTCATTCATCAGCGAAATTATCAAGGATGCTCGCACCAATAGTGAGAGATCCGAGCTGCTTATGGGTGCGGTTTCGCTTGCAGAGGGTAACCCGACTCTTAAAATCGCACTGCTTGAGAAATCTGTTCAATATGGAATAAAGGGTCTCAGGACGCCTGAAGACTGCCGGAAATTCCAAGTCGTATTGGGCAATTTACTCCAGGCCGATCCGACGAGAAAAGCACACTGGTTGGAGCAGCAGGCGTCGGTGTTTCGGCGATGGGGGCTCTTGGCGAAATCGCTGGAGGATAAAAAGAAACTGGCCCAGGCGACTGTCGAAGCCCTGAGTACCGCAGCTTCGCTCAGCGGGGCGGCAGGCGACTGGAAGAAGGCCTCGACCCTGTTCTCAGAAGCCAGAATGAGAGCCCTCGCCAGCAGACTACCCAGTTCGGCAATACTGTCAGGGCATGTTCGAACAGCGAATTTTCTCTCAAAAACCCAGAGCGATATCGACGCTGATATCGCGACGCTTAAAAAAGAGCCCGATAATTTTAAGGTCCGATCCAATTTGGTAAAAACTCTGGTGACCGAAATGGATGCGCCGAGTAAGGCTATGGCGTATCTTAATGATGATGTCGACCAGAAGTACCGAATGTTCGTACCAATGGCCGCTGGGGAGATCGATAAACTATCGTCGGTGTCCTGCAAGTCGTTGGGCGATTGGTACTCCAAGGAGTTGTCAAAGAGCACCTTGCCAGTGGTCAAGTGCAGAATGCTCGCTCGAGCCAGGACTTATTACAAACGCGTGTTGGAGTTGCATGAAGGATCGGACGTAGTTACCGCCGCACTGAAACTTAGCGTATCGAGGATCGAATCAGAACAGTCCAAATCCGGTTTTGTTGACCCCTCGCTGTGCATGCAATGCACCGGAACTGGTAAGATGTCTTGCCCCGGTTGCCTGACCGACGGTAAATCCACAGGCTTGCGCCGATGCATTTACTGCAAGGGCGCCGGGCGCCGTACGTGTACTACATGTTCGGGGATTTGGCGCCTGAAGTGTCCGCGTTGCTTCGGGAAGGGCAAGGTTGCAACCGGTACGCGGCGATCCGGTGGGGTTATTTACAAGGTTTACGGGCGGTGCAGTACTTGTCGCGGCGCTGGTCTTGTGCATCGTTCAAAATCTAAATATTCTGCTCGCCCCGGCGCGTGCCCAACTTGCAGCAAAGCGAGGCCTGAAAAACTCAGAGGCACCAGCGCGTGTACGTATTGTTCGGGGAAAGGCGGGACTGGAACATGTTACACCTGCAAGGGTTCCAAGGGCGTTAAATGCATTTACTGCCTGCCGGGTTACACTATAAATCCGTTCAGGGGGGCTGCTGCCCGCAACTAGAAGAGTTCAAGCAGCGGGACCAAGACGCCTTCGGTAACGCTCGCGAAACCACCGAGAAGAAAAGAGAAGCGGTTCGATTAACCGATCATGTCGGTCAATTCGTCTATTGATCCGGCGATAAGCCCGGGCCGACCGCCGGATGGTGCGGGCTTGTGGGAGTGAATCTGCCCATCCAGCAGCAATTGGATCGTTCGCCATCCCAGTGCGTTTGGCGCGACAAAATCTTTGGACGGATTATCCCCTATGTACACGCACGCTTCGGGGTCCGCCTTGAGTTCTTCACAGATCGTTTGGAAACCTACTGGCGATGGTTTCCAGAATTCCCGCCCGATAGATTCGGTGAAGAGCACAGCATCGAAGTAGTCGCCGATCCCCAGCGCGTCGAGTTTGAACTTTTGTGCCGGCAGGAATCCGTCTGATATGATTCCCAGTTTGCATCTGCCCCGAAGTTTGTCCAGAAGATCGCCCATGCCCCGGCGCAGCGTTATCGCAGGCCGATGATCACGATAAACCGTCACGAGTTCAGCGATCCCCGCGGTGTCCAGATCCAATTTAAAGTGCGAGCTTAACGCGCCGAACGCATTATCGCTCCGCCCGCTTAAAAAACGGTCCCAAAGCCACTGGCGCATTTCATCACTGCTCGCCGGGGTGTTGCCCAAATGCTCGCAGATCGCTCGATAACCGCTGAGCACGTAGTCGCGTTCGGCGTAGAGCGTGTCGTCGAGATCGAAAATGATCACCTGGTTTCTTAACGCGTTTTTTGGCATGGCGTGTGTTGGGCGCGGGCGATTATTTTGATACTGGCGAGTCGAAACCGGGTAATGTTTCCGGATGTTCTTCGTGGGTGAAGACGGCTTGGTCGTATCGAAGCATCATCAGGTTTTCCTGGAAATCGATATTCGTGTCGATCGGCAGCCCGAGGGTTTCCTGTAGTACGTAGCGGGGGAGGTTGGCGTGGGCGGCTATTGACAGCGGAGCCCCGCCTCCGAAGCGAGGATTGATCTCGAAAAAACGAGGCGAGCCGTCCTTTTCGCATCGGCATTGGCAGCAGAAAACGCCCCACACATCGCCCAGTAACGCGGCGACTTTGTGCGTTTCGGCGATAACTTGTTCGTTTCTGATCGTTATTCCTTTTTCTATCTCACCGCTGCGGATAACCATTCTAAGACGCGGTATGGCGCAATGGACGGTCCCGTCACGCCCTCGGAAAACGTCTACAGTGTATTCCTGGCCCGGAACGTATTCCTGGACAATCAGCAATTCACCGAAAGTAGCGACGTGTGCTCTTAACTCTTGATCGTTGTTTATCAGACCGACGCCGACCGATGCCGAGCCCCGGACCGGTTTAACGAAGCACGGGTAGAATGGGTTGCTGCGGAATTCGTCGAGGGTCATAGTCCGTATCGTCGCCAAGCCGGCCGATGACAGGATCTCTTGGAAAGCGGATTTGTTGCGACAGATTTGGATCGACTTTTCATTACCGACCATAACCGTGCAGCCGAGTTCTTCGAACCGAGCTTTTTGGCGAGCCAGCGAGCGTATGTCCAGGTCGGTCATCGGGAGGAGAAGTGAAACGTTGTGTCTTTTGACTATATCCAGCAGCGCAGGAATATACTCGATGCACCCGGATCGCGGGACGATTTCGGTGACATCGGACATATGACCCGCCGCCGAGCAGGCCGACATGTCTGCGGTTATCAGCTTACCGGTAAGCCCCAAGCCATCGAGAGCCTCGCGAAAAGACTCAATCAATGCGACTCGGCGCCCGGCGCAGGTAAACAGAATATTGAAATCTTGCTTACTGATCGTTCTCGTACTCCTTGTCGCTACTGTACTGCTTTTCGTAAACTTCGCCTCGCGGGCGTAGAATGTTAATCGCGGTACGCATGATTATTCGTAGATCGAACCAGAAGCTTTGATTATCCACATAGTGGACGTCCATTTCAATCTTCTCTTCAATTGTAAGTTGCCCTCTGCCGTACGCCTGTGCATAACCGGTTATTCCTGGCAGCACTTCAAGACGCCTGCGTTGGGTTTCGTCCCACAGTTCGGCTTGGCGTTCATATAGCGGCCTCGGGCCTACAAGGCTCATCTGTCCCATGATAACGTTGAACACCTGCGGTAGCTCGTCGAGGCTCTTTTCCCGCAGGAATTTGCCCAATCGCGTCAGTCGGGGATCCTCTCCCGAGTGCGGGGAACTGCCGTAAGGGTCTGCGTCATCACGCATTGTGCGAAATTTCAGTATGGTAAACGGTTTTCCGTTGCGTCCCGCACGGCGCTGAGCAAATATCGCCTTGCCCGGTGAACCGAGGCGGATCAGGATAGCTATCACGAGCATTGGAACCAGCAGCATCGCCAGAACCAGGATCGAGACCAAAATGTCAAAAGTGCGTTTGATCATATTTAAGGCGTTCATTTGCGCGGGGCGGGTTAAAAAATGTCAAATATGCGTTTGGTCATGTTTTTAGGCCCGCCCAAAGTGACCGGTTAGTAAAATATCGGCTATTTGGGCTAAAAACCTTATCAGGCTCTTTTATCGAGTTTTATGTCAGTTGACCTTTCCGAGGCGAACTTTGACCAGTCGAGCGGGTTTTCCGATCGGTTCGATCACTTTCAGCGTTACTTCGTCGCCCGGCTTCTTTGATTGTACGATATCCAGAAGGTCTTCGAGATATGCAACTGGTTTTCCGTCGATTTCCATGATAAGTGTTTCGGAGGTTAGACCGGCCTGTTCCGACGGTCCGCCTTTCTGTATTCGCGGTGTTACTATTCCCTGGGCGCCTTTTGGGAGGCGTGCGATAAAGCCCTGGCTTTGGGTCCACAGCTCGTCGACAGTTGCGCCGAGGGTGGCGAGTTCCCGATCGGTTTTGCGGGCGATAAGTTTGTGTATCGCATCGGTTGGGCAGGCGAAAGCTATTCCCACCCACGCTTTATCGGCATTGTTCAGGTATCCGCTTTGCACGCTGATTATCCGTCCGTGCGAGTCGGTCCAGCACCCGCCTGAGGACCCCACAGGCGACGCGCCGTCTATGTATATGCATCGTGTATAGCACTTCAGGCTTGACTGCCAGCAGTACGAGGGCTTGGTCCGTGCTATTGATCCGCTGAGAATCAGCCCGTGGCGCCAGATCGGCCCGCAGGGAAGCAGCACCTTCGATAACGCTGCCGGGGTGTCTGGCGCTACGTTTAGATACGGGTATTGTTGTTTTTTACCGCTGACTTGCAGCAGCGCCAGGTCGTGTCCCGGATCGATAGCGATCTGCCGGGCCGTCATTCTACCGACCGTTGGCGAAATGACTTCTATCTGCTTGCCTTTACTGTTCTTAAGCACATGGCAGGCGGTGAGCACAAGTCCGTCGGGGCTGACAAACGCCCCTGAGCCGGTCATGCGCCCGTTGATCAGAATCTCGACTGAGGCACGATTCAGCTTACTGTGAAGCGACTCATGTGTTTGGGTGTTTCGGTCGGCTTGGGCGCCGGTACCAGCCAGATATACCACGGCAAGCGATGCGCATATCGCGGTGAGGACCAGATACTGTGCGATCTTTCCAAATTTCATAGTTTGTCTCCAATCGTTAGCGGCAAGGTACCACACTGAGGAGCGAATGTCACATGTCGTACAGATTTTTCGGAGAGTTGACATGCCCGTTGTGTGCGGTTGCGGGACGGGGTTTGTGAATTTCGGGGCTTGTGTTGGTGGGGGACCGGCGGGTATCCTGATGTAGCTTACATATTCTTAATCCGCTGGAG
>JABGPF010000403.1 GCA_018645065.1 Phycisphaerales bacterium
CCGGCTTGGGAGTGCAGTTTTCAGTTCGACGCCATCCGTGGTCGAGCAATGCACAGGCCATGCTTTGGGCGGATTCCACATTACCAGCGGGGTAAACGACAATATCGGCGTCCTTTGTGTTCACCGCGCGGCCCTGTAGATTCTTTCGGAACTCGTAGGCGGCAGCAAGGCTGCCTACGATAACGAAGCTGTTTCTAAGGTCGGCGGGGATGTCGCTGGAAAGCCGGTTGAATATATCTACGGGGTCAAGCCTTGCCACGAACTACTCCTTCCTTGTATTGGAGCGAAGATACGCCAGCATATCTTCAGCCTGTTCTGTAAGGCCCATCTGGTGCAGCTGGACAATGGTTTCTACGGGATCGGCCTGATGTAGCCCGTGCGACAGACTGGGCCTGAAGAGCGAAGCTTTTCTGAACAAAGGATGGATGGCGAGGGTCGCGGAACGGTATTTGTGTTCACCTTCCCGAGGGATCAGGCCTGGGTCGAGTCGGCGCACATAGTCTTGCGCTATGGCGCCCCAGGCTCGAGTGTCTGGCGAGTGGATGACCAGGTCGATCCGGGGCAGACCGTTGAGATTGAAACTTGGAGTCCAGCCTCGAGCTGCCTCAACACCGCCCAGGGCAACACTCGGCGCCTGCGAGGGCTTCATCCTATTGAGTCGTTCAAGCAGTTTGGAGGGAGCCCCCGAGGAATTTGTCGGATCTGCGAACTCAAGCGTTGGGTACACATTATTCTGCATGGCGATAAGATTCGCCCATCGGTCACGGGGATACTTGGTCAGCCGAACGGATCGCCGGGCGCCTCGTTCCACCATGCCGCTCTCGGTCAGGTCGAAAATCGCGCGCTGCACGGTGGGGTAGCTGCATCCGACTTGACCCTGCAGGGCGCCGATGGCGATCGGGCCCTGATTCAGAATCCATCTGCTGAGAAGCACCTTCTCAGTCTCAAGGCGTTTCCACGGAGGAGACCCTGATTGAGCCCCGATCCGTCTTGACCGGACCTTGCCTGCATGCCCTTCATGTGTCTCCTGGGGCCCATCGAGTCGCTCCACGATCCGACAAAAACGCTGGGCCAGTTCATTGGCCCGTGGATCGTTCGGAGGCTCTACTACAACCTCGCAACCAACGGCGGCAACGAGGCGGAGTCGACGCGCTATGTCCGGTTTCAACGCCCGCATGGCGGATTTCCACTCGTGGCGGACACGCGATGGCCCTATGCGCCGCAACGCGATAAAGACGTAGGCTTGGTCGACTAGCCCCTCGTGTGAAGCTACGTATGACGCTATCTTGATCAAGGATTCACGAATCTGGCGTGCTCCCTGCTGCCGGAGCTTCACTTCAGCGGCAATTCGCATTGGACCATCGTTGAAAACGAAATCCACTTCTTTTGCCGGAGACGCATTAAACTCCTCTGCCAACATTCGTTCGAGAATATTCGCTTCCATAGTTAATCTCCTTCATCCACAACATTATCGACATTTTAAGTTACAACATTAAAATCAAAGTTGCAACTATTTTTTAAGGTTGAAACTAAAATCGAAGATCAGGCACACCGCGCTGTACCATGCTTCGCGGCAAGTTTTGGGGGGAAACACTACTTAATTATTGTAAATTCAATAATTCATAGTCTTAATAACGACTTAACAGCAATTTTTACGTTTTCTTTTTGCGGTTTGATTCATTATAAATCTATGTATTGGAGATATGAATGCGTGTTGAGAGTAAAAAGCAGCGGGTGGGTTTTGTTGTTTTTTTGTTCATCCTTGTGTCCGTGATTTGCACGGATGCTCTTGCTCAGCGCGGGGTGACGGCCAGCAGCGGGCCTTCTCCGAAGCACAGGGGGTTCGATGTCGATCCGTATCCGACACTGAGTTGGAAATCCGGTGCTGCGGCTGACAGGCATGATCTGTATTTGGGGACAGATGAGAAGTTGGTGACGAAGCGTGACTCCAAGGTGCATATCGGTTTGTTGAAGACCAATCGCTATAAGCCCGAGATGCTGACGCTGGCTACGACTTACTATTGGGCGGTGGATGAGGTTAGCAGCAAAAGGCCCAGCCGTCGCGTAAAAGGCGACGTGTGGAAGTTTGTGGTTAGAAATTCAACTGAAGGTTATGTCGCCGATATTCTGTTTGACGGTGGTACGGGTGTGGCGGCTACTAAACCGGAGAAGGTTCCGGCGGTTAAGATGACTGGGTTTACAGTTGAGAATCTTTACGACAGCAAAGAAACGCAGAACGTTTTTGTGAGGGTTGATAAAGACGGCGTGAAGGATGATAACGGTCTGATCCTTTACCCTGACAGAGAGCCCCGGTACCGTTTTATGATGGTTTTTGGCGGGACAACGAGGTCTCATGTCAGGGCGGTGACTCCGGAGGGGTGCAAGAATGTCCATGACTTCTGGGCCAACGGGGGCGGGTATACCGGTAATTGCGCCGGGGCGTGGTGCGCTCAAAGGAAGAATTTTAATACGTGTCCTCTAAGGTACCATGGAGCTGTTGTCGGCGGCGGACGCGTGAGTGCAATTCTGCCCGACGGCAAGACCCCGCTGAAGTATTGGGAGACACCCGACCCCGAGGATAAAAGCACGTGGGTTCAGAAAACATGGAAGATATTGCCCCGGTCTCCGGTGGCGGATTACTACCCAAAAGCGTTCAGCGATTACAAGGTGTTTGGACTTCGCGAGGCCGGTGGTCCGAAAGTTGAGCCCTGGCGTTTATGGAATGAGCATTGCGAAGCCCTGTTCCTGTTTGACATGACCCGGTGCATTGACGGGCCGAACACAAAGAAGTATTTCGCCGCGATGAAGAATCCGTGGGACTACAGCGATCCGCTGAATCTGGACTACAACAGGTTGAAAGTCGCCAACAGCAGGCAGATTAAAAGCCAAAATTCCTGTGCTATTTGGGCGTATAAAACCTCAGACACCGGGGGCAGAAGCGTTCCGTGCAGCCCTCACCCTGAAACCGATTTGCACATGGGCGAGACTAAGTACGTACAGGCGGCGATTTTTAAATACGTGCATGCCGGGTTCGGCAGGCATACAGCCAAAGCCTCGCTCACCAGCGGGGACGTCCGCAAGATGAACAATAACTCCAAGCCCGGATATGAGAAAATCGGCGACAAGCAATATCACCATTTCACGATCAAAGTACCCAAGAACACAGCGACACTTAAAGTTGAATTGGACGGCGCCAAGTACGATATGAACCTGTACGCCAAGCGAGGCGACTTTGCTTTCAAAGGTGAGCGGGATGTTATATCAGCGAGGAACAAGCGCGGTAACGATGAGAAGTTGGTTATCGAGCGTCCCAAACCCGGCGTCTGGTTTATAGGCGTTAAGTGCAATACCGGTATTGAAACAAATGCGAAATATCCGAAACTTTTCAAGAACTATAAAGGCAGGCTGGATCTGTTAAATGGCATCGCTTATTCGATCAAAGCTACTGTAAATAAGTAACTGATATGGCTGGGAGTGTCTGGCGGTTTTGATTTCGACACAGAGACTCAGAGGCTCAGAGAACGGCGACGGCAAAGGCGTTTTTTTTGTTACGGCAAGAAAACAACAGAGAAACAGAGAACGACGAAAATCTCGCCGTCCTCTGTTTCTCTGCTTTCTCTGTTGTCGTTACAAAAAAGATCTTTGTCTTTGCCGTTCTCTGAGCCTCTGAGTCTCTGTGTCGAAATCAAAACCGCCAGACACCCCCAGCAATATGAGAATCTTGCTTGCAAGGAAATCTAGTCATACACGTGTTCCCTCGAACTGAAATATTCTCTTGCCGCGATATATTTGTGTCGTTAAGCTGTTTTGTGGCGGAAAGTAAAGGATTTCAAATCGGCTGAACTGTCGCCGGTAGCGGTTGGCGGTTACAGAATGAAGGAGACTGTGAAATGGCGGAGCATCCGATAGAACAGACCGCGGCTCAGCAGTTTGGGGGTGGGTTGTTAGGCTTGGCGATAGTTGTTTGTTCGATGGAGATGGTGCCCGGTTGGGGTTTTCTGAATTTGGGCTGGTCTCAGAAATTCTTCTTCCAGATCATCGCTCTGGTTGGCGCGGTGTCGGGGTTGTTGATAGGCGGACGATATTTGCTGCC
>JABGPF010000038.1:0-26344 GCA_018645065.1 Phycisphaerales bacterium
GTCTGCCGACCTTCGCCACCTGCTTCGGAGGTCCGCTGGAAATCATCGAGGACGGCATTTCCGGGTATCACATCGACCCCAATCACGGAGATCAGGCCGCGGCCAAGATCGCCGCCTTCTTCGCCTCTTGGCTCGGCTTGAATTCTTCCCGTTTGGTGGCGGACATGAACGCCTGCATGCGCTCCCTAACCGCCGTCGGGCTCTCGCCCCGGGAGATACCTATAACGCCCTGAAGGATCATTTCTCGGATAAACGACTCCTGCTTGGAGCGAATTCCGAGTTTTCCCGCCAGCGGGATAAACAGCAAGTTCGCCAGCAAGGCGCCGTAAAACGTTGTGATCAGCGCTACGGCCATACCGGCGCCAAGACCTGCGGGATCGCTCAGGTTCTGGAGCATTGCGACCAGTCCAATCAAGGTTCCGATCATACCGAACGCAGGACCGGCGGCGCCCATAAACTCCATGATCTTCTTACCGTCGGAATGCCTTTCCTGAAGATAGCGTATCTCGTTATCGAGGGCGTCTTCGATTTTCTCGTCCTCCTGACCGTCGACAATCATTCGCATCGCCTGCAGCAAAAAGGGATCGTCAACTGTGGCCAGTTCCTTTTCCAACGCCAGCGCCCCGTCCCGCCTGCAGACCGCCGAGTAATCGACCATGTCCTGCACCAGTTCATTCTGCGTGGGCAACTTGTAAAACAGAGTTTTCTTTATCACGGGCATAATGCTGAGCACTTGCTTCAGTGAAAAGTGTATCAAAGTGGATGCGAGCATACCTCCCACGACAATCAGCATCGAAGGTATGTGCACGAACACCATGGGACTACCGCCGGCGATAATAGCGCCGACAACACAAAACAAGCCCATCACTATGCCTATGACTGTTGCAATATCCACGGTTCAACCTTCTTTCTTTGCTGAGGGCTTCCGAACCGTTGGGAATTTTTCGGAAAGCCGCGCCGCCAGCGCCGATGCACTTTCGTCATCGGATAATGATATCGCCGCCAAAACCTTCGCAGACGAACGGGCCTGCATGTAATAGAGAATCTTAATCGCCAGATCCTCCTGCTTACCGGACCACAAATCGATCAAAATTTTCGCCGCCCCCTCGGAACCCATCGCATCGTATCGTCCGGCAAGGAGTTTTATGTTCTTGTCTTCGGCCGCGGTGATCTGGATCTGGGTGCTCTCGATATCTTTTTTAATTTCCTGGTAACGCTGTAACACCGGGATCAGGCCCAACCGTAACTTTTCGAGGTCCTGGGCCTGCTTCGTCAGGATGTCACCGGCGATTTTCACGCGTTTTTCACGCTCGGCCAACCCCTTTTCCCGCGCCCTGCAGTCGTCAAGCTTCAAACGCAGTTCTGTTATCAGCGTCCCGAGCTCCTCACGTTTCATCGCGATAGTCGCAGTCTGCACCGATTCGGGTGAAATCAAAACTCCTGGCACCGAAGGAGGAGTATCGGCGGGGTCTTTCTGTTCGTCCTCGCCCGACGCCGTTGGGGCGGGCTTATCGACAAGCAACGGCGTAACGACGTAAGCTGCGCCGAAACTCACGATCGCAATCACCGCCAGTATTATAATTTTCAGTTTGCCTTTCATGTGACGCTCCTTAGTCCGCAGCAACGGTTCGCTGCTCTATAATTCCGCGTGAAAACGCCTGGCGGGAATTTTCGTCCAGTTCTTTCTGCTCCAGCTTGCCCATCTCGGCAATGTGCTGGCTGAGCGCTTTTTCGCGAAGCTTTTCCAACGCTTCTCGTGCAGTTCTCAGTTGGTTGAATTCGTCTATCTTTTCCTGGCGAATATCCTGCAGGCCCTTGAGCTCTTCCCGCAGGCGGTCCATATACTGTTCTTCGACAGCCGCTGACCGCATGAACTCCTGTTGAGTGGTCAGACGATCGGCAACAGGAAGTTCGCACAAGCCGGCAAGTGCGTTTCGCAGCGAGGCCTGGCGTGCGAACATCGTGCTGTGAACCAATGCTATCTCTTGCGACAGGCGCATCAGCTCGGGCCTTATCGCTTCTTCCTGCTGTATTCGCACTTGCAGTACTCGTTGTAATGGCCATTGAAATCGCCTCATTTAAACCGCGGCTCCACCGGCGTCGGTCAGGAGAGTGTCCCACGATTCGGTCATATCGCAAAGCTGTTGAACGGTCTGGTCGAATTCTGATCGCTGCCCTGTGGGCTGGATCAGGAAATCGTTTACCCTATCGATCAGCGAAATCGCCTTGTCGATCCGATGATTGCTTCCTGGCGCAAAGGCTCCGATGTTTATCAGGTCTTCGGCCTTCTGGTATGTCGAGTAGATCGCCTTGAATTTTCGTGCAGCGGCCTGGTGTTCCGGAGCCGCAATGGAGTTCATTAGTCGGCTTATGCTTTTGAGGACATCAACGGCTGGGTAATGCCCGCGTTCGGCGAGTTCACGCGACAGGACGATATGTCCGTCGAGCAGAGATCGGACGCTGTCGGCGACCGGATCGTTCATGTCGTCGCCTTCTACGAGCACGGTGATCATGCCCGTGATGCTTCCTCTCGCCGCCGAGCCGAGGCGTTCGGTCACCTTCGGCAACATTGAGAAAACGCTGGGGCAGTATCCACCGCTTGTGGGCGGTTCGCCTGCGGCTAGTCCGATCTCTCGTTGTGCATGGGCAAGGCGGGTCAGCGAGTCCATCATGAACAGCACATTCTTACCTTTGTCGCGGAAATATTCGGCGATTTTTATCGCGGTGAACACTCCCTTAACCCGATGGATCGGCGAGGTGTCTGACGTCGCCACTATCACCACGCTCCGTTTGAGTCCTTCGGGTCCGAGCGATTCTTCCAGGAATTGTCGCACCTCTCTACCGCGTTCACCGATCAGCGCGACAACGTTAACGTCGGCGTCGCTGGAACGGGCGATCTCACCGAGGAGCACGCTTTTGCCCACTCCGCTACCGGCGAAAATACCCATTCGCTGGCCTTTACCGCAAGTCAGCAGACCGTCAATACTCCGCACGCCAAACATCATCGGGGTGCTTATTTTCTGCCTGCTCAGCGCGGGGGTCGGGGCATTGTCGGTTCGCTGCAGCTCGGTGTTTTCCAGAGGCCCTTTCCCGTCGATCGGATCACCGAGCCCGTCAAGCACGCGCTGCAGAAGACCATCGCCAAGCCGCATGTGATTCGGCGAAGATTTGGCGATGACCGAGTCCATCGGCGCGATACCGTCGATGTCGGAAAGCGGCATGAGGACGCGGTTGTCACCGTGAAAACCGACAACTTCGGCGAGTACTCGTCGTCCGTTGCTGCTCATTCGTATTTCGCAGGTCTGACCGATACCGACTGGCGGGCCTTTTGACTCGACTATCATTCCGGCCACGCGAACAACCGAACCACGATAGGGCATGAGCCCTACGCGTTTCAGTTTCAGTTCGTATTTCGCCAGATCAACAACCATTTTCATTACTCCGATTCGCTAAACGCCTGGGCGATCTCGTCCATATGCCCGTCAATAGACGATTCGACAGTTCCGTGTTCGGTGCGGACGAGACACTCGCCCCGATGCACTGACGCATCGGCTACAAAAGTGACACCGTCGTCGCAATCAGCAGCGTCCTGGCGAGCCAGTTCGCAACGCGACAGATCGTCGGGATGCATATGCACCTCGGCGTCGACTTGTCCGGGCAGGCGGCTTAGCGCCTCGCGGACGATGGGGTCTACTTCGTATCGTTGGGCCTGGATTTCCTGCATGAGCACTTTTCGCGCGATTTCCATCGAGAGCGCCAGCAGTTGCTGCTCGGCTTCTTGACTGAACTGATCGCACATGTCCTGGAACTGATCTCGGGCCTTTGCCAGCGCGCCGCGAGCGACGCGAAATTCGGCCAGCTCAGCCTCTATCTGCTCCTGCATTTTCTGCGACATTTGCGCATGGTCGCCAGCCATCTGCTCAGGCCGCAACGTATGCAACGACGCCAACGGACGATCAAACTGTATTTCAAGATAATCAGCCATTACGGTCAATTCGCCTCAAACTCCAGTTCACCACGTTTGTTCATCTCACGCAGCATATCGAGTATTTTTTCGCGGGCCTGTTCGATATCAGCAGCTTTGGTCGACGAGAGCAACGAGATTTCCTCTTCCAACATATCCCTTGCCCGTTCGGAGATATTCTCTTTAATTATTTCCTGAACTTGCGGATCGGCGTCCACCAGCGCCAGGGCAAGTTCGCGTCCCTCAGCCTTCGACAAGGCCTCCTGCAGCGACCGCGAACCTACGATATTGATATCGGACCAAGTCACCATATATTTCTGAACGCTTTCTGCGGTCTCGCCATCCTGCTCGACCAGTGCTGCGATGAGTTGATCTCTCTGGGCCACATCAAGGCCTCGCAGCAGCACCGCAACTTTTCTGTAGCGTTGTTGCGACTGTTCAGTTTGCCCGTTTTCGGCCCGATCTTTGGCGATTTGTTCGAGTCGTCCCTGTACGATACTGGCGATTCGTTGCCTTGTCGCCGGTGACACCGCCTGGGAACCGGCCATACACGCAACGGCCAGGGCGCTAGTTCCTTCATCGAGCAAGCCGAGCAGTTCGGCGCTCTTTTTCGGCGGTAGCTCCGAGAGGATAACTGAGGCGGCCTGTGCGGATTCGCCCGCGAGCGCTTCGGCGATTTCGCTGGCTCCAGCCAGGCGGATCCGCCCGAACGGATCCAACGTACGAAGTCGCTGGTCGACTTGCGTGAGTACTTGCTGTGACTCTTGATCGCCAAGCACCAGTTGCAGCATTTCGCGTGCAAACTCGCCCCCGGTTCGCGGAGCCCGGTGTCCTTGCAGCAGATCAGAAAATTCCATGATGGGCTCCTGCGAGGCGAGGTCTGAACCGGCCCCGTCTCGCTCAAGCACCGCCACTTCGACCGCGATTTCGGTTAGCATTTCCGGGCCTGCTGATTGCAGTAGCTCCGCAGCCGTGGCGGGGTCCAGATTCCTCAGGAGCATTGCGGCTTTTTTAGCGCCCGTAGTCGCCATTTACACGCTCTCCTGTTTGGATTCGACCCAGTGCAGGAAAAGTTTCTTAACTTCTTCGGGATTGTTCTGCAGTGCGCTTGTGATTTGTGAACGAAGGGCTTCGGGGCTGGCTCCGGCGTTTGGCAGCAGGTGATCAGACTCGGCGCCCTCGGCGCCAAGTTGCGCGTTTTCACCAAGTGCAGCCGACGCCGCCTTGACCTTCGGACCGCGGAACATTCTCAACGCCAGCAACGCCCCGATAACCAGGATTCCCAATGAGAACCGCCTTCCCATTTCCAGCAGGAACGCCGGATCGGTGAACCCACCGCCCTCTTCGGGCATTTCCAACACCGCGGCGGCGGAACTGGCGAATCGCGTTTCCTTGACTGACAGCGTGTCGGTCTCGCTGAGTCCGATTGCGCTGCGTGTCATTTCCTCGATATCGGCAACGGTAAGCGCCGTCCCTTTGACTGGCTCCTGCCCTTCAGCCACGGGCGGTGGGCTCAGGTCCACAAGCACCGCTACTGAAAGCGATGATATTTTTCCAGGCAGATCGATGGTTTCCTTGATGGTTCGGCTGACCATGTATTCACTGAGCGTTTCTTCTTCGCTGCTTCCTCCGGCCTTTGATCCGTCGGCTCCGGTGGTCGTTGTACTCTTGATTTCCTCCTTTGAAATCACTTTTGCTTCCGGGTCGTAGGTTTCGGTGGTTTCGCTCTTGTTCAGCGTTTCTATTACCGCAGCGACCCGCACCGAGGCGCGATCAGGCCCTAACGCCGCAGTGAGCATATCCTGCACCTTTTTGGCGCTGACTTCCTCGACCCGTGTTTTGTAATCGAAGAAGCTTCCGCCTTGACCGCCCATCGTGTCCTTTTCTGAGCTGGACACTATCTCACCGTTGGCGACCACGACCACGTTCTCCGGGAGGAGGTCTTCCACGGCTCCGGCTACCATATGCACAATAGCCGCCGCTTTAGACGGACTCATTCTCCAACCGGACTTAACCCTCAACGCGACAGTTGCCGACGCGCCTTTCTGCTTCTGGGCAAACAATCTGCCTTCAGGCACCACGATGTGCACTCGCGCGTTAGTCACGCTGTCGATCATTTGAATGGTTCTGGAAAGTTCGCCCTCGACGGCGCGTATGTAATTTATCCTGAGCTTGTCTGGGCTCGATCCGAATTCGGCTTCATCCAGGATCCGATATCCTTTTTGCCCGCCCTGCGGTAGACCGGTTGACGCCATCTGCAATCGCAACGAATAGATTTCACTGACGGGAACGTTTATCGATGTCCCACCGCCTGTAAGTTCGTATTCGATTCCCGCGTCGCGAATTTTTTCAACGATCGCCGACGCTTCCTCAGGCTCAAGATCGCGATATAGCATACCCATGTTCGGTTTGCTAGCCCAACCCATGAGCAAAACACCCGCCCCGGCGCAGGCAAGCAGCACCGTCATGAGTATCACGCGTTGAACCAGATTGGTCCGTTGCCACGCTTGTACAAGATTTCCCGATAATTCAGCCACTTTGCTTCTCCGCACGTTCCTTGTGCATCAGCGAGTCTATATCTGCATGTTCATGGTCTGCTTGTAAGCTTCGATCACCTTGTTACGAACGCCGATCAGGAGCTTGAAGCTCATGTCGGCTTTGGCGACCGCTGCGACGGTTGGCAGAATATCCTGTGTCTTTCCGCTCAGCAGGTTTTCCACAGTGCCGGCTGAAGCCTTCTGGGTTTCGTCGACCTGGTCGATATACTCACCTAGCTTACCGGCGAAATCGCTCTTGCCCGTCGGTGCGTTTTTTTGTCCGATTCCGGATATCTGCGGTGTGGGTATCGCGGCGCCCGGAGTTTGAATGGGATTAATTGGTGTCATTGATCTTCCTTTACCTATTTCAGCAGCGCGATTGCCGCTTCCACGATTTCCTGGTGCCTTTTCATAACGGCTGCATTGGCCTGATACGCCCTACTTGCCGCGGTCAGGTTTATCATCTCTATGGGCAGGTCCACATTTGGCATTTTCACAAACCCCTTATCGTTTGCGTCGGGGTGTCCGGGCTGATGGACCTCTTTAAACTCGGTGCTCATGTCGGCGGCGATGTTCATGATTTCCGGTCCGCCAAAAGCCGAACTGCCCGTTGACAGAATAACTTCCTGCCTTCGATACGGTTGGCCCGAAGGCGTTCGTGATGTTTTAGAATTCGCGATATTGCCCGCAATAACGTTCATGCGGGCCGACTCGGCCCGAAGTCCCGAAATTGCTATGTCAACCGCACTGGGAATACTATTTACACCCATGTTTTATCTCCTGCCTATTTCAGCGTAATCGCCGATTGCATTTTCCTGTACGTCCTGGCCAGCAGGCGCAGGTAGGTTTTTTGCATTGATACGTTCTTGACCATGGCGCCAATTTCCATTTCCAGCGTCACGTCGTTTCCGTTAGCGTCGACGGTTGTGTTTTTCGGGCGTATGATCTCTTGCTCCAGTTCATCGAGGCTGACCTCTTTCCCGTCGGCGATGGCTTTTGCCAAGCGGTTTTCAAACGTCACGTCAACCCGTCGATATCCCGGCGTGCCCATGTTGGCGATATTGTTCGCGATCGCCGCCTGACGCATACCCGAGCCTTTGATACCGGCTTCGAGATAATTAATAATGCTGACTTTTCCAGCCATTACGCTTCTCCCGCGGTTTGGAGTTCTTCGGCGCTTTTGTATCGCCGCAGTTTTTCACGGAGTGTTCGATCGCTTATGCCCAGTAGGACGGCGGCTTTTGCCTGGTTCCTTTGGGTTCTTCGAAGCGCTTCGAGAATTGTTCGGCGTTCGATTTCTCTTAGTTGCAGAGTCGAGCTTTCCGACTGTCCGTCGCTTTCGAGATCGGCTCCCAGTGAAGGAGCCCCGTCCAGCGACAGCGTTTCGCCCTGCCCTAAAATCAGCGCGCCCCGCACCACATTACGGAGTTGCCTGACGTTACCGGGCCAATCGTATTGCCGGAACGTTCCGATCATTTTTTTGTCTAATGCGGTGATCCGCCTGTTTGTTTCCGGCGCGTAGAGATTCACAAAATGCCACACAATATCCTGTATGTCATCGTAACGCTCCCGCAGAGGCGGCAGGAACAGGTGTATCCCGCCGAGTCGATAGTAGAGGTCTTTTCTGAATCGTCCGCGAGTGACTTCCTGCGACAGATTGCGGTTCGACGTGCTGATTATCCTGACGTTTACACTCACGGTTTCGACACCGCCGACGCGTTCGAACTTCTGCTGTTCGAGCACTCGCAAGAGCTCGGCCTGCAGTTTCGGGGTCGTTTCGGAAATTTCGTCCAGCAGCAGCGTCCCGCCGTCGGCCCGTTCGAAACGCCCTATGCGACGATCATGCGCACCGGTGAAGGCGCCTTTCTCGTGCCCGAAAAGTTCGCTTTCCAGCAGCGATTCGGCAAGAGCGGCGCAGTTAACGTAAATGTAGGGTTCCTCAGAGCGATTGGATTCACCATGAATCAGCGAAGAGACCAGTTCCTTGCCCGTTCCGCTCTCACCGGTTATCAGAACAGGAGCCGATGTCGGAGCAACTTTCCTCGCCAGGGAAACGATATCCATGAGATTATCGCTGGCGCCTGCTATCTGGTAGCGGCTGCAAATTTCAGCGTTGTGCAACTCGTTGGCTTTATCTTGATCGGCCATTGGCTACTTCTGCTCCGATACGTTGGATGCGGGTTGTCCCTGTTGTTCAATGTCATTCAACAGGAGCATCATGTTGTTCGTAGTGCGCCACTGCACCATACCCTTTTGCAACTTGGCGATATTGCTCCAGAGCGATTTGGGGTGCGAGGCGACAAGCTGGTCGTATGTTTTCACTGCGGCTTTGGGGTCGGTCTCGTTGCTGCAATTGGCCGTCTGGAACAGCAACCATGCCTTGGTTTCAGGAGTTGTCGCCCCTTTGATCGCCCGCCCGTAAAACACCACCGCCAGATCCGGATGCTGCGCCTGGAACAATACGTCGGCCAGGGCTCCGGGATCGGTGACACCGTTGAGTTTTAGAATCTTCTCTTTGGTCTCGCTGGTCATTGTCGAAGGCCTGGACGTCGCAAACGCAATTACGGGCGTTTTCGACCTCGGTTGGGTGGTCGCCGGTCTGGTTGTCGACGCCGGCGCAGGGGCGGTGACCGCCTGGGGCGTTGTCCCATTCATCGAGTGCTGCAAGCGGGCAATCGCATCCTGGAGCCCCTTTGCGCTTTGGTCATCCTGGTCCGGGGTCTGGATACTCGACCGCCACAACTCGCGCCTGCTGGCCTTCACGTTCGATCCGGGCGAATCGCTGGGGGCAGTTTGGTTATCCTCGGCCCACAGTGTCGCTCCCAACAGCAACACCAATCCAGCCAACGATATGCTTATAACGTTGCAATGTTTCATTATTGCTTCGCTCCGAGTTTATCCATCTGAATCCCTGAGAGAACTGTCGCGGCGTTCTCGTACTCTTTTTTCGCCAGATACGCCTCGACCAGAAGTCCCCGGGCGCGCTTGTGATGCGGTCCGGTCTTTGAGGATTTCAACACGCCGGCGGCGACAACAGCAGCCTGGCCCGGACGGTCCAGCCGAAGACACACATCCGCCAAATCGCAAGCGGCTTGCTGTGCATCTTTTCCGGGCGACAGCATCTCCGGAGCCTTGACCAAAATAGCGTATGCGTCTGCAAACCGCTTGGCGTCGCGATAGCAGCGAGCCTGGTCGATACGGAGTTTGGCCCGCATGTCACGATCACGGACCTCGTTGATGTTACTGTTAATGAAAACCGCACCCCTGTTGGGCAACCCCATTTCTCGGTAAATACCGGACGTTATCAGCATCGCCTGGTATTTCTTCGCTCCGGAGGGGACCTCGGCAACGACCTGCAGCGACGCGCCGAGTGCTTTTGGCAAATCTCCGCCATCGCGCCATGCGCCCGCCAAGGCCAAACTGGTCTCGATCCGTTGGGCTTCGCTGGGCCTGGTCGCAAGCACCGCCTTATATGATGCTATCGCCTGCCTGGGGCTCCCCAAAGCCGCATAACACTTGCCCAACAATAGATACGCTCTGGACAAATCGCCCCGCTGATCTTTCTTGGTAAATGTAATATGATCGCCAAGCCACTTTAACGCTTTCTCGTACTCACCCTGCTGGTAAAGGCATTTACCGGCGCCAAAACTGGCCAAACGCTTCGACTCGTTGTCATGGTTGAGGAAAAAGAGCTTCTTGAAGACTGCAAACGCCTCATCGGCTCGCCCGGCGTTCAGCGTCGCCTCACCCAGCGAGGCGTATGTTTCAGCCGACTTGGAACTACCCGGATACGTGTCCAGCAGCGTCAGAAGCTCCTTGCGAGCCCCTGAGAAATCGCGGAGTGCGATACGCAGCTTCGCACCGGCAAGCAACGCATCAGGAGCCAAACGAGCATTGGCGAATTTTTTCGCCATCGTACGATACTGCCCTATCGCCCCAGTCACGTCACCGGAACATTCCTGCAAAAGCGCCATTGTAAAGTGCCCCTGGCCGATGCGATCATCTCGCGGAAGGCGAAGGAAAAGGCGCCGCCATACGACCATGGCTTCGGAAACCAGAAGGTCACGCTGCTGCTTCAATGAGTCGCAACCGGCGGGATCATATATATCGATCTCCTGACCGGTGAAACGAACGATCAAACCGGCGGAACCGGCCGCCAATTCACAAAGCTTTTGACCGCCGACGCGCCGGATATGCAAAGTCATAGGGCGATTTTGCACCGCGGTGTCCACCGCCACCCAACGAAGCTCGGATTGGGCGTCAGTTGCAAAACGGTTTAAAAGTTCTCTAAGCGGAGTTTGCTTGCAAACCAGCGTCCAGCGATCAGAGCGGGTGTTTTTGTCCTGATAGATTTTCGGGCTCAAGACCGCACCACTGTGTGTCTTGACTCCGTCATTCAAGAGCGTTCGCAACTGCCCCTCGTCAAGCCCAACCATCGGATCGGCCTGCAGCATGTTGTCCCAACTGACAGATTCGGCTTTACCATAGAACGATAAGGCGCTTGCGGTAAGCGTGCGTGCGATCAGGAAATCACAATTGGTCTCCAGTGCAAGTCGCTCGCTGAGCCCCGCCAATGCCGCCGCAGCCAGATACGCTCTTCGTTTCGCCTGGGAATATCGCCCAGCACGCTCATGCGACATAGCGAGATGATAGTTCGCCACCCCCCGAATAACCGGCGACTTTCCGACAGCAGCGATCTGAAACAACTTCTGGGCCTGCTGCGGTTGAACGAGCTGTTCATAGCACTGGGCCATTCGAAGCTGGAAGAACTCTGAAACCATGTCCGGTTCCGGACTGTTTCGTGCGATCTGGTTCAGCAAAGTATATTGGCTGAGCGCTGCAGCGTATTTCCTGTTCGCATAGGCGGTTCGCGCTTGGGTCCAGGAGGCGGCTTGAGGTTTTTCAACTGCCACCGGAGCAGCTTCAATCACCTTAGCAGAGGGCTGTTTCGGTTTGGCGCCAGATTCGATATCTCCCTGAACCCCTGGATTGCTGGCGTCGGCGGAACCCCTCAGCGGGAAATAATTCAACGTAACCAGGACCGCTACAATGGCTAAAACATTAACCAACAGGAAGATATGCGCCAGCGAGAGCTTTTTAAACGCCCCGGTAATCAGCGATGCCGCCTTGGATACACTTTTGGATTCGCTGGCGGATTCGATAGCAGATTCGATCACGGGTTGGCTGGCGGGCTGACTTGCGGGTTGACTTGCGGGTTGGCTGGCGGGTTGACTTGCGGGTTGGCTGGCGGGTTGGCTGGCGGAGACCTCATCAGCGCCCTGCTTATTGGCCATAACCTGCCCCTTCTGCGCAGCGAGGATCTGGCCAAGCAAGTCACCGGAAGCTTCCGGCGTCTGATCTGGTTGTTCAGTGGAATCTTTTGCCATTGTTCGTTATCAGTTTCCGCTCATGGGCCGATGACACGTAAATCAACAGACTTACCGTGATACGCACCGGTCCCGCCGTCTTTCGGGTGCAATATTCATGCCAGATCAGAGCAAAAGCCATAACAGGCTTAAAAACAAGGGGTTTTGCGCACGGTGAAAGAAATGCCCAACAAGAAGTGTAAGGGTTTTATGCAGGCGTTGTTCGGTTTTCAGACACTTTAGAAGCCTTCGAATGCTCCGGAGGAGCGCAAACAGCCTCGTTTGGACCATCAGCATCCGCCATCGGAGGCCCATCGGTGGGAATCTTGATATCGTAACGCTTCAGCTTGGCGTACAAAGTCGCACGCGTTATACCCAAAAGCGCTGCAGCACGTGTTCGCTGCCAACCAGTCTCGTCTAAAGCACGCTGGATAAACTCGCGTTCAGCGGCTTCCAGCGAAAAATCCTGCGGTGAACTTTCCAGGGACTCCACAGGCGCCGGTCGGGCTTGCTCAATCACCTGATCGAAAATTATGCTCGATGCCAAGATTTCGTCAGTCCGCTCGAGAATAATCGCCCGCTCAACTACATTACGAAGCTCGCGTATGTTTCCAGGCCAGTGATATTGCATCAAAAGTCGCTTGGCATCCCTACCGAAACGCAAAACTCCGCTGGGCCGGGGAGCCTTGTACGATTCCAGGAAATACTCCGCCAACAACATGATGTCGTCACGTCGCTCCTCGCTCCGCAACGCAGGGACAGTAATCGGAAGAACCGCCAGACGATAGTAAAGATCCTCGCGGAACCTACCGGCTTGGATCTCCTTGAGAAGATCCCTGTTACTCGAAGCCAGAATCGTTGCGTTGCACTTTGTATCTCGTGTAGCCCCCACCTTGCGGAAGGTTCGCTCCTGAATCACGCGAAGGAGCTGAGCTTGCAAATCCAATGGCATTTCGCTGATTTCGTCGAGGAAAATACTACCGTTTTCCGCCTCCTCGAACAAACCTGTCTTATCGCGATCAGCGCCGGTAAAGGCGCCCTTAACATGACCGAACAACTCGCTGGCCATGAGGTTAGCAGTTAGCGTGGCGCAATTAACGGCGACAAACTGACTGAAATCACCGTAACGCCACCAGTGGGCCGATCGAGCAATAAGCTCCTTACCCGTTCCGGTCTCACCGAGAATCAATATGGGATTACAGTAGCTCTCAGAAACCAACCTCGCCATTTCCAAGCACTTGGCGGCGCCTGCACTCTGCCCGACAACCTCGACGCCATCGGGCGCAGCCGAACAGAACAAGCGTTTTCGCCTGGCGTCACCGCTGTCTTCCTCACGCCTGAGGCCTTCAACCAAACGGCTGAATGAAATTTTATCGAGCGGTTTTACAATGTGCCCGGAGGCGCCTGCGTGAATAAACCTGACCGCGTCGTCGGTGCCTTCGCTCTGAGAGACAATGACCAAAGGCGCATCGGCGGAAATGGCTCTGACCTCGCGAATGAACTTAACGATTTCAGCAGAACTGATATCGCATGACACTAAAATCAGCGATAGCGAGAGCTGACGGATGAGCACCAGCGCGGCGGCGGTGTCTCGGGCGGGAATTACTTCACCATCCCACTTGTCAAGCCAGCCGGGTTGCTGCAGAAGCTGGGCCATATCCTCCCCAACCGTCAGCAGCAATCTGGCCGGACAATCATTATTATTTTTCACTTATCGCATTCCCCCATCACAGAGAATCGACATAGCAAATTGATCGAACCAACCAGTAAAAAACCCAAGCCCGAGAAAAGATGCGCGTTCGTTAATCCCCTGCGGGTATGAAGCCTGAACTCCACGTCCGCATAGACATCCGCCCTGACAGCATCCTTGCTGCTACTGAGCATAAACTCTTAAGTCCTGCCATTAATGGCACATATAAAAAAATCAGAATCTTTGAAATCAGGCTACACTCTAATTTTCAAACCCATCATTCCGATCATTTAAAACCCGGTGATATGCACACTATAAAATCAGCAAGGTTCCTAAATCAACCATTAACCAGAATTATCGCCGATAAATATCTCAAAAAAACACCATTCGTCACCCTTGCCTAAACGACTGCTTGGGGGAATAATCGTGCTGATGGGCACTTAAGCTCAAAGCTAACGGCATATACCGCTACCTATCGCGATGATATATCTTTATACGCTCGTAGCGTATTTTTTCCTTTTCTGATTCCCGAAAGCTCGGTGGCGGTTTCGTTTTTTTCTGCGCTGATAATCAGCCCCAACTGGTTATAAAGATCCCGAATTACAGTATCAGACGCAATTTCCGCCCGTTGCTTGCTATCAACCTGAGACAGGATTTCGTCAACCTGCCCAGCGATCGCCATGGCTTGATCGAGCTTGCCGGTCCTGGCCAATGAAATCTGCTGGTTCAATATTTCCGCCAGGCGTTGCGATACTGATCCATTCACGCATGTGTTCCCATGGGCATTAAAGGTCATATTAAGTTGGGGCGTTAACTCCGTGCAATGCTATATAATGTTGTTCGCCAATTGAATTTTCTATTCAGGCAACTGCTTCGTTCAGTTGGGACAGTAGCCTGGCGGCGCCTTCTTTCTCCGGCTCCAGTGTCAGAATTTTCTGTGTGACGCGTTTGGCGTCCTGCAATCTCCCATCCCTTGCGTAGAGCGTCGCGAGGCAAAACAACACCGAAGTATCGCCAGGATTTCCACCGAGGTAGATTTCCAAATAATGCGTAATCTTGGAGAATGTGCCCATCTCACAGGATGCCTGGAACAATCCCAGCAACGCAACAAGGTTATTGGTGTCCAATTCCAGGCACTTGAGATGCATTTCAAAAGCGGCGGAATAGTCCTGCTGGTTCTCGTGGATAATCGCCAACCCACTGTACGCCTCACCGCAGTCGTCCTGGATTTCTATCGCGGTTTCAAAGAATTCTCTGGCCTGCTCGAACCTGTCTGCCTGCAATGCGATTGTCCCGAGCCCTACGTATGGCGCCGAGTATGTTGGTGATAAGGCGATGGCTGCCCGATAGTGCCTCTCTGCGGTCGCATCGTCTGAATCGTCCGCGTAACAATCACCCATTTGCGCCAAGATCCCGCTGTGAACATCGGAGAGACTATACGCAGATTCGGCAGGCTTGACCGCCGACATTGCCCTGGCCAGATGAGCCGCAGATTCTTCGACCCGTCCCATTTCGTGCAACAAGATACCAGCGTGGGTGAGATCTCTAAGATTCGCCGGATCGGACAACAGGCTCTTCTGGATAAACTCCAACTGATCCGATCGCCCAACAGAGACTCCAAGCCCCGGACCGTGGTTATCGGCGGTTTCCTGTGATGTATTAGCCATTCAGTTCTATCCTTTGACTCGACGCATTGCGCATAGCACGGCGTCGACACCGAACCAATGCAAATCGCGTGCCTGTAGGCCTCGAAGATCCTTGCCATCGGGAGTAATTCCCTCCCACCTCGTTTAAGCGTGTAATTCCCCTATAAAAACGCGTTGTGCGGTGTTTTTACGACCATGAAAAAAAATTGGCGCCTCAGGCTCTCGGCCTCGAAGTGGTTACTTACTGTCCGCGTGTGCGGTGAGCGTATATTTTTTCGACGCGCCGCGCGGTCGAAAGTTTATCATACGTAGTCCAGGAGCGAGACCTTCAGTACTTTTGCGCTTGCGGCGAGAACCATCTCGTAGAACGCCTGGGTGCGTGCGAGATCCGTGGCGAGCTGAACAATATCGGCGTCCTGTAGATCCGAACGGCGCGTATCTAAGCTTAGCTTGATGTCGGCTACGCTGCCCTTCAGGTTGGACATCGCCTGGAGCCTTCCGCCGACGGCGGTTGAATTGGCGATTACTGTCGTGATAATCTCGTCGAACGATTCGAGCACGGTTCCGGTGGTGAGCTCACCCTGCTGGGCTCGGCTGAGACCACGATCATTCAGCAGTACGTCGCGTGCTGCAATAAGCACGTCAAATACGTTACTCGTTCCGGCTATGTGAACCGGTTCCAGGCCGACTCGCTGGAGCGAGGTGGCGTCGACGTACAGAATTTGACCAGTTCGCGAATCAGTAATCGCCTCGTTTTCGCCGAACGTCGTAACATCAACCGTACTGACCATATCGTCTATCGACATTTTCGCCGTTGCAGTTATCGCCACATTCGTAACGCCCGTAAGCCCGCCCGCCAGATTAGTCACGTCAATGTAAACCGTATCCCCGTCGGCATTGGTAACCGCAAGGTTCGCGTCGTCTCCGCCCGCGCCATAGGGAACGCTTTGCCCGGAGTCCAGCTGGACCGTAGCGTTGTCCGCGTCGATGGTTAACGTGTGTGAAGTTCCGAGAATCGTGTCCTCGGACGCCGATCTGCTTCCTGCGGCCACTCCGGTGGCTCCTGCGAACGTTGTCGTATCGTGTGTTGCAGTCAACCAGATATCGCCCCGCACAGTGGAAGTTCCCGACCCGACGCCCGCCCCGGTGTCACCAAACATCTGCGGAACCTGCCTGTCATACGACCCGAAAACCTTTTCACCGACCAGCGTTCCGGGCTGTTCAACACCCGGGGCGACCGGCGTGCTGGTGGAGTGCCTTCCGCCCTGGTAGCTCACCGATCTGATCATCCCGTCTGTTTCCTCGACGACGTAGGGCACCGTTGCGGTCTCGTTCCCGCTGAAGAGTCTCTGCCCGAGCACTTCACTGTTCGCCAACCAGACCACCTGGGAGATCATCTGGTTGATCGCCTCGCCATTTGCGGTTCGTTGCGCCTGGCTGTAGGTGTCTGATCCGACTTGTGAGACCAGCGTTTTGGCTTCCATCAGGAGTTGCGATACTTCCTGCATAACCACGTCGGCTTGTTCGATATTCCCCACAACCCGATCGATATTAGTATCGTATGCGTCCAGGGATTCGCTCTGCGACTGGAGGTTCATTATCTGGTGGCTTGACGTAGGGTCGTCCGAAGCTCGCGAGACTCTAACGCCCGAGGCGGCCTGCTCTTGCAGCTTGGCGAGAGTTTGCGAATGGGTGCGAAGCCCAAACATCATATTATCGTGTATGGTTCCCCATCCGCTCATATCGCACTCTCTCGTTGATCTAGGTAGTTCATCATAGCAGGTCCATCAATTCGCCTATCGCCTTATCCTGTGCCGAGATGACTCGCGCCATACCCTGGAACATTCGTTCAATCGATATCAGCTTGGCGGTCTCTTCGTTGAGATCCACTCCGCTGATCTCATCACGTTGCGCGTTCAACTGGGTCATCACGCCTTCCAGACCTTTGCTCCTGGCCTCGCTAACAACAACAAGCTGACCGAGACCGGTAACCATACCGCGGTAATAATCAGAGATCGACGCATTGCCCAGTGCGGCTTGTGGGCCGCTGAGCAGATCGGTCATTCGCGTAACGGTTTGACTATCGCTTCCCGTCGAACTTCTCGATATCGCCAGTCGCCCGCTCGGATCGGCCAGGATATCTGATCGCACCGCTATGCCTGCTGCGCCCGTCCCTGAGAAGAACGCGTTTATTCCTGTGGCTTTGAGGAACCCTGAGGTGTCGCTGTCGCCAATGGCCTGGATCGTAAATTCGTCTCCGTCATTGAAGTCGCCCGCCCCGATCGAGATCGCCATTCCGGAACCAATATCGAGGATGTCTCCGGCGGCGTATCCCTGTCCGACATTCAATGTTTTTATGATCTGCCCGCCCTGGTCGCGTATCTCCAGCGTTATCCCGTTGTCAACGCCAACTCTACCGGTCCCGACGATCTGGCCTGTGAATATTTGATTGTCCGAGCCGGTGTATACTCCGTCGATTGTTACAGGCGCGTCTCCGGTTATGGCGCTGGTGTAAGGCGTGGGCATGAGCTCCGGGAGGAAGTCGAATGTGTGACCGAGATCGGCGTTCAGCGAGAGCGCCGAATTACTGATCGAAGCCGACAAACCGTCCACCCCGTCAAAGCTCGCGACAACATCGGAAAAGGTGTCGGTCGGGTCGACATCGATCTGGCTTCGCGTCACAACTCCGGTGCTGGTGTCAGTCACGCGAACGTATACGCTGCCAGCGGCCAGCGGGGGTGTCCACTGACCGACAGGAATATCCTCGACCGTAATACTGGTCAATTCGGTAAACGCACCACTGGCGCCCAGCCCCTGAACGTGCAGATCGTTGACTGCGTTGGCGATGTGGTTGGCCAGCGCGTCCAGATCACTTCGGATACCGGAAATGACCTCATTTTTCATCTCGAGCATCGCGCCGATCTTCCCACCTCGCGCGTTGTCCCGATAGACGCCGGAGTCTTTGGTCCCAACACCCAGATTACCGTCATCGAGAACCGTTACTTCAATCTCCATAAGCGACGACCGCGAAACCACCGGGGTTCCCCATGCCGACACACGCAACGATGCGGCAGTCTCGTCTTCGGCGCCGGCAACCTGGATATTACCCAGCTCAGCCATTTGTCTCACCGCCTGATCGCGTCGATCGCGGAGAATATTGCTCGACCCGCCCTGGAAGGCCAGAGCGTCCATTTCATCTGTCAGATCCTCGACCTCGGCGCCCAGAGCATTAAAGTCGTTAACGAACCCCTCTGCCTGTTGTTGCACCTGGGCTTCTACATCTGAAAGGAACCGCCCGATATTGCGGAACTCACCGGCCACCGCGTCTCCGGCCCATACTGCCTGAACTCGCAGAGCCTGATTTTGCGGATCGGCCGACAGTTCGGTAAGTGCGCCGAAGAACTTGTCGATCGCCCCCGCCAGCCCGCCCGACCCAAGGTCACCGAACGCCGCCTCCACCGTTCTCAGAATGTTCAGTTCTTCGTTCGTCTGGCTCAGATTGACTTGTTGGCGCGTGATTTCAAGCTCCAACAGACTGTTGACGTTGCGTTTTACTTCGGTGACTTCCGCTCCACCGATTCCCACGCCATTGTATGAGTTCAGGACGATAGGGCGCACAACGACATCCTGGTGGTGATAACCCTCAGTCGTCGCGTTTGCGATATTAGTGCTGACCAGTTGCATCATTCGCTCGGCGACTTGCAAACCACTCAGGCCTATATTATAGCTTCCCATCGCTTATCGCTCCATATCCAGCAGTCCGGCTTCGGCCCGCCATCGATCAGGTCCTTCAGCGTCGTAGGTTGTCGTCGAGCTCGACGGAGCCAGCGTGTCGAGCATCATGCCCGTGATTCGCGAGCATTCGCGCAGGAATATCGTTGTTTCGAGATGCTGCTTGCGGAACTCGATGACCTTTTCGCTGACTCGCTGGCGGCTGGCGGTAAGCGCCATCGCTTGGGCGTGCGGTAATTGGTCGATCAACCAGGCGAGTTTGAAGCCATCGGCTGGGTGCCCGAAGGCGCCGGCCAGCGTTTGACGAAGCTTCTGTAGCCTGTGGGCCATCAGCACCTGTAATTCTTCAGTGCTCTCGATCTGTTCGAGCAGCGTTTCCACCGCTTCGTTATCGTTGCGCAGAAGCTTTTCCGACAAATCGGCCAGTTGCGACCGCTTCAGCTCCAGCAGCTTGGTTTCGTTATCCAGGACGTTCAGCAGGTCCTCGACAATCGGTTCTATTCCGGGGGGTGTCATAGTTGTTGCTCCACCGTCGGTGCAGGCGGATTTCCCTGGTCAGGACCCGTGCAGTATTTTTGTATGTCTCGCCAAAGTCCCAGTCCCCCGTTGTCGGCGACTTCCTCGGCCATGAACGACCAGAACATGCTCTGGATCTGCTTTGTCGCGCCGCTGTTGTCGAATCCCGAATCTGGTATCGTGCGAGACATTTCCTGCATCAATTGATTGAGCAAGACCGACTCAAAATCCTTTGCCGCCTGAGCCATATCCTCCTGGCCTTCAATACCCTTCGAATCGCCTGTGTTCAGATACTGTTGAATATCGGGACCCTGGGCGCCCATAGGCATTGGGATCGGATTAAAGGATGTCGAAAAATCACTCATAGATGCTCCTACATGATCTTCAGTTCGGCCTGAAGAGCTCCAGCTTTTGACAGTGCGTTAAAGATTGCGATCAGATCGCTGGGCGTCAGGCCCATGGCGTTCAGGGCCTGGGCCAATTCAGCCACCGACACCAAACGGGGGATCACATGCAACATACCGTCGCCCTCTTTGGTGTCTATCTGGGTGCGGTTAACTTTTTCGGTGGTCCCGCTTTCTGACAGCGGGTTAGGTTGCGAGACTTCCTCTTTTTCCTGGGTGATTATCGACAGGCTCCCGTGGGCGATTGCGACCATTGAAACGCTTACGTTTGCGCCAACGATAACTGTACTGGTCCGTTCGTTTACAACAACCACCGCGGGCGTGTCGACCTGGACTTCCATCGCGTATATGTCGCGTATGAATCCGACTAATTTCGCCTTGGTCAGCGTTTTGGGCACTTCGATTCGAACGGTCCCGGCGTCCACGGCGTGCGAGCTTTTGGCGAAGGTTTTATTGACCACCTGTGCGATTCGTTCAGCCGTTGTGAAATCGGGATTTTGCAACTGCAGCGTCACTCGCCCGTTCTCCACAAAATCTGAAAGTTCTTCACGTTCGACAGTCGCCCCGCCGGATATCCTGCCAACTGTGGGATGATTCTTGGTAACCGAAGCCGACTGGCCCGACGCTCCGAAACCGCCTACGGATACCGAGCCCTGCGCTACAGCGTAGGTCAGCCCGTCGGCGCCCATCAGCGGAGCCATTATCAGCGTGCCCCCGCGAAGGCTCTGGGAGTCGTCGACCGTGGACACCGTCACGTCCATCCTGCTGCCCTTGCGTGCAAAGGCGGCCAGGTCGCCGGTCACCAACACAACGGCGATGTTTTTACTGGTGATGTCAGACGGTTTCAGCGTAGTGCCCCCGTGCCTGAGAACACTGGTCAGCATCTGTCTGCCGAGCTGCGAATCGTCGCCCGTTCCGTTCAGGCCCACAACCAGCCCCGTGCCCCACAGCGGGTTGCTGCGAACACCGTTAATTGTAACGATATCCTTAAGCCGCTCAGCTCGCGCCGGTAGCGCGGTCAGCAGCAATGCAGCCAGCAACGGTATGATAATTTTTCGCGTCATGTTCGTCTCCGTTCCGAGCCTTTGTTTAGAACAGGTTGCAATAGGTAAGCATCTTGTCGAACAGGCTCATTTCGGTGTAGCTCTGTTCGACTCCGGTTTTCTTGAAAACGATTTTAAACTCCGCCACCGACTTGCTCGAAACGCTGTTGGCGAAAGTAAGGTCGGTGGGACGAACAATACCGCTGACCTGAACCATACGGATATCGCCCGCGGCTTGCCGCTGCCTGGAACCGACCACCACCAAATTCCCGTTGGGCAACACATCGGCGACTGTAACCGTGATTTCGTCGGTCAGCGTTTCTTTCTGTTCGTAGGTGCTTTCAACGTCGGCTTCTCGTTTGAAATTCATATCCATGCTCAGATTCGTCGATGGCGACTTCCAACCGCGGTTGGGCGACAGCAGGCTGAGGAGATACGGAAGGGTCAGTTCACCGCTGGCCGAGGCCCCGTGCTTGGCTTCTTTCGACAGTTCCCGAGTGGTTTCGTTGTCGATCGTGGTTCGCTCTTCGATAATAATCTTGAGGATATCGCCGACTTTCCGCGCGGTGTCGTCGGCGTGCGGTACACGTCGGCTGACCGCTTTGGCCCAGATCGATCCGCCCATCGCGACGGCAGACAGAGTCAGCATCGCCAACACGGCAAGTATGGGTAAGTGTAGTTTCGTTTTCATCATATCACCTTTTATTATTGTTCACCGGGGTGACCGTACCGTCGGCGCCCACCATCGCCATGATAATTCGCTTGCTGTCGACGTTTCGCACTTTGATAAGATCGCCCACCCGACCGTCCTGAAGCGCCTGCCCCGTGGCGACGATCATGAATCCGGTCATTTGGATTTTCATCCGAACAGGCTTATTTCTATGGACCATAATGGTCGGTTTTTGCGTTTTCCAGAGGGTGGGTCGAATGACCCTTCCGGCCTGAACCGCTTGGCTGCAAATCATACCGTAAGGCGACTTCCATTCGTCCGGTTTGCGCGAAACGGTAACAACTTCGATTCGCGTGTTCTTCTCGGAAAGAACGGTTCCCGCGGGAATGTTCCTCGCTGCAATGAGCTGCCGCATGCTGTAAACCTGTTTGAACAGGACCTTGGCGACACCAATTTCACGCCGACCTCTAAACATCGCCACTTCAACACAAACACACCCTCCGCTAAGCGCAGGGCCCATGCGGGCCTGGAGCTTAACATCAGCAGTTTCCGGGGATGTAAGATCATCAGGGCGTCTTAAAAGACGCCACTTGGCCTGCTTCGAAATCGGACGCGCCTTGTTGATGAAACTTTCAGCCAGCGTGATAAGCTTCTCCGCGTCGATAACTTTTTCACTGCGTGTGACCGTGATCTTCTCGGCTCCGGTGAGGCGAACGTCCTTGGCGAGAACACCGCTTGACGCCAGACGCGACATGACGGTACGCCGATTGATCACCATGCTCTCTTTGGACCAGGGCGTCCTTCCCATCGCAATATTCGACGCCCGAGCAACCAGCTTGGCGTCAGAGCCCCGAACGATACCCAACTGACCGAGGCGAATATCTTTACCCGCGACTTTAACGCTTCGGAGCAAATGCACGTTAAGACCGCTGGTCTTTTCGGCTGAGACCTGCCCGCCGAACAACAGCAACATCGCCATCGCAACAAGTATTATGCTTTTATATCTCATATGATCTGTCCTATGAGACCAGACGATTTGCGGTGGTCAGCATTTCGTCGCCGGCTTTGATTGCTCGTGAATTTGTTTCATAAGCTCTCTGAGCGGTGATGAGGTTAACCAGTTCGGTAACCATCTGGACGTTGGATTTTTCCAGGAAGTTTTGCTGTAGCGAACCGCCCCCGTTCTGTCCGGGCGTAACGGTTGTTGGTGATCCGCTGGCTGCGCTTTCAGCCAACATGTTTCCGCCCTCGCTGGATAATCCCGACGGATTCGAAAAGCGAGCCAGAGTAATCTGCCCGACCGAACTGGACGTTCCGTCGCCCTTCTTGGCCGAAACCGTGCCGTCTTCAGCTATGCTGATGCCCACAGTGTCCGGAGCGATACTAATCGGCGGGTCCAGCGTGTATCCGCCCGAGGTCACCAGACTCCCCGACGAATCGAGTCTCAGCGAACCGTCGCGCGTGAAGCGGGTCTCTCCGCTTGGTCCTGTGACCTGGAAGAAACCGTCGCCCTGAATCGCCACATCCAGGCTGCGACCGCTGTTCTGCAGTTCGCCCGGTGTGTAAACCTTAAGCGTTGACGCCGGACTTACACCGCTTCCGACCTCAAAACCGCTGGGCGCCACTACGCCCGATGATATCTCCCGCCCGGGCTCTTTAAGCTTCATGTACATCAGGTCCTGAAAGTCGACCTGGCTGCGTTTGAAACCGACAGTGCTTATATTGGCGAGGTTATTGGCGATAACATCCACGATCATCTGCTGGGCTTGCATGCCCGTAGCAGCGGTTGAAAACGCTCTTAACATTACAATCTCCTAAAACAACTAGCCCATTGCGACCTGGATGATGCTTTTCATCCGATCGTCCTGGGCTCCTATGGTTTTGAAATTCGCTTCGTACATACGGCTTAGGGTTATCAGATTGACCATTTCTTCAACGGCAACTACGTTCGATCCTTCCTGGAAACCCTGATGGACTGCAACCTCTTTCGCGGTTATTGGCGCCGCTTCTTCGGGCGCGCTGAACGCGACACCACCGGCGGGCGTGAGTTTCGTGGCATCTTCAAACTCTACGACTCTGATCTTCCCGATCGACTGTCCACCGCCCGATATCGTTCCGTCTGTTGAAACGTTAATCTCAGAAGCATTCACATGCGGTGGGAGGACTATAGGCCCGTTGGTCCCTGCGACGGTCCTGTTGGCTGCATCAACCAACTGCCTCTGTGCATTGGCCCGGAACACGCCGTTACGCGTGTAGAGCGGACCCTGGGGCGACTCGACTACGAAGAAACGGTTCGCACCTTCCAGTGCAAAGTCCGTCGGGCGACCTGTATGGACCATGCGCCCCTGCTCGAAATTGATCGAAACATGATCTTCGATCTTCCCGGGGGTCGTTCCGTTACTCGATGCCGACTGCGACATAGAACCAATCTGGCGTTTGAAACCAGCGGTGTTGGCGTTGGCCAGATTATGCGTAATGACGCGATACTGCTGGTTCAATCCAGCCATGTTGGCGCCGGTTGATTGTATTGGTGTGCCCATTGAGATATCTCTCTAAACCAACGCTGGTTGCTCGTCCGGCGCCGGTTCTAACTCTTTCGTTCTGGCTTCATGGATAGTGGCGCGGGCCAGCATCGCCAATTCATCTTCGTTGAGGCCTATAAACTCCACAGCGAGGAACGGTCCGCCAGGCTTGTCGGAAACCTCCCTGCGAACCTTAGCCACACCCTGTACAATCTTATCGCTCTCCAATTCAACCCGCAGCAGGAGCCTTTGACCGACCCGGGTCTTGCACGGTGTCTTGATCAAAAGACCCATACCGGCAATTTCACAAACTGCGCCAGGCCTTAACACCAAAGCCTCGTCGAGGCGATTTACCGGGAACGGGAACACCTCCCCAACAGCACGCATACGCGTCGAGACGCGCGGGAAGCGGCGGAAGTTCACCGCTCGCATATCGCTTGAATGGTCAACAGCTACGGTATCACCGTCGCTTCGAATCACATTGGCGTCAAATTCCCATGATCCGCGATCGTTAGCATAACGTATTGTCAGGGTGTCATTGTTCCGTCTACCGGGCATTGTCGTATCTGCGGCAATTACAATCTCAGCACGGATATTGCTCATAACCGTGGCTTCAATAGTCTCCGAATAACCCTTCATAGCGACAAGAACTCGGCTTCCGATTTCTATTCGCCGGCTTGACATGACACACTCAGGGGCGTCGCTGTTATCGTTGAAACGCATCTTTGCGTGCATACCGACGATCATCTCATGCAAAGCCGCTTGATCGTCGTCGGAAAACATTGACACTCGATCACTGGTCAGGAATTCCTTCGCAGCCACATTGAATAAATGACTGTCGTTATAAATCGATCTAGGATCTTTGGGGTCCAACATCTCGGTGATGCGAGCCAACAGAGCCTGCTCCTGATCACGAAGACCCAACTGGCGACCCATCACTTTAAATTTGCTCCATCTCCTCTTTTTGCTGAAACGTGTGTGGGAAAGCACCCAAATAAGGGTTATCACAGCGAGAATCGTAACGCCGACAATTGCCCACCAGAACAGATTCGCATGTGAGGAACCCCCGCTTAGTTTCCGCACAGCTTGCAAACGATCAGTGGCGCTAAGACCTTGAGCCAATATCCCCAACTGGTTGTTTATCAAGGTATGGGCTATCACGCTTCAGGGCCTTTCAATTATCGAATGAGGTTCGTCAGTTCTTTCAGTATCTCGTTTGCGACGCGAATCGTACGAGCACTGGCCTGGAAACCGTTCTGGGCCTGGATGAGATTAACAAACTCTCCGGAAACCTCGACGTTGGACTCTTCAAGCGAACCGCTGCGAACCGCGCCGGCGCCGCCGCTGAGCCCGGTAGTGGGAACCGGGTCACCGGAGTTGCCTGAAGCGGCCATATAGTTGTTGCCCAATGCCATCAAACCCGCGGGATTCTGGAACGTCGCCAGCTTGATCGCCGCGATCTCTTTACGAATACCGTTAGTAAACAGGCCCATCAGCGTGCCTTCGCGACTGGCCGACAACGCTGCCAACTGGCCCGAAGCGTAACCGTCCTGACCGCGAGCCGAAACAGTGGTGTTACCACCGGTGAGAGTCACACCGTTAGTTTCACCGATCGTTCCAAAGTCCATCGAAACGCTTCGCGCCGTGCCCGGATCATTGGAGAAAACCATGGTGAACGACTGATCATCGGGAGGCGTACCGCCCATCCCACCGTAGCTTCCGTCAGTAAGGAACGTGATACCGCTAATCCGCCTGTCGTCAACACTGTCAACCCCGCCGGTGATCGATGTCAAAACCATATCCCATGTGTTGGGAGTTGATGTCTTGACGAATGACGCCGACAAAACGTGACCGATACCCTGGGAGTCGAACACCTCAACGTCAATGTTCTGCATACCATGACTTCCAGGAGTCAAAACCCGGAAGTATTCCGGAACATCGAATGAACCGGCACCGGTGTAAGACATCAGGAAATCCGTTTTGCTGTAGCCAGCAGCGTCATCTTCCAACTGAAGCTGCCCGTTAACAATCTTGGCCGTCGCACCAGCGGCGCCACCACCGCCGTAAGCGGTGGTAATAGCAGTCAACAGATCACCAAGCGTGTCATTCGCAGCGTCAGTAATGGTAAAATCGACGTCCACAGCCGCACCAGACTTATCGAACCCCGCCAGATTGATCACGTCGCCGTTAGTCAACCCACTGATCTGATCGAGGTCGGTGAGTTTCGTCCCGTCACTTACCGGGGCGCCTCCGG
>JABGPF010000038.1:26444-28161 GCA_018645065.1 Phycisphaerales bacterium
CTGATCTGATCGAGGTCGGTGAGTTTCGTCCCGTCACTTACCGGGGCGCCTCCGGCGGTGTATAACATTCCCGAAGACAAAAGGTTGGTTGTCGGGGAAACCACATCGGCGCTCAAGTTACCGGAATATACAATATTCTCAGTCGCCTTGGCCGCCAGGGTCGTCGCGTATGGGATTTTAACACCGCTGTCAATGGCGCTCTGGAAACCTTCGACTACGCCTTCGTAACCGATTCGTTGCACTCGGTAACCAGTACCCGGATCAACAAGATAGTTCTGAGAATCAACTGCAAAACCGCCCACGCGAGTGTAAACGTCACGCTGACCGTCGCTCATAACAAAGTAGCCTTCGCCCTCAATGGCCATGTCCAAATCGCGACCGGTATTCAGCAAACCACCCTGAGCCATAACGCGGTCAACACTGGCAAGTCCGGCGCCGCTGCCAATCTGAACCGGGTTCGTACCACCGGTTGTACCGGTCGGTTGCGAAGCTTCGCGCAGCGTCTCGCTGAGTTGCTCGGCGAATGTTACACGACTCGATTTAAAACCAAGCGTGTTAACGTTCGCCAGATTGTTACCGGCCACATCCAGCATCTTCTGGTGAGCCTTCAATCCCGAAACGCCCGACATTAGTGCGCTACCCATTAATCTAGTCTCCTATACGCCAATACTGCTTATTTTGCCACCGACAAGATCCTGTCGATATCAATTCCCTGACTACCAACGCCAACTATAACTTTTCCGTCCACCGTAGTAATTCCGTCAACTCGACCGCTGGCTACCTGATCACCATTTCGAGGCACAAACGTGACCTCCTTGTCGATCAACGCCGCGCCCTGATTCATCTGTGCGGTGAACAACGCCTTCTCGAACGTCGAGTCCATATTTTCCATATGCTCGAGCTGAGAAAGCTGAGTAAGCTGAGCGGTCATCTCGTCGCTGCTCATCGGCTCGAGCGGATTCTGGTTCTGCAGCTGGGTGACCAGCAGCATCATATAATCGCCCTTAATGTCCTTCGAAGAGCCTGCCGACGGTATAGCACTCATTGCGTTCTCCTAAATCCAAACATTGATCGAATCATCGCCGATCGTAGCTAATGCGGGCGAATATTCGCCAGGGTCTTCAGCCCCAACAGGCGAAACGTCGTCAGCGCCGGAAATCCAACGATCGGAACCCGACCCGTTATCATCATATTGCTGAGCGAACCAGGCTCCGTCACGCATCGACTCACGCGAAGAACCATCGTCGCTAAGCGAAAGGTCCATACGCTTCATATCAACGCCCGCCTCTGTCAGACGAGTAAGAAGACCGGGAGCCTCATTCTGAAGCTGCCTGAGCGTGTTGGGATTATCAACCTCAAGAACACCGCGAACTTCACCAGCACGAATACGCAGCTTCACGCTGACCCTGCCCAACTCGGGCGGGTCCAGACGAAACACGATCTCTTGACCATTACGAACTGCACTCGATTCAAACGCCTCGGCGATCTGATTCACCGGGCGAGCAAACGAGGAAGAGTCGCTGCCTGCGGCGGACTCAACAAACGGAGCATCCACACCGGAGACAGGCGCCGCGGTAACAGCGCCCTGCCCTGCTGACTGGCCCGGGACTCTGACTTCGGAGCGATTCGAACGATCACCCGAAGCCAACAACGCATCGGCCTGCTTGTTCATCCCTGCCGGTGATGCCGCAACCGCCGCCTGACCCTGACGAGTCGA
>JABGPF010000404.1 GCA_018645065.1 Phycisphaerales bacterium
GGCTTCTGACCGATGTACGCTTCAACAGTGGCTGGCCCGGTGATCCAACCGAGGTCCTTAAGAAAATTGTGACTCTCGGTCATCGTCGCAAGGAACCACTTGTTATTGTCCTTACCGTAGTTGAAGAAACCATGACCAGGCCCGTCGTAGATCGTAAGTTCAGATTTGATCTTGAGGGCTGTCATCTTGGCTTTGAATTCCTTCATAGCCGGTATTTTCACCAGTTTCTCCTTGGAACCGAAGAAAACGATCGCCGGCGGCGTGTCTTTATCGATATTGTGGAGCGGTGAGAACTCTTTCCAGTAACCCTTAACGCGGGAGTTCCCGTATCCGTTTGGACTGTTGTCGTACACCGGATTGAACAGGACCATCGCGTTGGGGCGTGAGCTCACCGACAGATCCTCATCCTTGTGCTCGAACCCTTTGGTCGTACCGGTTGCTGCTGCGAGATGCCCGCCTGCCGACCCGCCGCCTGCTGCGATGCGATCTGGATCAACGCCAAGCTCTTTGGCGTGTTTGCGCACGTATCGGATGGCGGCTTTGGCGTCTTTAAGGCATTCGGAAGGTTGAACACCTCCGCGTTTTTTTGTTCGGTAGTCAGCCGAAATCGCCAGCATCCCGTGCTGGGCGAGATATTTACTTTGGTGGTAAAACTGCGAGGGCGACCCTCCGCTCCATCCGCCGCCAAAGAAGAACACAATCGCGGGCATTGGCTTCTTCGCCTTCGCCGGAGGATCGAACACGTGGAGTTTAAGCTCTAAATCGCCTACTTTCTTATAAGTGACAGCACGCGACGGTTTGGCGCCGGAGTCCCACTTAGCAGAAAAGGCGTTGCTCGAAAAGAAGAGACCCGTGACTAGAATAAGTAATATGTTTTTAGTTTTCATAGTCAAAATATAGCCTCAAATCTACAGATCATCAAGAAGGATAAATTTCGCTTATCGAACTCGCCCCAGTCTTGTCCATCGCACAGATTGCACTATAGTTGCTTCTGCATGTCAGACGCTCGGTGATTCCATCAGGTTGTCTTGCCGACGCTAAGGGTGACCGCTGTGTATACGTTTATTGAGATATAGATCACGTATAACAATAAAAGCACGATCCCTTCCCATCGCACCAGAGTCCATTCGGTTCGCATGAAGACTACCAACACCGCTGCGGAGGCTAGCATGTACGGGACTATGTAGTTTGCGTTTTCGACTACCGGCACCTCGCCGATCATGCTGGCTACAGCCATCACGAAAACCAAATTGAAGATATTCGACCCGATAATATTGCCCAACGCAATATCGGTTTCCTTCTTGAGTATCCCCGCCACGGTCACCGAGAGTTCAGGGAGCGAAGTGCCGAAAGCTATGACGGTGGCTGAAATAATCGTCGCCGGTATGCCCAGTCGCCTGGCGCCCCAGGCGGCGTTATCAACCATTAATTTGGCGCCAAAAGCAATCATGGCGCCGCCGAGAACCAGAAAGACAATCGCGATAGTCAGATTTTTGACCTTCTTTTCGGCTTGGTCTTCGATCTGACATACTTCATCGCTTATCTCGTCCTTGCGTTTGATCAGGAAGGTCATATAGGCGATAAAAATCAAGAACAGTACCCCGCCTTCAAAACGATTTATGCCCGCCCCGCCGCCATTTGCCTGAGAGATATCGAAATTGTAATACATGATGGCGAAAATCAAAAAGATCGCCGACATGATCATCGTGTCGCGTCCGAACAGGAGTTTATCTATCGGCACCTTCTTGATCAGCACCACCGACAACCCCAACACCAGCAGAATATTGGAAATATTACTCCCCGGCGTATCGCCCATGGGTATCTCCTTATACGTCGCGTCGGACAGGCCTTGTATCGACGAATAGACATCCGTAGCCAATTCAGGCAACGACGTGCCGATAGAAACCAGTGTCAATCCGATCACAATTTTCGGGACGTTAAAACGGTGCGCCACAAACGCCGCCCCATCAACGAACCAATCGCTACCCTTTACCAGAAACGCCAGGCCGACAGCAAAAATCAGGATGTTCAACCAGGCTATATCAGTATGCAACATATAATTAAATCACCAAAAGACGCCGAAAAACTTTCAAAACTTCAAATGTGTCTGTTATTATAGAGGCAACGTCGTTTATAGCAAGAAAGCGACGCCAAAGCAGGTATCGGGTATAAGGGATACAAAACGCATCGCATGACGTTGGGTAGGCATAGTCGAGGCTCGCTACGGAACCGTAACCAAACAATATTCACATAGGGTAAATTATGAAGCGAAAAAGCAAACCCGTTGAACTGCTCGAAAACTGCATTGAGAATTTTCTCTGGCACTTCCGGCTCATTATTATTCTGGGCGTCTTTGGACTGCTCATATGCTCGGCGGTCATATTTACCCTGGGGATCATTGAAACCATCGAAATAGCAATCGATTTTGTTCGAAATGTCGCCGCACACGGACTGCACGTTAACGAATACGGCCCGGCCACTGAACATCATGCTGTCGCGACCGAAATCGGCGCGCCTATCGCACACGCAGATACGATCATCGTCGGAATTATTACCGTGGTTGACGATTTCCTGCTCGGCATTGTGCTGCTGATTTTCGGTTTGGGCACATACGATCTGTTTATCTCTCGCATCGACCCGGCGGAGGAACAGGACGACATCAGGCCAGACTGGTTGGTCTTCTCATCACTGGATGAACTGAAAAGCGTTCTGGGCAAGGTTGTCCTGATGATCATGATCATCAGCTTCCTCAAGTTTGTCGTCAATATCGGAAGCACGTTCAAAGAACCGGTTCACATTCTATACCTCGGAGTATCGATCGCACTAATCGCCCTGGCGCTCAAATGGTCGCATAGCAAAGATATCGAAAAATCCACCATGGCCGACCGCATTGCCGCCAAATTAACAAAACATTCCGAAGACGCCGAAGAAAAAGAATAACCGCCGCTGCTGTTCGTTAAGCTACACTGGACTTTTGCAATCTTGGGAGTTTGAACTTATGAAACGAACGATGTGCGTATTCATGGGGATCGTCTTTGTCTGTGTTTGCGTGCAGGCAAAATCGGCAAAACCGGTGAGTTCCCCCAAGGCTGAAGCCGCCAAGACGCCTAAACCACCGTTTGGCGGCACGATTTTCGTCTGCCGGAACATCATTACCGATGATGACCCCACATCGTTTAAAAGTGTAGTCGCCATCGGTCGAGGTGAGCGAAAAATGTTCGACCGCCGCCTGAACAGATCGCCCAAAGTCAATGCGTATCTGTTCACCGCAACGTTCGACGACGGGCAGACTATGGAGATTCGCGTCAACCCCGAGTTCGGCGCCGACGGAGCTATGGCACAGGCGAAAAAATATCTTCCGTACATCGGACAAATGCCTTTCACCCTTCGGAAAGACGTCCAAAACGTGCTTATCCACAAGGGCAAGAAAGGGTTCGGCGGCGGTGGTAAGGGCATCCTGATCCATACCGATATGGGCGATTCGTACATACGCGGAGGCATCCTGGCGGAAACGCTCTGCCACGAGGCTTCGCATACTTCGCTTGACCAAACCCACTCAGCCGACAAAAACTGGCTGGCGGCACAGAAGGCAGACGGCGCCTTCATCTCCGGATACGCCAGGGGCAATCCGCGGCGCGAAGATGTGGCTGAGAGCTACCTGCTGTATTTCGCGGTGCGTTACAAACCGCACCGAATCGACGATAAGCTCCGCGAGAAGATCACCAAAACGATCCCCAACCGGATCGCGTATTTCGACGCACAGAACTTACCGATGCATCCGGTGGCGCCGCTGGGCGAGTTGGGCCGCCTGGCTGGGACCGACGTGCAGAACAAACTGAAACTAAGCGACGATCAGAAAGCAAAGATCAACACGCTGCGTCTGAGCCTGATCGCCCAGATTAAAAAACTCGAAAAGCAGCAGGCGAAAATCTGCGAACTCGAACGCAAATACGACGCGAAATCAATTAAACTGCTGACCGCAGGCCAGCGCAAAATCCTCGACGGGCTCAAGGAACAAAAGAGATGACCAGATCACAAACAACGAGGCGTAATTTCCTGAAGACCATCGGACTC
>JABGPF010000039.1 GCA_018645065.1 Phycisphaerales bacterium
ATCCCAGCGGGTCGCCTGAACCCCGCCATGATCTTGCCTCGCACACTTTGCCCTGAAGTCTGAGCCAATTCCAGTGAAAAATACGCCTCAATCCGTTACCATGCAAACAGTTGGTTTCTCAAACACGGATATTGAGGCAATACAATGAAGCGACGCGATTTTTTAAAGGCTGTCGGTTGCTCGGCACTGGCGTTTGGGCTTGCCGGTAAACTAAACGCCCGCACCAAAGGCGACAAGCCGAATGTAATTTACATGATGCTCGACGAGATCGGGTACTTCGAGCTTTCGTGCATGGGGCACAAGATTATCAAGACTCCCACGTTCGATCGGATCGCGGCAGAGGGAATGCGGTTTACGCAATGTCTTGCCGGCGGGCCTGTCTGCGGACCCACGCGGTGCGTGCTGCTTACGGGCAAGCATCTGGGCCACTGCGACATGCGGACAAACGGCGGAGGAACGCCGATCAGGAAGGAAACGTTCACGCTGGGCGAGATGTTCAAGTCGGCAGGTTACGCTACCGGCGGGTTTGGTAAATGGGGCATCGGCGATACAGGCACAACCGGCGTGCCCGAGCTGCACGGATTCGACACCTTCTACGGGTACTATCACCAGGTGCATGCGCATTCGTACTATCCGGAGTTCATGGTTCGCAACGGTAAGAAGGAAATGCTCGAAGGCAATACGGGCAATCCGCACAAGGGCAAACATTTTTCCCAGCAACTCATCCACAACGAGGCGATGAAGTTCATCCGGGCCAACAAGGATCAACCGTTCTTCTGCTACCTGCCGTATGTACTGCCCCACGGGCACTGGGGCATGCCAGAAGATGATCCGTCGTGGTTGATGTACAAGGATATGAAACTCGGCGGCAAGGGCCAGCGACGCCCCAGCGACCCGAACATGTACGCAGCCATGATTCACATGGCCGACCGCTACATGGCCGAGATCTTGAAAATGCTGAAGGAGCTGAAACTCGACGACAATACGATTATCGTGTTCAGCGGCGATAACGGAGGGCAACCGTATTTCAGGAGCCCCAAGTATCCGCGCGGCGTGTTCGAACCGAACTCGACGGTGTTCCGCGGGGGGAAAGGTAACCTGCTGGAAGGCGGATTGCGCGTTCCATATTTCGTGCGGTGGCCCGGTAAGATCAAGGCGAAATCAGTTACCGATCACCTGTGTTATTTCGGCGACGTTATGCCCACGCTGGCGGACGTTTCCGGAGCGAAAACACCTGACGATATCGACGGGATATCGTTTCTGCCGACGCTGCTGGGCAAAGACGGCCAGAAGCAGCACGAGTTCCTGTACTGGGAATATGGCGGGCAGGTGGCAGTGCGGAAAGGCAAGTGGAAAGCGTATATGCGGAAAAAGCCGATTTGGCAGTTGTTCGATTTGGATAAGGACACGCGGGAAGAAAACGACCTGGCGAAAGAGCATCCGGAAATTTTGAACGAAATGAAAGCCTTCGCCAAATCAGCGCACACACCGGTAAAAGGCGGCGGGTGGATCGACAGCAGCAAAGCGTTCAAACGCCCTAAGCGGAAACCCAGGAAGAAGGCTCAACCCAAGAAGTAACGCCGCGTTGAGACTCCCGAAGAACTCCAACCCACAGATTGCAATCTGTGGGCTTTATATCAAACCTATGCGTTAGCTAGTTTTTCTTGGGCGGCGTGCATTTGTTGGGCGGTTGGGGCTGTTCCGGTTTCCATCATGTCGCGGAAGCAGTCGAACAGGTATGTTGCGTCGTGCGGACCGGGCGCGGCTTCGGGGTGATGCTGAACGCTGAAAATCGCGTGCTCGGGGTGGGTGAAGCCTTCGACGGTGTCGTCGTTCAGGTTCATGTGCGTCACTTGGGCTCCGGTGGCTCGCAGCGATTCGTCGTCCACGGCGAAACCGTGATTCTGGCTGGTGATTTCAACTTTGCCCGTCGCTTCATTTCGCACGGGCTGATTAATCCCGCGGTGTCCGAACTTCAGCTTGTACGTCGTGGCGCCCAATGCGAGCGATAGCATCTGGTGGCCGAGGCATATCCCGAAGATCGGGACCTTGCCCACCAGCGCCTTGAGCGTTTCTATTGTGCCAGTCACTGCCGCCGGGTCGCCCGGTCCGTTGGACACAAACACACCGTCGGGCTTGCAGGCCAGAATTTCCTCAGCCGACGTACCGGCAGGCACAACGCGAACCTTACACCCGCACTCGACAAGGTTGCGCAAAATATTGACCTTCGCCCCGCAGTCGATCGCGACCACGTTATATATCTTTTCGCCATGCTCGCGCGAGCCCTGGGCGAACTCGCTGGTGTAGCCTTCGGGCCAGTCGTAGGCCTCGGCGGGAGTTACTGATGCGACCATATCCTTACCGGCCATCGAACCGAACGCCTTGGCGCGTTCGACCAGTTCGGCGTCCGAAACGTTTTCGTCGGTGCTCAACACCCCGCCAACTGCGCCTGTCAGGCGGATATGACGGGTAAGTGCGCGGGTGTCAACGTCGGTGATGCCCATGATACCTTCGGCGGCAAGGCACTCTTCCAGCGACTGTTGCGAACGGAAGCTACTGACTATCGGCGTGAGCTCCTTGATCACAAAACCGCGAACCTGGACCTTACCGTTATAGCTTTCGATATCTTCGGTATTGATACCGGTGTTTCCGACCAGGGGATATGTCATAGTGACGATCTGCCCGGCGTAGGACGGGTCGGTAAGAACTTCCTGGTAACCGGTCATTCCGGTATTGAAAACAACTTCACCGTCTGTGGAGCCTTCAGCCCCGAACGCCTTTCCGGTGAAAACCAATCCGTCGGCAAGTGCGAGTCTGCAAATTTTCTGGTTGGACATCATTAACCTCAAAGGTTCAAGCTATCGTGTTAACTAACCCTACTTCAGGGCGCAGCATTTTTTGTATTTTTTGCCCGATCCGCACGGGCAGGGATCGTTCCGCCCGGGCGTATTGTCGGCCTTTATCGGCTCGACGGGCGGAGTATTGTCCAGCAGTTCCTGTTCAGCATCGATCTCGTCGGAAGTCAGAATACTGCGATCGCGATCGGTGCGTTGTTTGTCTTTCTGGAGCCTGGTTCGGCGTTCGCCCATTTTATCTCTAGCCATTTTTCCTAGTCCTTATTTTATCATCACGCGGGCTGACCGCAGCATTTTTTATACTTTTTACCCGACCCACAAGGGCAGGGATCATTTCGTCCGACTTTGGGGATATCTCTTGTAATCGTAACCGGTCGCGCCGGGGTGCTTTGCGCGGCTTGGGGGTCCATACCCTGTGTCAGGTGGTCGTATCCGCTAAGCTGCTCGTGAACCGTGTCGGAGATATCGTAAACGTTCGAGACCTGTTCCTGGCCGGCAGACAGGCTGACCTTGAAGATCATGTCTGTGACTTTGTCCTGCACGTTGGCGAGCATCTCGCGGAACTCTCTGGCGCCTTCGCGTTTGTAGACAACGCGCGGGTCCTGTTCGGCGAAGCTTCGCAGGCCCACACCGCCCTTGAGATGGTCCATATTCAGCAGGTGATCTTTCCACGACTGATCGTAAATCTGCAGCAGAACGTAGCGTTCCAGCTCCGTCATTTCGCGTCGCAGGAACTGCTGGCCGACCTGTTTCAGGCGTCCGGGAATATCACCGTTAAAGTCGCTTTCATCCAGTTCGGTGTCGAATCGTGTTTTGGCCAGCTCGATCGCCGCCCCCACATCGGGATCGCTTCCAACCGCGCTGCGAACACACGCCTCAAGGCGTTCATCGCCAGCCCAATCCTTCGACAACTGCACCAGACGCTCATATATCTCCGAGGTCTTGACGCCCTGGAAATCTTCGGGCTTCAGATCGGCGTCGTACTTATGGTTCGCCCAGTCGACAAGCTGTCCTATGGCGTAAACATTGTCCGGCCCGGATCGCCCGACGGTCATTTCTATCGCATATTCAGCGGGATATTCGATTTCGCGCTGCTTGTACAGTTCGTCTACGCGATTCAAAATCACGCTCTTAACATCTTTCGGCGAGGCTGTCGGCCCGCCGAGATCATCGACGCTGAGTTCGATGCCAAATTTATTTTGCACCCAAGCAGCAATTGAACGAACGGGGAAATCAACAGCCAGATAGGGCGCCACCGCACTCAGGTCGAGTTCGTCAATGCGAATCGCGGCGGCTTCATTAAGCTGAACGTCCACCTCTTCAGGCCGCATTTTGCGGAGCTGGTTCTGCGAGATATTCACGCCGAATCGGCTCATCGCCCAACTGGACAGACCCTTGAGATCCCACTGTTTTTCGGGGATGTCGTCGTCCATATATTCACCGAGCGTTATGGCGATAACACCGGCGGCTTCGTCCTTGGCGCGAGACTTGAGCGATCGGATCAGGTCATCCAGTCCGTCGGGGCCAGTAACGCGAATCTGGTCAGGACGTACGGGCAACTGCAAATTCTTCTGGGCCCATTCGACAATGCACTGCTTGCGATATCCGGCGTCGAGATAGTCGCCGATCGCCGCTTCGCTGGCGTCATCTATCATGCCCGAGACAAGATCTTCAAGCCCGCGTCCTTCGAGCACTTTCTGGCGATCAGCGTAGAATCGATGCCGCTGATAGTCCATCACTTCATCGTATTCCAGCAGGTTTTTGCGAGTCTCGAAGTTGCGTTCTTCGACCTTCTTCTGTGCTCGCTCGATACCCTTTGAAACACGTTTATTTTCGATCATCTGATCGCCCTGGAGGCCCAGGAAGCTCAGGATTTTCAATGTCCATTCGCCCGCGAAAATCGACAGCAGTTCGTCGCGGATCGACAGGAAGAAACGGCTTGAGCCCGGATCGCCCTGTCGCCCGGCTCGCCCGCGCAACTGATTATCGATACGACGAGCTTCGTGACGCTCCGTGCCGACGATATGCAGTCCGCAGGGCACTTTCTCGCGACATCGACCGCGCCCGCGCATGGGGAACTCCGAATCCAATTTCACCTTGTAACATTTTTTGCAACTCGGATCGTCCTGGTACTGGGTGCAGTTTATGCAGCATTTGCTGACGCCTGCGGGGTACAGCGGATCGGGCTGGAGCCCCATCGCGACAACTTCCTCATCGGACGGGACTTTACAGGTTTCCAGCACAACGCCCGGTCCGAGTTTGATGTCGGTTCCGCGGCCGGCCATATTCGTTGCGATTGTGACCGCGCCGACCATCTGCTTTGAGCCCTTTTTCAGCGGGCGCTGCAGTCCGGCAAGTTTAACGATCTCGCTTTCCTTGTCGGCGTCGTTCACCCTGCCGTTGAGCACCTGGTGCTCAGTACCATAAGTGCGAAGCAGCAGTTCGGAAAGCCGTTCCGACTTTTCGATACTCGTAGTACCAACCAGCACGGGACGTCCGGCGTGCGATTCGTCGTGAATCTCTTCAACCATCGCGCGAAGCTTGGCCTCTTCGTCGGCGTAGATACGGTCTTCATGATCCATCCGGTTCACCGGTCGGTGAGTCGGAACACATACCACGTCAAGCCCGTAGATTTTCACGAATTCGGGCGCTTCGGTAATTGCAGTACCGGTCATACCGGCGAGTTTTTTGTACAGCTTGAAGAAGTTCTGCAGCGTGATAGTCGCCAGGGTCTGGTTCTCTTCCTTGACCTGGACGCGTTCTTTAGCACAAACGGCCTGGTGGAGCCCGTCGGACCATTCTCGCCCTTCCATAAGTCGCCCGGTGAATTCATCAACAATAACCACCTCACCGTGCTGGACGACATAATCCTTATCGCGTTCGTACACCAGGTGGGCCCTTAGGGCCTGTTCCATAAGGTGGGGCCATTCCATGTTGGCGCCAACGTAGAAACTTCCGACTCCCGCGATATCCTGCGCGACGCCGGTGCCTTCATGGGTCATGTGGGCCGATTTGCGGTCCTTCTCGACCTCGTAGAGCTGAACTTCGTTTTCCAGGTCGATTTCGGCCTGTTCGTGTTTTTCTTCGAGCGACTGGATCTTCTTGACGATATCTTCGCCGTCTTTGCCCTTGGTTTTACCCTGCTCGCCGAGCATCATCTTCAGTTCGCGGTCCAGCGAGTCGACCAGCCGCTTGGCCTGGTCCCACGATCGGTTTCGTTTTATCAGTTCGCGGGCGACGGTGTCGGCTTTGCTGTATCGTGCGGTCTCGCCGTAAGCGGGTCCTGAAATGATCAGCGGGGTTCTGGCTTCGTCGATCAGGATACTGTCCACTTCGTCGATAATCGCAAAATCGAGCGGGCCCTGTGCCTGTCGATCGACGGACGTTTTCATGTTATCGCGAAGGTAATCGAATCCGAACTCGCTGTTCGTACCGTAGGTAACGTCACATGCGTAGTTGGCTTGCCGCTCGTCGGGGTCCATGCCAACGGTAATGTACCCTACGGTAATACCAAGCATTTCGAATATCGGCTTGGCGAACTCGGCGCCTATTCGCACCAGGTAGTCATTGGTGGTGATAACGTGGGTGTGCATGCCTTCGAGGGCGGCCATGTATATCGCGGGATAACATGCGATAGTCTTGCCCTCTCCGGTTGCCTCTTCAGCGATCGACCCTTCGTCAAGCACCATGCCTGCAACGAGTTGCACGTCAAACTGGCGGTGATTCTGCCCGCGTCGCGAAGCTTCGCGAATGAGCGCAAAGGCCTCAGGCTTTATTTGTTCGCGTTTAGCGCCGTCGGCGAGTTTGGCGCGAATGCCTGTGCTGCGGTCAAGCAACTGCTGGTCCGAGAGTTCGCGTATCTCGGGCTCCAGGGGGTTGACCTTCGTGACGACATAATCCAACCGTGAACGGATCAAACGCTCGTTGCGCGTTCCGCCGATCAGCTTCAAAAACGTTTTACCTACTGCTTTGAGCATGAAAAACCTTAAATTTACGTGTAATGAGGTAGTAATTATCGCATATCATCGCCCTGTTCGTCAAGCAGCGTCCAATATGGTTCAGGGCAAAGCATTCTAAAACCAAACGGCAAAGGCATTTTGCCACAGAGGACACAGAGAACGACAACGGTAACGGCGAAAATTTGGTTACGGCAACGGCAACGACTACGGCGAGATCACAGAGACAGCAACGGCAACGGCCAGCGGTGATAACATAGGCGTGGTCTCTGGCCGCATTGCCGGCGCCTGAGCTTTTAAAGGCGACCAGGAGACCGCTTCTACGCTACGGTAGGACCGCCAATATCTTATCTACTGGCCGTTGCCGTTGCTGTTCGCCGTCCTCTGTGATCTCGCCGTTTGCCGTTTGCCGGTCGCCGTTGCCGTTAACATCTTCTCCGCCGTTGCTGTTCTCTGTGATCTCTGTGGCAAATTACGTTTGTCGTTAATCATTGCGACAATGCGTTTGACCCACAATATGCTTTGCTGCTGCCGGGGGCCTTATTGACCGATATAATGCTCTATACGATACGTAACTAACGATATTACCACCTTGAATAAGGGCAGCACCATGAGCAACACGGCGCCACTTGGACTCGGACTTATAGGATGCGGAGCGTTCGGAGACTTCTGCCTGCACGCCTACAAAACTATCGATTGCGTCAAAATCGCCGCCGTCGCGGACGTTCGAACAGAAGCAGCACAAGCGTTCGGACGAACATTCGACGTTCCGGCATACAGCACGCTGGAAGAACTTATCGCAGACGAATCTGTCCAGATCGTACATATCGCCACACCGCCCTCGTCGCATCACGAACTTGTCCTCGCCGCCGCCCGGGCGGGAAAACACATACTCTGCGAAAAACCGCTTGCGATGAATCTCGAACAGGCCGACGAAATGCTCTCCGCTGTTTCAACCAGCGGGACAATCGCGCCGGTAAACTTCGTCCTGCGATACAACGACGTCACCCGCACGCTCAAACGGATCATCGATTCGGGCATACTCGGGCAGGTAATCTCAGGACGCCTGACCAACGGAGCTTCCGACTCGATGCTCGACCCGGGCCACTGGTTCTGGGACAAGAAGATATCCGGCGGGATATTCGTCGAGCACGGTGTCCACTTCTTCGATTTTTATAATTCGCTGCTCGGACCCGGAACAGTTATCGACGCCAACACCGAAATCCGCCCAGGCACAACGCAGGAAGATCGCGTAATGTGCACCGTAAAACACGACTCGGGGGCGATAGTAAATCACTATCACGGTTTCGACCAGGCGGCCGTCATGGACAGAACCACCCATCACATGCTCTGCGAGCTAGGCGATATCCGCATAAACGGCTGGATACCGCTGGAGATCGACATCGACGCAGCCGTTAACGAAAGCGGCGCCGAACAACTCGCTGAACTCTGCCCAGGCGCAGAGATAAAAGTCACCGACACGTTCGATCGGCCGCGCGGGACCCTGCCAAGCCGCGGAGCACCGCGAGACCTGACAAAACGCATCAGCCTGCATTACGTCCCGAACGCCGACAAGCAAACCGTCTACGCCAACAGCGTAAAGGACCTGCTGATCGATCAGCTTTCCTACATCATCGACAAAACCCACACCCGCGAGATCGACGAATCCAACGGCCGAGCAGCCCTGGCGATGGCCCAACAAGCCTGCATCCTGGCTGGCGGGTCGCAATAGGCCCGATCAACCATCGGCGCCGGTCAGGTCGAACGTGAACGTTTTACCGGCTGCGTCGACTAGTACGCTGGAACCGTCGGCGATTTCGCCGGAAATTATTTTCGACGCCAGCGGGTTCTCTATCTTCTGCTGGACCAGACGCTTCAGCGGACGGGCGCCGAAACTCGGATCGTACCCCAACTCGCCAATCAATTCCTTGGCCTGTTGGGTCACCGCGACGGTAATGTCGCGATCGGCAAGGCGTTGTGAAAGTTCAGCGACCTGGATATCGATAATCGCCGACAACTCCTCCCGCCCGAGCGAATGGAACACGACGGTCTCGTCGATTCGGTTGATAAACTCCGGGCGGAACTGCAGCTTCAGGGCTTCTGAAAGTTGGGCGTCAATCTCCCATTGCTCGGCCTGATCGTTGGCCATTTCCTGGATCACGTCCGAGGCGATGTTGCTCGTCATTACGATCAGCGTGTTCTTGAAGTCCACCGTCCGGCCGAGTCCGTCGGTGAGCCTTCCGTCGTCAAGCACCTGCAACAACACGTTAAACACATCGGGGTGGGCCTTCTCGATCTCGTCCAGAACGATCAGCGAATAAGGCTTACGCCTCACCGCTTCAGTCAATCTACCGCCCTCTTCATAACCAACGTAACCGGGAGGAGCCCCGATCAGACGGGCTACAGAATGCTGCTCCATAAACTCGCTCATGTCGATTCGCACCATCGCGTCTTCAGCGTCGAACAGGAGCTCAGCCAAAGCCTTGCACAACTCGGTTTTACCAACGCCGGTAGGACCGAGGAAAATAAACGTACCGATAGGCCGCTTCGGATCGCCCAGCCCCGCCCGATTGCGACGCACCGCATCACTAACAGCCCGCAACGCCTCGCCCTGCCCGACAATTCTACGGGCCAACTGCTGCTCCATTTGCATCAAACGATCGCGTTGCGACTCCATTAATCGCATCACGGGAATGTGCGTCCACTTGGCGACAACATGGGCGATATGCTCGGGCGTAACCTCTTCACTAGTCAGCCCGCCGCCAGCTCGCAGACGAGCAATTGTTTCCTCTTGTTCAGACTGCTGAGCGGTAAGTTCGCGCAACTGCCCGTACTGGATACGAGCAGCCGTCTCCAGATCACCGGCCCGCTGGGCCTGCTCAAGGGCGGTATTGGCTGATTCGATCTGCTCTTGAAGATCCTTGAGCCTGCCCAGTGCGCCATGCTCGTTTTCCCAGCGAACGTGCATCTGATCGTACTGCTCTTGAAGATCGGCGAGGTTCTTTTCCAAAGCTTCCAGACGATCCTTGCTGCCCTCGTCGGTTTCGTTGCGGAGCGCTTCACGTTCGATCTGCAATTGAACCAATCGGCGCTTCTGCTCGTCAAGCTCGGCGGGCATTGAATCGTTTTCGATCCGCAAACGCGACGCCGCTTCGTCTATCAGGTCAATCGCCTTATCGGGCAGGAAGCGATCGGTAATATATCGCTGGCTCATAACAGCGGCCGACACCAGCGCCGCATCCTGAATTCGCACGCCATGATGTGTATCGTAACGCGGTTTCAGACCCCGGAGAATCGCGATGCTGTCTTCCACGTTCGGCTCGTCGATAACCACCGGCTGGAATCTCCGTTCGAGTGCTGCGTCTTTTTCGACGTGCTTTCGGTATTCGTCAAGCGTGGTCGCACCGATGCACCGCAGATCGCCACGCGCCAGTGCGGGCTTAATAAGATTGCCCGCCGAGATCGCCCCCTCAGCCGCTCCAGCGCCAACAACCGTATGCAATTCGTCAATGAACAGGATAATCCGCCCGTCGGATTCGGTAACTTCCTTCAGGACCGCTTTGAGGCGATCTTCGAATTCACCGCGGAATTTGGCTCCGGCGAGCATCTGGCCCATGTCCAGAGCGATAACGGTCTTTCCGAGCAGACCGGCTGGTACGTCGCTGTCAACGATCCGCTGTGCAAGCCCTTCGACAATCGCGGTCTTGCCCACACCGGGCAAACCAATCAGAACGGGATTGTTCTTCCTTCGCCTGCTCAGAACCTGCATGCACCTGCGGATTTCATCGTCCCGCCCTATCACCGGGTCAAGTTTTCCTTCTCGTGCCCGATCGCACAGGTCCATTCCGTAGCGTTCGAGTGCCTGATATTTATTTTCGGGATTATCGTCCACCACTCGCTGTGAGCCCCGCAGTTCCTCAAGTGCTGTCAGGATCGATTTGTAATCGGCTCCGAGTGTGGTTAGAACTTCCTTGGCTGGGGATGCTTCATCAGACAGCGCCAGCAGCAGATGTTCGACCGAAATGTACTCATCCTTCAGATCGTCGGCCTCTTTTGCAGCCCTGAACATGATCCCCGCGGTTACCGGGTCGGCGATTTGAGCGGCCTGGTCCGACTGGCTTGGAAGGCGACTAAGCTCTGCATCTACAACAGTTTGCGCACGATCCACCGGCAGGCCTACTTTTTCGAGTATCGCCCCCGCCAGGCCGCCTTCCTGCCTCAGCAGTGCATTGAGTATATGCAGTGGTCCGACGGCGTGGTGACCGGCTTGTGCTGCCGATGACTGTGCTTCCATCATCGCCTGTTGAACTTTTACGGTTAATTTATCTAATCGCATAGTATTATCTCCCACCGAGAGTATGCAATGAGCGTACCGTAACCGTAAGTCCTTTAATAACGTGCACTTTTGTTCCAGAAGGCTGTCATGGCGCCATATTGCCCCTGCGTGATATGCCATTAAGGCAGGCCCGCGTGCGTTTTTATATGCACACGGGCCTGTCGCGCCCAACCCTGCTGATTTTTGTTAAGGGGACGTTATCGGCCTTCAGCGAGCCGATAGGCGTCCTGGAGTTGCATATTTCGTTTTTGGATAGGGTTTGGAGTATCGGCGTCGGCTTTTTGGACCGACGGGCGAGCCACAATCGCAAGCATCGTCAAGACCCCGGCCAGAATACCGACAACTACAATTTTTTTCAGTCGAAATCCGTACATCAACCATGCCTCCTTAAAAGCGTGTTCCTCGCAGCGCGGTCTCCCAAACCGCATCAACTCAAGCCTACGATTCAGTTCAAAGCATGGCAACTGGCAAGTGGCAACTGGCAACTGGCGAAAGCCACGGCAACGACAACGGCAAAAGCAACGACAACGGCTGGGGACGTGGCATGTGTGGTTCATGTCGTTGCTTTCGCCGTTCGCCGTTCGCCAGTTGCCAGTTGCCAGTTGCCATGCCGTTGTCGTTGCTTTCGCCGTTCGCCAGTTGCCAGTTGCCAGTTGCCACGCCGTTGCCGTTACCCCCACCATTGACGCGGGCGGTTAAGTGAGGCAGAATAGGTGCGAGTGAAATATTGTATTACGATGGGAACTCGGCTCGATGTTGTTTGTCTAATATCCCGGTGTCGAGAAATGCTCGGCTTCTCCGATAGTAAGACAACAGGAGATATTAGCTGCTATGAAAATAACTAAACATTCAGTATTCACCATCGCGACGGTTTGCCTGCTGACGATAACCACGTCAAGCCATGGCGCCGACAGGGGCATACATATAAAATCAAGCCGGTCAGTGTCCAGCAACTGGAACGTTACCGACGGAGCGGGTTACCAGTGGAATATCTACGTGTCGGGCGGATACGTTAACAGCGGCAGCCATAGCGCATACAGTAGCGGTATGCAGTTGCAGATAAACGGTTCGGGATACAGCGGAGGCTCGACCGGAAGGGTCAATAAGGACAACACCGAAATCGAGATCGGGCCTTGGAAATACCGTTCGGTCAACGTCTACCGCCGCATCTACGTCGACAAGAAGCTCGGATACTGCCGCTGGATCGATATCTTCGAGAACCCCACAGGCACCGCCCAAACTCTCACGTTGCGTTACTACAACGGCATGGGCACCTCAACGCGAAACACGTACACGACAACCGGAGGCACCACCACCGGGGCGAAAGACTGGGGCATCGTTACCGGATACACCTCGAATTCATACGCGGCGGTGGCGCACATTTTCGGAACAAAAAACTCCAAAATACGCCCCCGCTTCCAGTGGACACGGTCAAGCAGCACGGTCTACTACCATCACACGCTGAAAATACCTCCCAAGAAAACCGTGGCGTTGTGCCTTATCGAAGCACAGCGGCGCCCGTTTAGCGTAGCACAAAAGTTCCTTCAAACGTTCAAAGTCGAACGCGAAATGAAGAAGATTCCCTCGGCGTTGAGGAAAATCATCATTAATATGTCAGGGGCGATGCTGACGCTGGGAACCCTCGAACTCCCCCGCAATGAAACCCACGACATGATCGTCCAGCAAGGCGGAAACGAACTGCTCGGAACGATACTGAACAAAAAATACGAGATCCAAACACTCTACGGAAAGATATCTCTGGACGCGGCGCGAGTCGCCGGACTGCAAGCACCTAAAAATGCGGGTGATCGGGTGAGGCTCGCACTGGTAAGCGGGCAGGTGATAGTGGGCAAAATGCTCTCAGGCCAGATACGCCTGAAGTTGGCCAACGGTAACGAAATGTCCATCCCCCCGGACAAACTCGACACCGCCGCCTACAAGGTCTCGCCCCAGAGACCTGAAGAAATCGCCTTCACCAAACCAATGATCGTACTGCGCGGCGGGCAGCAGTTGTTCTTCAAATCCGCCGACGTAGACTGGACGTTCCACACCCAGTACGGGCGAGTTAAGCTGAACCCCGCCAATCTGCGGAAGATCGTGCTCGACACGCCCGACGGTGGGCTGCATCGAGCGGTGTTCGCCAACGGATCGGTGCTCTCGGGCCTGCTGGTCACCGACAAGCTGAATGTCTCGCTGGACCTGGGCCCAAAACTCAGCGTACCGCGATACCTCATCCAGCAGTTCGCATTCCCCACCAAGGAGTACGACGGCCCGGACCAAGCCGAACTTAACCTGAAAAACGAAGATCAATTGCACGGGGCGGTGGCTGATGATGAAATAAAAATCGCAACCGATCTTGAAGAAGTGTCGGTTAAACGTGACGAGATCGCGGCGATCACCCTGCCCGAAGACGCGGCGCTGGGACAACTACGCGTAAAACTGCACAACGGCACGGTGATGGAAGGAAAGCTCGTCGGGAAGTCGATCGGATTCACAGTCGCCCAAGGCGTCACGCTTCAGGTCTACGTCGGGCACATAGTCAACCTGACCTGCCCTAAACCATCGCCAAAACCAGCAACAACCCAACCAACTACAAAACCCGCGAGCAAACCAACTGACAAACCCACAGCAAAACCGACGCCCAAACCTATAGCGACGCCGCCAGCGGTCATACCAAAAACAACCTCCGCGGTTGACAGAAAAACCTTGAAACTAAACGCTATGCTCAAAAAAATGACCGCTATGCTTGAAGCCACAAACGACCCAAAGAAAAAAGCGGAACTCCAGAAACGAATAGAGATGCTGAAAAAACAGCTGGCCGTGGAACGCGAACGTGCAGCCCGAGCCCCGGTAATACGAACCTGAACAGCACCCATTGGGAAACCAGACATGAAGCAACTTATATCACACCGTTTACAAACCGTCACGATCCTTACTTGCATAATGGCGATAACCCTGGTCGCTGGCGCCGCCGAACCCGCGGCGCCGTGGGGAAAGAGCGTCAATGGTCTGCAAACGCGATTAATGCTCACAAAAACGTCCGTTATCGAAGGGGCGCCGATCTATGCGATACTCGATGTGCGTAATGTCTCGGCGGCGCCCATTGACATGACATTCTGCATCGCCATGAGCGGACTGGTCGAAATCAGGCCGCTGAAACTAAACGGAACACTCTCGGCGCCGATCAAACCGCGTAAACAGCCCGAACGGGCGGGCTCGTCGATGATGCTGGCGCCCGGAATGCAAACCAACGTCTGGAACGCCAGGCTCGATCGCGAGTTTAACCTCGCAAAGTCAGGCGTTTATCGTATCGCCTGGCCGGCGTTGAAGCCCCACTACGCAACCAAAGGCCAACCACCGCCGCCATCGAACAGCATAATCCTCACCATCAACCCCAAAGCTCCCACACTCCGCCCCGTCGCTAAGGTAAAAAGCGACGATCCGATCAAAATCCTACAGGACCGCCTCCCTGCCGGATGGTCGACCTGGGGCTCACCACTGCCGTCACGCACCGCGATGCATCCGGGCCGCCAGTGGTCCAGCGTGCCCACCGGTTACATGAAGGTTCGCAGCGCATTGGTGAAAACCAGCGAGGGCCTGCAGCGAGCGTCCATACCGATCATCGTCTGGACCGCCCAGAGGCAAGCCCGAATGATCGACCGCCCAATCAGCGACGACCAACAGGACATCGAGCAAAAACCCACTGAATATCTCGGCGCGGGATCGGGATATCACCTGTACATTCACCTGCCCGCAGAGGCGGAAAAACTCTGGCCTGCGGCGCGAACAAACATCATCAAAGCGTTCGCCATAAAAAATCCGACAACCCGCCCTGCCCCAACGACTAAACCCACGACAAAAACGACGACGAAACCGGTAGCAAAACCGGACAGCAATAAAGGCGTGATTGTCATGGTCACCCAATACGGCCCGACGACAAACTACAGCGTAAACGGTGCTGAGTGCGCCAACATCCCTGCGGTGGCCCAGGCGCTGTCGGCGACCCCCAAGGACACGCAGGTGATAATTCAAATTGAAACCAACGTAAAAGCCCAACCGGTAGCAAGCCTCCTGGCTGCACTGCGAAAGCTGCGCATGACAAAAATTTCAATAACAGTAGCAAAAACCAGCGCGCCGTCAATCCCCCGAACCCAACCATAAAACACCAACGGAAACGCAGCCTGCCGTTAATTTCCTCGGCTTGGCCAATTACCAAATACCAATTGTCAAATGTCGCGCCGTTAACACTTGAAATCCGCATGCTTTTTGTGGATACTATCGGACCGCCCGCCGCAGGCGGGACGTACAACCTGGTAGGGTGTCCGAGTGGTCGAAGGATCTGGTCTTGAAAACCAGCGTGCCCGAAAGGGTACCGTGGGTTCGAATCCCACCCCTACCGTTTCCCGCTGAATCTGCAAGGAGCTTGTGCAATGATCTATCGGAAACTCGGTAAAAGCGACGTTGAGGTCTCGGCGATCACCTTTGGAGCCTGGGCTGTCGGCGGATGGATGTGGGGCGGAACAGACGAAGAACAAAGCATCGCGGCCATACGACAAGCCATTGAACTGGGGATCACCACCATAGACACCGCTGCTGTATACGGTTTCGGACGCAGTGAAGAAATAGTCGCACGAGCCATTGAACCGTACAAACGCGAGAACCTGCAGATACTCACCAAGTTCGGCCTGCGATGGGACATTACCGAACCGGCGCCCAAACGATGGGACACCACCGATCGCAACGGAAACCCCGCTACAGTAAGTCACTGGGCAAAGGCCGACGGTATCATCTACGAATGCGAACAGAGCTTAAAACGCTTGAAAACCGACTACATAGACGTTTTCCAGCAGCATTGGCCCGACCCGGGCACACCGATTGAAGAGTCGGCGGTCGCACTTATCAAGTTGATCGAGCAGGGCAAGATCAGAGCGGCAGGCGAGAGCAACTTCAGCGCCGAACTGCTGGATCAGATTTCACGCCAGGTTCCGATCGCATCGAACCAACCGCCCTACTCAATGGTCAATCGCGGTATCGAAGACGAAGTCTTGCCCTACTGCGTGGAGAACGATATTTCCGTGATCGTTTACTCACCGCTGCAGCGCGGGCTGCTTACCGGAAAGATCACGCCGGACTACAAGTTCAACGGCGACGATCATCGCGCCGCCAGCCCGCTGTTCAAAGGCGAAAATCTCCGTCGCGTCAACGCGTTCTTAAATGAGATACGCCCGATCGCACAGTCTTACGGCGCCACACTGGCCCAACTGGTGATAAACTGGACGCTGAACCGACCGGGAATTACCGCGGTGCTCGTGGGAGCCCGAAACCCACAACAGGCCAAAGAAAACGCAATGGCACTACAGTTCGAGTTGAAAGAAACAGAAATCGCAGAGATCAACGAGATGTTGGACGATCTGGAAATAACCGCCTGAGCGGCGATCAGTTCGGACGATACCATTTCAGCTTACCGTCAGAAGACGGGCCCAAAAGCATCGACAAAGACCCAGGCGCCCCGTCTGTGTCCAGTGCGAACACCGCGCGATACACCTTACCGAACCGCTCAATCTTCTGGAGTTCGACGCTGTCGGCTGAGACTATTTTTCCCAGGGCGAAACGCAAGCCTTTCAGCTCCGGTTCGGTCAGGCCCGGTATCGCCTGAGCGGTAGTTTCGGCGGGCAATCCGTCCGCCCCCGCCTGCCGCAAAGCTGCGACAAGCGTTTTGACCTGCGTCGCTTCCGGTCCGTCGGCGTCGAGACGACTCTGGCTGTATTCTCTGGAGCACCCGAGACAAAGCGTCGCGAATACTACTGCAATGCTGAGGTGTTTATTGATCATAATGCGGTATATTGCTCGTCCCCACGAAGCCCAGGTTAACGTCCTTGTACGCCGGAGCGATCTTCCAGCCTTCCGGCCCGTAAGCGTCAACGCTACCATCGGCCGTCAGGGCATTCGTCATCCCGTCGTGACGAAAATGGGTGGTCGGAGTCTGCTGCCACGTACCGCTTACCGGTTCGAGATGCGTGGAATTCTGCAACACGCCAACTCCGCCCGGAGCCCAATACATCGCCGCATCGGCAAAGACAAACAGATTGCTCGGATCGTTAATATCGCTGCGTTTTTTTCGCGGCATGGGCGCCCCCGAAGCCGTTCGTCGCCCCCAGGCCGGTGGGTCAAGACACCATGCATTGTACCCGTACGTAGTAGTCGGTTCGCTGACGTTGCCTTGCGGGACGTAATCGCCCCACTCCATGCGAGGGCACCACAACGTGCTCAACGAACCGCTGTAAGCCTTCAAGAACGGACTGGCAGACGGGTCGACAGGATCTGTCGCAGAACCCCAGAAGTACGTCACCTTCCCCGGTGCGGGCGTATTGACAGATCGACAAGGCCAGTAATTATCGCGATTGTCGCTGTGGTACAACCCGGCGGCCTGCCCCAGCCCGCGCAAGTTGCTGGTGCAGGTGACGTCATTGGCCATATCTCGCGCCTTTCCGATAGACGGCATGACAATTGCGCTGAGCAGGCTGATGATCACGATGGTGACCAGCAGCTCAACGAGCGTGAAGGCGGATTGTTTTCTTGTCAGGATCATTGGTTTACGCGGTTGAGATTATACCCTATAAGCGGCGGCGACGCGCCAATACGCCCGAAGCGCCAAACGCCAGAAGCATAAGCGTAGTCGGTTCGGGAGTCGAAGCGACCGACTCCGGACTAGACGGTGACGACGCGGAGTTCGACATGGCTAGGCGTAAAATGGCGAAATCTTGCAGATCAATTACATTGTCGCCATTAAAATCGGCGCTGTCGGTGTCTGGCGCGGCCAGGCCGAACTGCGCCAACAGATTTGCATAATCAGTAGCGTCCACCTCCCCGTCTCCGTTAGTATCGCCAGGAGTTCCATCTCCGATAGTAATAAACGGGATATTGTCCGGCTCGGTTCTAATAAAGTTCGCCTCCCAGCTCCAGCCAACCCAGTCGCCGTCGGTCAATTCGCCTTCGGCTCCGGACCCGCTGTAAGACCATGCCTCACCATCGGAGCTGGAATAGTGACTCCAGTAACCGCCATCGTAATATTCCCATCCAAAACGGTAGTAGTCGACACCGCCGGCGTCCCAGCCTATCCCATAAATAACGCCCGCATAAAAAGGGTGCCATTCATAATAGAAACGATCATCGGTAAGCGTAATCGCATCGAGCATATCAGCGCCCGAAGCCGTATCCTGCCAACGGTACCCAAACACCACTGAATCCTCCGGTTCCTGCCAGTCGATCACCAGCAGCGTCTCTTTGACTTCCGGGCCGGGTTCGACTCCCGCCCAGCATGTCACTTCGACATCATCGAACGTAGCGGCGTAAAGCGGCGAGGGCATAGTCGCCATCGCCAGCACAACCAGCAACAACGTCGCTGATTTCACCGTTCGATCAGTTTTATATAAAACGCGAAACATCATGTTTCTCCTAACGCAACGCCGAGCGGGACGAACGAGTATTATCCTCGCTCGTCCCGACCGTTGCGTTGATATTCTACTTCCTGCGACGCCTCAGCAGGCCCACGCCGGCTAGCGCCAGCAGACTCAGCGTGCCTGGTTCGGGAGCCACCGCAGCGCCCATATGCCCTGAAGCGATGGAAACGGCGTCCAGTTCGAAGTTCAAGAACGTACCAGCATCAGCATCGTCAGCAATACTGAAGCGGATAAATCCGACTTCGCTCAGCGTAGTGCCCGCAATGTCCAGCCAGTAACCACCGGCCGAACCGTTCAGCATTGTCTTAATTTCCGCATAGGTTTTACCGTCAAAACTCGCCACATCGCCGGTGTAAGGCAGCGAAAAATCAGCCAGTCCGCCCGCCGGAGCTGATGTCAGATCCGGGCGAGAAGCCTCGAGCCAGGCGTTCGTGGGAATGTTCGGAGTGACCACCCCAAGAGATTCCCAAACATGGCCGTCATAACTGACGTCGATAGTCACACTATCGGCTCCCTGTGGAACCGCGGTCGGAGCAACCAATCCGTTAGGATAATCATCATCATAGAAAAACACGTTCGTAAACAGTCCGATCTCCGCACCGCCACCAACCGTCACGTAATTCTCCATACGGAGTACGAGACTACCGCCCTCGCCGATCGATACAATCTGATCATCATTGGCCGCCGGGTTGAAAGGGCTAACGATCTGATCGCCAAAAACCGAATCGATCACAACTCCGGTAGGCCTGCCCAGAGCGGCAGACGGATCGACCACCGGGACGGGGTTCCAGTTTCCCTCCGAATCGACTACCCATCGCACCCCAGGAGTGCTACCGGGATTGTACGAGACCACGTGTCCAGCGAATCCGTCAGCCAACGCCTGGGATGTCAGTCCCAGCATTAGTGCTATAAGTCCAAATTTCTTCATTGTCATTTCCTCTTTTTGTTGTGCCGGTCGCCCGGCGATCATTTTGTTTCGGCTTGTTACGTTAATTTTTCGTGTGGGTTATTTGCCTTTCACCTCCTGCGTTAGTCCAGCAAGGCCCACAGAAAAGTAGTCGAAAGCCCGGGCGCAAGGCGATCGTCCTGCAACCTGGGAGGGGTGATCAGAGCGTGGCGTGAAAGACATTTGAGCAACTTAACCGGCAAAACGGTCAGCTTCTCGTCATGAGTCCCGCGCGCGAACTCCAAAAAAGAACCCCAGTCCTCTCGCAAATCGGAGGCCGGGGGATAATGGCACGTCAAAACAGCATATCCCTGAAGCCAATGACTCGCGAAGGCGGGTCCAGGTCGATCACAAGCAGGTCTTCTGGCTTCCGGGTCGTCCTTCCGCTGCGCCTTCCCATCGCGACACCAAGTCGTCGACAGTGGCATTCAAGCAGCGGTTGTCACCGGTTACAGCGGCGCGTCCGCGGCCGATTTTCACGGCCTTCCCTGAGCCCGATCATTCGTCGGGCAAACTCGTAACGCCTAGAATTATAAACGCAAACGGAGAATTGTCAAGCTTATTCGTTAGTCGCAAAAAACAGAAGTGTTATATCAAAAGGTGCTAACAGCAACGGTAACTCACAGATTGCGATCTGTGGGCTTTGTTCGGCTTGTGTGTATTCGTGAGAAAAACTTTTCTCGGCGCCAGTTCCCAATTACCACACCATTCAACACATTTAATTTTGGGATTCATCGAACGCTTTGCCCCAGGCGGTGACTAACTGCTTCTTGATTTCGTCGATCGGTAGTGTGCTTCGCATGCCCGCGGCGCGGCGGTGTCCCCCGCCGCCGAACTGCCCGGCGAGCTTGGCTACGTCTACTTCGTCGCGGCTTCGCAGACTTACGCGGATCTGGTCTTCGGCTTCGACGATCAGGAGCGCCGATTCAACCGTGCCAATCCGCAGCGCTTCGTTTACCATGTTTTCGGTCTCGCTGCGTAGGGTTCCGGTCTGTTCAAAGTCAATCCCGCGCAGCGACATCACAGCCAGTTGCGAATCAAAGTAGAACTCCATACCGCCCAGCAGGCGGGCCATCAACGCCATTCGTTCAGGACGATCACTCTGGTATATTTTGCGATAAAGCATATCCAGGCGAACGCCCAGATCAGTCCAGCGGGCCACCGCGCGGAGGCATCGTCCGTCGGTATTGGCGAATCGCAGCCAACCGGTGTCTGTCATTGCCGCAGCCAACAACGCTTCAGCGATCGGCGCGTCCATGGGCCAGCCCAATTCGTCGATAACTTCGCCGATCATAATACCGGCCGCGGCCGCGGATGTGTCTATCCACGCGGTGTCGCTCAGAGGATCGCCGGTCGAATGATGATCTATTATCACGATTTTCTCGCGATAGTTTCCGATTGTCTCCGCCAGTCCGTCGAGTTGAGCAAGCGCGTGGGTGTCGATAATTACGATCAACTCGCATGCGTCGGCGAGTTTCGCAAAGTCGTCCAGGCCGGCGATCTGCGTGCGATCAAACAGTAATTTCAGGCGTTCGGGCACATCACCGGGCACTAGCGTGTGAGAAACTTTCCCCGCCGCCCGCGCAGCACAAGCCAGCGCCTGCATCGATCCCAGCCCATCACCGTCCGGGCGGGCGTGAGTTATCAGCAGCATGCTGCCGGCGACGGTAAGACGCTGCACAACGGCGTCAAACGCCTTATCTCCACGACTGTTATCCAACGATACTTCTGACACGCTCCACGTCCTTTCTCATCTGCTCGGCGAGTTCTGCCTGCGATTCGAACCTGAGCATATCTCTCAACCTTGCGACGAATTTCACCGTTATTTTCTTATCGTAAAAGCATCCTGACACATCCAGCAGGAACGCCTCAATTGTTCTTACTTCTCCACCGAACGTTGGCTGCTGACCAACGCTAATCGCCGCGAGATGCTCCTGTCCGTCAATCATCGCCGTGCCCGCGTAGACGCCATCACCGGGCGTTATTTGCCTGCCCGGATCAACGTTTGCAGTCGGAAAGTTCATCTCCCTGCCGCGTTGTTCTCCCTGGACAACTCTGCCTGTGATCTCGAACGCTCTGCCGAGCGCCTGGGCTGCATGGTCTATCTGACCGGTGAGCAGAAGTTCGCGAATCAGCGTACTTGAGATCAACACCGCACCATCGCCGAAGTCCGAAACTACCGATTCGGCGAGATGAACGGTAAACCCGCACTCAACGCCCGATACCCTGAGCGTTTGCACGTTTCCGGCGCGACGCCTGCCGTAGAAGAAATTATTGCCCTCTACAATATGCTTAGGCGCAAAATATCCGACGAGAATATCGCGAACAAACGCTTCGGGCTCCATGCCCAGCATCGCCATATCGGCCCGCGCGGTAACGGCGTAATCGGCCCCGTGTTCGCAGAGCAGTTCGGCTTTGCGATCAGGCAGGGTGAGTCGTCGCGGAGGGTCTTCAGGTCGCAGCACCAGGTCCGGCGGCGGATCAAAAGTCATCGCCACTACGGGCAGCCCTTCGGCATCGGCGAGTGCTCTAGCCGATGCTAAAATACCCTGGTGACCGCGATGAACACCATCGAAGTTCCCAAGCGTAAGCACACATCCCCTGGCGGTGTCGGGCAGGTTCTCTAATCCTGTTATGCAGTGTGGGTTCATTATTGCTGGTGATTTTATCATCGTAGAACGAATCCTACAAGCACACGCCTCAATCAAGACTATCGCATTTGAGTTCAATTGAGCGAATTCCGGCCTTTTTATCCGTACATTTCGACATTGACGATATCGAGACCAAACGCTATGTTGCTAACAACCCGCACAAGACGCCACCCTGCGTCTCTTGGAGAAAATATATCAATGAATCGATTGACCCGACCAATCGCCTGCACCGCCATCCTGTTCTTGATGTTAAGCTTCACAGCAAGCCCAGCATGGGCCGTGCATGAAAAAGCCGACGGTTTCCCGTGGAACGTCAAATTGCACGGATGGCACGACCGGGCAATCGCCGAGAAACTCGGTACGGGCTGGTTCATGAACGTAGGCCCCACTGGATTACGAGCCCGGATCACCCACGAGCACCCGGCCTACTTCACCATCAAGTTCGTCTTCGACAAATCCCCGGCCGCGGGAAAAATCACCGCCGGCGACATCGTGATCGGAGCCAACGGTAAGATCATGACCACGCCCCACCGATTCAGCCGTCGCAGCCCTACCTGGCAGGGTCCGATGACCGGGATGGCCAAGTTGATTGAAGAATCTCAGAGCAAGGACGGAAAGCTGAATTTGATCGTCTGGCCGGGCGGTGACAAAGCCAAACAGAAAACCGTTACACTGCAACTCAAACCGGTAGGTCAATTCTCGCCCACCTACCCATTCAACTGCTCGCGTTCGGACAAATTGATCAAGTCGCTCTGTGACTTTCTGGCCCGGGAATACAAGCGGGACGGAAAATTCCTCAGTCGCACACACACCCATTCAACCTGCGTTCTGGCGTTGATGGCCAGCGGCGACAGAAGATACGCCCCAATTATCAAGAAGTGCGTCTCGGCGTACGTCTCGAAGCGTTACAGCCCCGACAACGGAGGCGGGTTTCCCGTTTGGGGCTGGGGATACGATGGTATCGTCATGGGCGAATACTACCTGCTAACCAAAGACCGATCGTTAATCCCCGCTGCAGCTTCGCTGGCCAAAGCGTTCGAGTTGGGCCAGGACTATCGCAGCGGCGGTTACTCGCACAAACCCTTTCCGTTCATTCAGAAGCGTATCGCCAGCGGCGGGGCCAAAGGTTACGGCGCGATGTCCCAGCCCGGCGGTCTGGCGATGATCGCCATGAGCCTCTTCGAGCAGGCTGGGCTCGCCAATTCCAAGAGGGCTCACCAGAGGCTCCACCAGTCCTATCTATTTTCCTGGAGCCCTGGCGGTGAGATCGGATACGGGTTCAAGAACTGGGATTACGCCATCATTGACCTGAAGAATCCAAAAACGTCAGCCGCACGCAGCACACAAGGCATCGGATATATCTGCTCGACCGGAATGAAGAATATCGGCGAGTACTCCATCACCTGGCCGGACAATAACGAAAAGCGAACAGGACTCACCAACCTCAACACGAGTTGGGTCAAAACCGAATCCGCCACCAACATCGTTTACCAGCGAGGCGGAGCATCCCGCATGGTGATTCGCCAGATGACCCGTCCGGAACCGAAGCAACCGTACCCGATCACCGGCAAGCCGATCGGCCACTACGGGCGGGCCGGTCAGGGGGCGTTAGCTCACCATATCGGCGGCGCCTCCAGGAAATCGTGGAAATATCTTGGCGATCACTTCGCCAACGCCTGTGCCAGCAGCCCGAATGATATTCTAAGGGGACACGCTTCGACGCTGATGGGCACGCTGTGGGGCTCGCTGGGCGCCGCCCGCGCCGAAGAGAAGAGATTCCGCGCCTACATGGACGGAATCAAATGGTGGTTCATCATGGCTGAAACCCACGACGGCGGTTTCGTGGTCATGCCCGGACACGATTACGCCTCCACCGACCATGTCTACGCGACGCGCAATTTACCTTCGGCGACCGCGGCGCTCATTCTGAGTGTTAAGAACCGGCGTCTTCGAATTACGGGCGCCAATTCGACCGGCAGCGCGCCCGCCACGGGAATCAACCCGATAGATGAAATACAGAGCGATGATTTCAAAATCGTGCACTGTCTGAGAGAGGCCAAGTATGTGTCCGGCAAGGGGTCCATCACGAGCGTATTGAACTCGCTTGCCCTTATGGCAAGAAGGGACAACGATCGCGGAAAAGAAGCCGTCATCTTCGCCGAGAGGTTGAGAAAATGGCTGGTTAAGCACAATGCATCTTTGCTTGAGAAGTCCAAAACTCATCCGGCGAAGGTGCTAATGGAATCCGAAATTTACCTCAGGCGCGTCAGGGGGCTTGAGGAATCCAAAGCACTCACAGCACGGATGAGTAAACTCCAGATCAATAGAGACATCAGGATACTGGTCGCCGCGTACAAGAAATTCGACGCACTCGTTAAGTATGAAAGAACGCGAGGTGCGTCAAGAAGCACCGAAGCGTCGAAAAAACGCCTCGCCGCGACATTGGAAAGCTACGTCTTGAAGAAGGATCTGGACAAAGCCGTTCTGGACGAAGCAAAGCAACTACTGAGCCAGGTAAAGAAATAACCGCAGATCATCTGGCCTGCACTATCGGGACGGTTTGCCCGGGGACGTCGATAAGATCGATCTGAACGCCATAGGTTTCGGCGAGTATTTCCCGATCGATAACCTGCTCGACCGTACCGCCGGCGACCACTCGCCCGTCGCGCATCAGCACCAATTCGTCTGCAAAACGAGCAGCCAGATTAATGTCGTGCGACACGCAAACAATCGCCATGCCCCAGTCGTCGGCAAGGCGTCGCATCATTTTGTATATCTTCAACTGGTTGGCGATATCCAGATGACTCGTCGGTTCGTCCAGCAACATTACCGACGGCTGCTGGGCAAGGGCCCGGGCGATCATAACGCATTGGGCCTCTCCGCCTGACAGTTCGTCGAGCATGCGATCGGCGAAGTCCAACGTGCCCGTCATTTCCATCGCCGCACGTGCAATTTCCTGATCCTGGCGACTGGTGAGCCCGAGTATCCCTGTATGCGAGAGTCGCCCGGCGAGTATTATTTCCGCCGACGTGAACGCAAACGCAGTCCCCGGCTGCTGGGGCACATAGGCCATTAATTTCGCCCGCTGACGGGGCGAGTAACTTTTAATCGCCTTCCCGTCCAGTTCAATGCGCCCGGCGGTGGGTTTCAGTTGCCCGAGCAGGCATCCCAGCAGCGTAGTCTTGCCCGATCCGTTTGACCCCAGCACGCAGAGGACCTTACCGGCCGCAGCGTTGAGGTCAACGCCGTCTAGCACATTAGCGCCCACGCGGTATGCGAACTTCAAGTTCGATGCCGTTAGAATATGTCCAATCGGATCGCTCATTGAACACCTCCGCCGCGTCTGGTTCGCAGCAGGTAGATAAAGAACGGCCCGCCCGACATTGCGGTTATCACGCCGACGGGCAGTTCGCCCAATCCGGTCCAGAGATCGATAAGCCTGCAGAGGGTGTCAGCCAGTATGAGGAACATAGCGCCCGCGAATCCGCTGACGATAATCAACAGGCGGTGATCAGGCCCAACGAGCATTCTACAGACATGCGGTACGATGAGTCCGACGAATCCGATTGGCCCGGCCAGTGACACCGCCATCGCGGTCATCAGCGAGACGATCACGAAGGTTTGTATTCTGAGCGATCCGACCGACACGCCTGCCGACGACGCCACCGCGTCGCCAAGTCCGAGCGTATTGAACGCGGCTCCGCGTGCGAAAATCGCCAACCACGCCAACAGAACCGCCGCGGCGCTCACGATCAACAGAGCCGGCTGGCTCCATATCCACTCGGGCACTTTGCCCATCCCCCACCCGATGAAATTGATCATCTCAGCAGGTCTGGTGAACTGGAGTATTACCAGGATAAGCGCCCCGTTGAACACATTTATCATCACCCCAGCCAGCAGAAGCACGTATGGATCGAGCTTGCCCCTTCGGTGTGCAATTGCGTAGACAATCACCGCGGTAGTCAGTCCGCCGATCATTGCCAGCATCGACGAAGAAGCCCATTTCGGTAGGATAAGATACGTCGCCAGCGCCAATCCGCACAATACCCCGACACCGGCGCCACTGGAAATACCGAGAATGTATGGTTCGGCCAGTGGGTTTCTCAGCAAGGCCTGCAGCGCCAGTCCGGCAACGGCCAGTGATATCCCAACAACCGCAGCCGCCGCACCTCGACATAAGCGAAGTCGCCATATGTCACTCTTCAGACCATGCTGCCCGACAAGGCTGCACAATAGCAAAACCGCGATCAGGGCCAGCGACAGGCCCGCAACCCAAATCAGGAGTTTCCGCCCGGTTACGGCTCCTGGAAATGTCTCGATCTCTGGGGTCATTTGCCCGAGCCCCGCCTGGTTTCGGGGTGCAGGAAGTCCGCCAACATCGGCGCGAAGACACCAGCCGTTCGCCCAGTGGGAATCGTCAGGCGTTTGTCAGTTACTATGTGGACGCGAACCTTTTGCGGTGAGGCCTTGGTAAGTTCGCTCCAATATTGCCTGGCCTCGTCGGCGGTCGACTGATCAGACTCGCAGATAATAACGTCGGGCTTGAGTTTCAAAATCGCCTCAATTCCGATTTTGGGCCAGCCTTGGCGGCCATCAGCCGCTACGTTCACACCGCCTGCGGTCTCGATAAGTTCATCGATAAACGTCCCCCGCCCCGCGGTCGACGGATCGTGATGCCCCATCAGGAATATCACTTTCGGTCTGGCTCGTCCAGCCACTCGGATCCTGACATTTTTGAGTTCGGCGAGAAACTTGATACGCGCCAGTTGGCCCTTGGTCGGCTGGCCCATTAAATCCGCCAGTTTCACCATTGCGTCGGCGATTTGGGAAAGCGTTTCGATCTTGATGAGTTCAATTCGGATATCGGGCCGCAGGCTGGCAAGGGTATCAAACCGCCCCACACTGCTCTGGGTTAGCAGTATGTCAGGCTCGACTGCAAGGATAGGTTCAACGGTGATATTGAGATCGTTGCCCACGATAGGGATATCAACGCCTTCGGGCGGTTGGCAGTAAGTGGTCACGCCGACGATATGATTACCGAACTCCATTTCAAACATCAGCTCAGTAAGCGCAGGCGAGAACGACACAGTACGCGGAGCCGGCGCCTCAGGGCGAGGTAGCTCGCGATCGCACCCGAAAAACGTGAGCATCGCCAAAAATAGGATCATCGCACGCTTCATGCATATCTCTCGTCGTTTGACATTTCATCAAGGCGGATCGCTCCGGGTAAAAAGTCGATCAGGTCAGTGGCGACAAGCGACACCTCGCCGATTTCCTCTGCGCCCATATCACCGGCCAGACCGTGGAGCCGAGCGCCCAGACACGCCGCATCGAACGGAGCGAGCCCTTGTGCAATCAGAGCAGCTATCAGACCGGTCAGAACGTCACCGCTCCCGCCGACAGCCATCCCGGGATTGCCCGTATCGTTCACATAAATCCTCGCAGCGTCAGTCACAACCGTGGCTGCGCCCTTGAGCAGGCATACCAGCGGCGGG
>JABGPF010000405.1 GCA_018645065.1 Phycisphaerales bacterium
TTGGTTTTGCTGGGGGTTGTCTTCGGAATTTTCAGAATCTCTGGCTGGCGTTTATGGCTTCTGGATAAGGCGAAACGCCTGATTGGTGGATTTGTCCAGGAGGAGCATGACGACTTTCTTTTCCTCGGAGACTTCGACTATCGCCGGGAGCCCAAGATAGTAATCGATGGAATATGTGCCCGTCATGTCAGCCGGGCCGGCCTGCAGGATATCTAAAACGCGCTTATTGATCAGCAGCTCTTCCCAATTGTCATGCAATGGCTTGTCTTGGGCGTCATCGCTTGGCCAATCCACAGGTGCGATAGAAAAGGTCCCGCCAGAGTTCAGCGTAAAGCCTTGCACACGATCCGGTTCTTCCGGCGGGCTTGATGTCATCTGCAGGAGCAACACTAACGGCACCCCCACCACCAGTATCGCAGCGACCATCAGAATCTGAGTCGTTACGCGGTGAGAGTGACATGAATCGCAATAAAAACCCTTCGCTTCGGCGTGGTACGCCTGTTCAATCTCGACCGGGCGGCCGCATCTCTTACACTTAACATCAGCCATAACTAACCCCATAACAGGCGCCGCGAAATAACAATCCGCAACATCATAACCAATTCACGGATCGGGCGTGCATTATTTGATCATTCAATTTTTCCCGCATCCGCATTTGACCGAACCGGATTTGATGATTCATTTTGACTATTTTGATTATTTTGACTGAAGGCGGAAAGAAAGTCAATTGATACTACTTCGCGAAGCTACGCGTTTCGTTAATGACAAACGATGAGTCCCGACGTACGTCGGGATTGCCCCGCCGCTAAACGAGAACAGGCGCCGCTGAACGGGTTTGTTGCTGATTCGGGTATGTGCGTTTTGGTAGGGGTAGGAAGAACCGGCGCCGCTTTGACATGTCGCTGGAAGCGACGCCGTTCGTCGTTGATTTGGTCCTGCGTTATTTGCTTGTCTTCTTGTAGTTTATATTGGCGCCTTTTTTGGGCATTTCGTTCAGGACTTTTTGTAGGGTCTGGCGTATCGTCGGGGCGGTTTTTGGAGGGAGTGGGGTTTGTTCTGAGGGGTCTTTCTGGACGTTGTAGAAACGACCGTCGCCGTAGAGTTTGTACTCTTTGGTTCTGGCCCAGCGGATTTCAGAGTGTCGGTATTTGTTGTCGTATTTTTTTACATACGGCCGGGGGAAGTAGTAATTAAATAACCACTGGCGAGGGGAGCCTTTCTTTCCCTGGCATTGCGGCCAGAATGTTCTGCCGTCGAGATCTGCGACCGTGGGCGGGTCGGTGCGGGCGATGTGGGCGAGGGTTGGGAGGAAGTCGGAGAAGTCGATCAGATCGTCGCACACCTCCCCGGCTGACACGCCCGGCCCGGCGACGATCAGCGGGACATGCGTTCCCTGGTCGGTGGTGTGGCCTTTCCCGCCTCGAATTGTCCTGCCGTCGAGAGTTGAACTCAAAGCGGTGTGCGTTCCGTTGTCGCCGGTGAACATGATGATGGTGTTGTCGGTGAGTTTGGCTTGTTTGAGGGCGTCGAGAATACGGCCTACACAGGTGTCCATGTGGGCGACCATGTCTTCGAAATTGCGCTGTGCGTTTCTACTGTTACGATCCTTGCTGCCTGGTGTGGGCTGGAATGGTGAGTGTACGAGCGTCATGGGGAAGTAGAGCATGAACGGTTTGTGGCTGGGCTTGTGATTTTTGATCAGATCGGTCGCGAATGCGGTGAACCGGTCCGGGCCGTATGCGCCTTTTTCTGCGGGGAGCTTTTTGCCATTCAGTTCGATGGGGGTTTTCCAGTATCTGGGCCATTCGCCGATCAGCCTGCATACATTGTCGAACCCGACATCCTTTGGGAACAGCCCGGATACCAGTTCGAGCTGCCACTTTCCGGTGAACGCTGTTTGGTAGCCGGCGTTTTTGAGCATGTGTGCGAAGGTGGTCTGGCCTTTGGGGAACGTTCCGAAATTGTAGTAGTTCCTGACATTGTCCATACCGGTCATGATCTTCACGCGGGAAGGCGTGCAGAGCGGTGTGGAGTGGCAGTGGGTGAATCGCACGCCGGCTGCGGACATCTGGTCGATGCGCGGGGTTTTGTACTGTTTGGAGCCATAGCACCCGAAGCACTCGTATCCGACATCATCAGCCATTATCAGAATGATGTTGGGCGGGGATTTTTGGGACTTTTTTAGTGCGGCTGGTGCGGCGGGTGTTAGTGATGCGATTTGTGCGCTTGCCGCCGCGGTGAGTGTTGCGGCCAGGAACCCGCGTCTGTTTAAGCGTCTGTTGGTCATAACGTGGGTTCTCCTGTGAGATCGTATTAACTTAACGCACCTGTTGAGCGAGTCATTTTGATGTAAATTGGGCGGAGAGTCAATACGGCGCAGCGATTGGCGCGCTTCGCGAGATAGGTGAGCTGTAGAGCAGGAGTGAGGTGACAAGCAACGGCGGGACGGCGAACGGCGGATATGCTACGGATAACGACTGATAACGGCAAGAGTTCTAAATGTCGCACACCCGCCGGGCGGGACAGGCGGCGGTTTTTTGTCTTGGTTTTGGTTTGGTGTGTATAATACTGATGGCTTTTTCGTAGTTTTGGTCGGCGGCTTGGTGCGGGGGTTAAGGTGGTGCGATCATGCCCAATGTTCAGGTAAAAGATCTGTTGGAGCGGGTGGTGAAGTTCCACGGTATGCTGAGGGAGTTCTATTCGAGGATCGACAGCGAGTCTCGGAAGGAAAGCGTTAAACTGCTGGTGAACTATATGGCCAGGCATGAGAAGATCCTGGCTGAACGGCTGGAGAAGATCACGACCCAGCAGCAACAGGAACTCGACGAAGAATGGTGGACGTCTGTTCCGGTATTGGCGCAAAAGGTGTGCCTCCAGGAGTACGATATCGATCAGGACAGCAGCATCGACGACGTGATCGATGCAGGGCTCAAGCTGAACCAGTGTCTGATAAGCTATTACAGCCAACTGGCTGACATCTCCCCGTCAGACGAACTGACGGAGTTCTTCACGGTCCTGGAACAAATGGAAATCGTCGAGAAGACCAGACTGCTGGAAACCAAAGGGATGTAACATCAGCGTTTTTTAGGGAGGGGGGAGAAAGCGAGCGGCTGATTTGTATTCACCGGCGGGCGTGCATAGAATCGAATTGAAGGAACGTGTGGATATTGTGAACGCTGCGAAAATTTCAAAACCCGCCAAAACTTCACGGAAAAACTGCTTCCCGATGATTTGTGTGGTTTGTGTGGTTGTTGTGGTTGGGGGGTCTGGCGTGCGTGCCACTACGGTGGACTACAGGCTCGATAACGTGATTATGGACTCCGGCGGTGCGCGGCTGACCGGTGAGTTTTCGTGGACTTTCGGAGAGGAATTTGAAGATGGCGAAGGGATATTCACTTCGTTATCTGTTCCGTTCACAGCGCATGGACTCACTGATCTGGAGACCACGATCGACATTGGCGGATCGATCGAGATCACGTTCCCGGGCAACTTCCACGACGACGGGGTCGATGTTACTCTGTTTTTCATCCACCCGCTGACTGCGATTACAACCGCGTCGGTGGACCTCGGGCGGAGTAAATATGATATCGGCGGTAATGGGTTTCATGCCGGCGGCTTCCTAAACGGTCTTATTTCACAGACAGATCACACGCCTGGCGACACCAACGGCGATCATTCGGTGGACTCGCAGGATCTAGCGAATCTGCTGGGCCAGTTCGCCCAGCGGCCCGGGGCGGAAAACGGCGACCTCAACGGTGACAGTTGGGTCGATCTCGAAGATTTCGCGATTATGCGGGCCAACTTCGGCGCGGGGGCATTACCACCGCTGGCGCCCGAACCGACAGGAAACATACCCGAACCGGCCTCGATCGCGATAGTGGCCCTGAGCGGCCTGGCCGTCTTCCACCGACGGCGACGGCGTAGCCTCTGCGCGTAAAATTCAGGGACGAATCGCGAATGCAAAGACCAATATTTCGTGCATAAGCGATTTTCAAATACCCCTTAAAAACAAGGGTTTTATGAT
>JABGPF010000406.1 GCA_018645065.1 Phycisphaerales bacterium
TTAACCCCAACGGGCGGCAGCTCAAACTTTATCACGGTAACACGTTTCGCGTACCGAACATTGTGTGCAAGGCCCGCGAGATACCGGGCACTAAAACTGTGATCGGCGTTTGGACCGGTCATCATCGCCAGCCGATGGGCGACTTGGCGATTATCGATCGGCGTAAGGGTCTGGAGACCCGCGAGAGCATGTGTAAGCTCACCCATGTAACGCCGGTCGAGAAGGAACTTGCTGCCGGTAAAAACTGGCGATTCTCCGGCGTGGGCGGATCAGGAGCTGATTCTGGATACGGTAGCGCGTTCGCCGATCCGTTCCCGTTCTCGTCTGAATATTCACTGGTCGCCTACGCGGGCATAAAGCTACGGCGCCACGCAATATGGGTGCTGGATAACACCACCGGGCAAACCGCCTTAGTCTACAAATTTACCAAGCGCACCAATTCCCGCTTCCCCGACGCCTGCTTCAGCCCCGTTCCGCTATCGGTACGCGACAAGCCGGCGGTAATACCTGGCGACTGCCCACAAAACGCCGGAACGGGAACATTCCTCGTACAGGACGTGTACCAGGGCCTGCTGGAACAAGGCGTAAAACGCGGGGCGGTAAAGCAATTGCGAGTAATGTCACAAAGCCCCAAAAAGTACAACACCGAAGGGTTCCGGTTCAACGATCACTATCCGCAGATCGGTAAGGGCTCGTACTATGTGAAGCTCAATCACGGAACTGCCCCCGTAGACACCGATGGTGCGGCGTACTTCACTGCACCTTCAAACCGCGAGCTGTACTTCATAGCACTGGACGCAAACGGTAAAGAAATCCAACGCATGGGCTCGGTAGCGCAAATCACCACAGGCGAGACGGTCGCATGCATAGGCTGCCACGAGAACCGGCTGAAACCACCGAAACTCGGCACCGAACGCATGAGCCGAATGAAACGCCCGCCAGATAAGCTCACAACTCCGCCGTGGGGCTCCGGGCCGGTGAACTACGTAACGCAAGTCCAACCGATCCTGGACAAATACTGCATAAAATGCCACAGCGGCGCCAAAGCCAAAAAAGGTATCGACCTGACCGGCGACAAAACGCGATTCTTCTCACTAAGCTACGAAACGCTGACCCATGGCGGGCTGGTGACGTACTATTACATCAACAAAGGCCCCAACGGCGTGTTCCCCGCACTTGGCACGGGCTCGTGGGTTAGCAAACTCACAACACTGCTCGAATCGAACCACGGCGAGCACAAAGTAAAAGTAGACGACGTCAGCCGACGATGCATCTACGCCTGGATCGACGCGAACGTACCATACTACGCAACCTGGGAAATGACCCGCCCGCACACGCTAGGCGGACGCGACGCATACAGCCGCACCCTGCCAGGCAAAGGACCGACGTTCTCGCCGCAAAAGGACGGAAATAAACTCACCGAGTTCCGCCCTTGGGTGAAACGCTACAACGATCTTGCCGCTCAAAGCGACAAGATGATCGGTAAAATCAGCATCGGCGGATCGAACCTGTTCGGACAACGCGGGATGATAAACCTGACGAACCCCGCCGCCAGCCCGATTTTCCTGAACCTCCTGGCGAAATCAGCAGGCGGACGGGCCGAAGGGAAAAAAGTATACTTCACCAACAAAACCGACCCGAAGTACATAAAACTCCTTTCGATCCTGAAAGAAGCGGCAGCCGGTCTAGCCGAACTCCCGCGAATCGACATGCCCAACGCCAAAGCCATCCCCCAAGAACGCAACTTCGGGCGAGTATTCTAAACCCAACGAGGCATTCGGGTCAGCCCTTGCATTTGTAAAGGTGAAATTCGTCAGTATGTTCTTTTGCAGCGTTTTTTAATTCACGCCTCGCTGTGCGTAACTCTTTGTTTATAAGGTGTTTTGTGAAAAAAGAAGGCTTTTTGTGTCGCAAAACATGCGTACGATATCCGCTTAAAAGCTACTTTACCTCTCTTGTCGGTTCACCAAAGTATGGTACAATGCTCCATGTAGAAGAGTCAGTTCAGCGATGGAGTGCTGTGTAGTAATGTCCGCGGTGGGCGGAAACGAACATTAAAAGTCAGAGCCCGCAACCTTTCCCTCCCAAGTATGGATGGAAGATGGAACCATGGCTCAATGGCCACTATAGCGCCTAGGAGTTTCAAAATGAGATGTTTACCCTTACTTCAGCGTACAGTTGGTGCATTGCCCGCCCTCGGTTGTTTGGCGCTTGTGGCGGCGGTCCTCTTGGCCACCGCCGGTTCAGCCAGCGCAGTACCCGTCATCGACGAGGACTTCGAGTCGTATACCGGTACCCCTGGTACCCAGGGCGCCCCCTGGCACTACACTGTTGATGGTGTGACGATAAGCGGCGATCAGTCACCCATCGGCGACAGCGGCGACGACCAGGGCGTCAACATGAGCGATGTGGGCACCGTAGCGGGGGGTGACGCCGCAAATAATCCGTATCTGGTCAACGTGTTCGACGACATCACCGCCGACCCAATCTATATCCAATTCGACTTCGTGTACGACACCGACGTGCAGAAACCGGCGTTTCGTGTAGAGGGCAATACGTTCGACGGCACGAACATCGCCCATAACCTTGGAATCAACATGATGCTGGCCAAGAACAATCACCCTTGGTACAAAGGTGATGCCGCGACGACCTTGTCAGACACGACGATGACTCCCGGCGACTGGTATCGATACACGCTGACCATTGACGCCGCAGACTCGGCCGTCGACTCCTGGGGCCTCAGGGTGCAGAGCCTTGATTCGACAACTATCGACGATACCTACTCGGGCCTGACCTTTCAGAATCAATTGACGTCCTTTGACGCTATCAAGTTCTATTACAACAGCGTCAAAGACGCTACTGACCCCGACTACGCCATCGATAACGTGCTGGTGACGACCGATGAGGGAGATTTGAACTTCGATGTCCTGCCGGCGATGATGTGGCGAACGGATGATTCCACCGGCCTCTGGGCGGGGGCCAACTGGACCACCGATGACGGCGCGAACTGGGTCGAGCCGGCCGCCGATAAGTATATGGTTGTTAATTCCGGTACGGCTACCGTTTCGACGGACGTAAGCGGAACGGCCGCTCAGTCGCTGGCGATCGCCTTGGACTCAGTTGGCGGGACTGTGATGATAAACTCAGGCGCTTCACTGGCGGTGACTGATGGCGTAACCGTAGGCGATGGCGGAAGGCTCGAAGTAAACGGTTTGCTCACCACAGACAATGTTGACGTTGTTAACGTAGCATTCGGCGGAACGCTGGCGATGGGCGGCGGGGGGCAGGTCACATCGTCGGCAACATCCTCAGGCGGCACGGTTGCACTAACAGTAGCCGGAACACTGGCAGGCGGAGATGATGTAGCTGTGATCGGCGACTATGACGAAGTAGGCTACACTAGCCTGACCCTGACAGCTACCTCGACTTACGATGTGATATTCAACGATTCAGACACCAGCATCGACGTCAACGGAATGATCACAATGGAAACCGGAGCCACGATCAATCTGATCGATCCCGGCTCGCTTCTGGAAGACGGCGATACGGTCAAACTGTTCCGTTCGTATCTTGACCAGTTCGATATCGGCGGTGCGGACGATACCGAAGTTCTGACATCGGCCGGCATCAACATCACAATGCCCACCGGCTGGACGTCTGACGACGTTGAGTTGGCTTGGATCACAGAGGAAGATCCCGATCTGGATGACGAGGAATTCGCGTATCTGGTACTACAGATCACCTCGACCGGCGGCGGTCCGCAACTCGGCGACGCCACCGGCGACGGTAAAGTCAACGAAGCTGACATGGCGATCCTGCTGGCACAGTTCGGTAGCCCGTACGATATGGCAAGGGAGCCCAACAACGCCGACTTCAATGGCGATGGTTTCGTAGACATGGAAGACTTCGTGATGCTGCGAGCCAACTGGGGCGAAGGCACAGCTCCCGACGCTTCGGAACTGCCCA
>JABGPF010000407.1 GCA_018645065.1 Phycisphaerales bacterium
CCGCGATAACCCCCAGACGTGCGTCTTTCAGGTTTTCGCGAGTCACTTCGTCGAAGGTTTTGAGAACCTTTGTGATAAGTTCCTTGCCCCTGCCGGCCTCGGGCGACTCCAAAACGTCGAATTCCTTCCTCGCGCCCGGGCTTAACAGCTTGCGAACTCGCGAGGTCTCACCGTACCTGTTCTCGTCGGGCTCTTCAGCCGAACCGTGCTGATCGATAAAGAGCACTGGCGTACTGGCGACCACGGGCACAATCATCGTGCGGGAATCGTCCATGTCCAGGCTGTCGCTGGGGCTCAAGCTGAGCCTTGCCGGTATGAATCGAGGCTCATTCGGACTCACGCCGAGCGTTCCGAACTTATCGTAATCAAAGTCCACTGGCAATTCGTGGCCCGGGACCAGATCCACGGTGCGAACCAATTCGTCTTCCTGGTCATCGGCCAGCTTCAGCGTCAATTTCACAGTGACATTTTTCCGCTCCGGTCCTTCATGCCGCACAACAGCTCGGAACACCGCCGTCGATTCGGTATCGGCGATTCCGTGCAGCAATTTGAAGCTGGAAACCCATGTATTGCCCCGCTTCTCCGGTCCAATCTTCACAACTTGAATATCAGATATGCCCTCGAGATAAGCCTCAGCCCCGTCAAGCGAGAAGCTGCGTCTCTGCACGTCGCTGATGAAGACCACACGCTTGGTGGGTATGTCGCTGGCAAGTTCGCATGCCTTGCGAGCCTGCGCCAAACCGGTGGCGATCGGGGCTGAGCGATCAACAACCTCTATGCGATTTACCGCCTCAATGGCGTCTTCGCGCGTGGTGTAAACGTCGCGAGTATGCCATCGCGAATAAGAACACAGTGGGATAATCGAGACCTCAGAGCCCGAAGGCAGCGCGGTTATGAACTCACGAGCCTTTTCTTGCCCCTGGGTCAGCAGATTCTCGTTCAGAGGCGCGTAGTCCATCGACAAACTGTTGTCGATCACGATAACCGCATGCATCGGCTGAGTGCTTCCGCCCGCGTCGGCGCCGGCGGACCAGTACGGTCTGGACATCGCCAAAACAAACAGGATCACCACAAGCGTACGCAACGCCAAAAGCAGCATGTCGCGCAGGTGCAGTATGCGGCGGGACCTTTTAATCACTTCACGCAGGAAGTTCATCGGTCCCCAATAAATTGTCCGTCGACGTCTGCGGTTCAGCAGGTGGATAATCGTAGGCCCGCCTGCTGCCACCAACGCTGTCAGAAATATGCCCGATAGAAAGCTCATTATTTAGTCAATGCCTTTCGTTTCTTCGAGTCCAGCTCGCTGCCCGAAGCGGGTGCGAGCTTGGGTTTAATCGCCAGTTTTATCGTCCGCCCCGAGCCGGCTGCATATTTCGCGCTGCGGGGCTCAGTCTTTTTGTCATCACTCTTATCGTTCTTTTCACCCTTATAAAACGCTCTTGGTGAGCGTCGACGTGTTCGCCCGTGTTTACCTTCCTGGAGAATCGGGAGGTATCGGTTCGGGATGTTCAGTGCGAAGACAGCAACGGCGGTAGCGAACATCTTACCCGGCGTCCCGCCTACGCGTGAACCGCTCCACGAACCGTAATCCTCGACAGCCGCACCGCCCTGGGACGATTTGCGGGCCTGAGTCTCAACTATCGCATCGCGGATCAACGGATACCCCGTCTGCCAAAGATCCCCACCCACCTGGTAAAGCCCCTGGGCCACGTAATACATCGTGTAAGCGTCGAAGGGCATCCGTCCGGGAGTTTTCTTCATTTTGTTTTTGATATCGTCCAACACGCCGTTGATGCTGCGCCGGATGCGGTAATCACCGTATTGACCGAACTCCTGGAGGCATACCGCCCCAGCAGCCGCCATCGCCGTAGTACCGTTTCCACCGTTGTAGGTGAACCTTCCGGGGTAACGGGCATCCTCCTGCTTCCACCCGTACTTGTCGGCAAGGTCGTCGGCCTTACCGCGCTTCGTGCGATAATACCCCTGCACCGATTTGATCGCCATTGAGATAGTTTCGCGTGGTATATGGATCCCGATATCCATCGAACCGCGGAGTGCTTTTGCCTGCATAACCGCAAGCGAGAGGTCATGCCCCTTGTCCTGGCGGGCGCCGACATAGTCCCACCCACCGTCCTTGCACTGCACATCGACGATAAGCTTAACCGCTTTTCGCAACGTGCGACCAAGGCGTTTATCGCTGCTCATACCGTATGCCTGGGTCAAAACGAACGTCGCAAGCCCGTGGTTGTACATGTCGCGACGATCGCCCGTTATATTCAGCATCCCAGACGGTTTAGCGTTGGCCAGTATGTAATCCAACGCCTTGCGAACGTTTTCGCGGTACTTGCCCGTCTCTGGAGTGTTGCCCGCAGAGAGAAACGCCAAAGCGCCAACCGAAACCAGACCGAGATCCTGGCTTCCCCAGTTCCCTTCCTTGCCTTGATTCTTCGCCAGCCACTCAAGCCCAAGTCTTGCAGCGTTTTCACTGGCGGCGTTGGTTTCCCGCTTATTACCAGCCGCCTGAACGGAGAGCGAAGACGCAGCGATAACCACCGCGAGGATAAGGCACGTTGTAGATCTGCCCATGTATCTTTCCTTAATTTGTACGCCCGCCGGAAGCGAACCGACCCGGCAAGCGCTAGTCGACCTGATACGCATACCTGACCACTCAGACCGGGCTTATACAAGAAAAAAAAACAAACTGATTAACTACATTCACAAGGCCCGGCCGAGGCCCATACATGGAATCAACTCTCGCCAGCAACGCATATTGCAGTTCTCAAAAGAATTCTGAAAAACCGTTGGCGCCCCCACCCCACCCCCAGAAAAAAACGGTTCATAACACATTAGAAACCAAGCCGTATCAGGCGACTGTAAGCCCATCCAATCAGCATTGGGCAGGTCAATCCGCCTGACCGCACAAGCCTGCATTCCGGCGCCGACGACATTCACAATAGGTTCACAAAATATACGTTTTCACCTATAATCTGGAAAAGTGGTACTTCTTTTCCAGGCCATAGGTCGTACGGAGAGGTGATTGGTGTAACATTTTGTGGTAAAGCAGTTTAGGATCAATAAAACGCCCGTGTTTAGGTCCGAATTGTCGCCGATCAGTTCGTTGATGGTTCGGATTGGAAGTTTACACTTCCCGAAGTGTAAACATGCGACAAATCCCAGCAAGCGTACTACCACGCCGCTTGCGGCTTAGCGCTGTTGTAGTTCGCCTTGCCGTTAACTTGGATATTGGATATTCCTTGTTGTTCTGTTGGATATTCGCTGTATATCCTTCTCCCCACTAATCCGAAATGCCCAAAAAAAGACAGGCGGGCGCGTTTTACCGCGCCCGCCTGAGAAGGATAATCTGCGTGGTCGTAAAGTCGGGTTTCAACGCCCGACTCACCGGGTATATAAGGTTTAACAGTATCGGCTGACAATCACGTAAGTGAAACCGGTGGAGCAACAAGCTCCGCACCATCAAACCTTGAGGAGAGACTCATTTATCACAGACTATCAAGTTGTTAGTTTTTTCAGACCGCTACTTCCTTCTGCGTCTGCGTAGGGCAACCAGGGCTCCGATCGCCAACAGACTCATCGTCGCCGGTTCGGGCGTGGTGTCCGGCAGATCCGTAGCGCCGGGAGCTGGCGTGCCTTCGCCCCAGTTAGCTCGCAGGATAACGAAGTCAGCCATGTCTACATAACCGTCACCGTTGAAGTCGGCGTTATCATCAATGGCTCTGGTTGTGCTGTGCGGGCTGCCGAACTGGGCCAGCAAAACCGCCATGTCAGCTTCGTCAACATCCTGATCATCGTCGGCGTCGCCGTCGATTGAGCCTATGCCTGTGCCCGTTACGTCCAGCAGGATAAGGTAGGTTTGATCTTCCTCCGGACCTTGGTCGGCCAACCATCCGAGTTCACCAGCACCCCAACCTGCAGGCAGGCTGATGTAAATACCGCTC
>JABGPF010000040.1 GCA_018645065.1 Phycisphaerales bacterium
GATCATCGCGATGACCGCCAACGCCATGAAAGGCGACCGCGAGGAATGCCTGGCTGCGGGAATGGACGACTACGTCGCCAAACCAATCAGTCCACACAAGCTTGCCGAGGCCATTGAACGGCATCTTCCGAACGAGCCCCGGGAGCAATTCCCCAAGCCCGAGCCCTCTCAGGTCGAAACGCCGACCGCGCCCGCTCAGAGCGGAGATTTCCCCGAGGCCATCCAGTCGGAATACGCCGACGATCCGGACCTGGCGGATATCATCGATGAGTTCGTGGCGAGTTTACCTGACGCTTTTTCGAAGATGCGCGAGGCGATGGCGAACAACCATCATGAAGGGCTGCGGAGGCTGGCCCATCAACTCAAGGGCGCTGGCGGAGGGTACGGGTATCCTCAGTTGACCGATGCGGCTAGGGTTCTGGAAGACGCCGCCAAGGCCGAAGACATCGAGGCGGCCATCCTGACGATGAACCAACTGGAAACGTTGTACAGGGCGATCCAAGCCGGTTGCCAGGCTCACGCCGCGGCAAAGACAACCGGGTAAAGCGAACCATGTGCACCGTGCGGTGTATCCGCCAACAGCATCGTGAAACAGCCAACGAAAGACATCCATACTGCCACAGTCGCAGTTGGCTTGCTAATCGTTGTCATTGTTAAATCCCGCTTGCCGAATTCTGCAATTATTCCGAATCCTGCCCACTTTTGCCGACTAAGCGAAGATAATCAGTACGAGTGATCATGCCAATTATGGCCCGCCCCTGCACAATGGGCAGATGCCCGATATTGTGTTCAAACAACAATTCCTCCACATCCCGGATGGTAATATCTCTGGTTCCGGTAATCACATTTTTCGACATGTACCCTGTGACGGACGACTGCATCTGATCGTTTTTTCGCCCTTTCATAATATCGCGTAGAGTCATAAAACCAGTGAGCTCGCCTTTTCCACTTACCACCGGAGCACCGGTATGGCCAATTTCTTCCAGAAAGGTGGAAGCTTCCAATAAACTCATGCTTTCTTTAATGACTTCCACATGATCTTCCATAATATCCGAAGCCATCAGAGCAGGTTTTAATGAATTTTCCAGGCACTCTTCCAACTCGGCAATCACCATCATCCCTGATTGATTTTTGACCAGTGCTGAAGCGGCTCTAATATGCCCACCCCCGTTAAACTGCTGCAACAATTCATTGACATTGATGCTGTCGGTATTGCTGCGAGCGATAACAACATTCTGCTTCTTTTTGTTCACATGAAATACACAGAAAATCGCTTCTGCTCGCTCCACTTCAAATATTTTTTCAATGACTGCAGCCATCCCCCCCACCTGTTCTTCTATTTCGATATAGCTGAGGATAATAAAGTGCCCCTTGACATATTTGTAAGTCAAGCGATTAAGAATATCATGGAACAAGGAGATTTGACGCTTTTCGGTTAGGATTTTCAGGAATTCCCTGACAAGGGGAATAGAGGCGCCATTTTCTATTAAATAAGAAGCCACCTTAAAATCTTCATTGGTTACGTTTTCATACAGAAAACCACCGGTGTCAGCATAGATTCCCGATAGGGCTATGGTCGCATCCTCCGGTTCTATTTTGATGCCCCTTTTGATTAATTCCATCCCGATCAAAGTGGTATTGGCGCCATAAGGTTTCGAGATATACGTGGCTTGCTCAAAAAAGCGCCCTTCACTTGGATGATGATCCCAAACTTCAATCTCACCTTCAAAGTCTTCAATATATTTAAAGAACTCCTTTACCCGGTTTTGAGCATTGGTGTCGACCACCACTATTTGCTCAATTTTTTCACCTTTCAGATCTTTGGGCGACAAAAAATTAAATCGATATTGGTAGAGATTATATAATTTCCGGGCCGAGGGATGAACAAGCTGGCTTTTGACAGGTTGATGATCAGGGTAGATGTACTTTACTAGAGCAATGGATCCAAAACAGTCCAGGTCCATATTGGCATGACCGATTATGATTTTCATAGATATTATTCAATATATGCAACAAACAATACTGATAGAAAATTGAATTCTACAACCATGGAGCGATTGTACACACTGCACCAGGCAGATCAAAGGAGAAACCAGTCAAGCTCTCATCCGTCAGCGGTCAACTGCTCTGCAACGCAGCCGGTAGCTGCAAATGTGCTACGATCGGGCTAATCAAACCATTCGTCTGTTGGGTCGTGCGGGGGAATTACTGTTACCAAAACGCGAAGGTCGCCAATTGCTCGATGGCGGCAAAACGGTTTTATCAAGATGCCCATCCCGGGCTTCACGTCTATTAGTTCACCGTCGAGTTCGAGCTGGCCAGTGCCTTCGAGAATAAAGTATGTCTCGGTGATCTTCTTGTGATAATGCGCGCGAGCGTCGGCGGCGATGTCGACAAGATGCTGGCTTACTGTAGTGTTATCCGGGGTGAGGAACGCCCTGCGAGTATCGCCGCACGGACAGCGAACCGGGTCAATCTGGTCAAGTTGTTCGATAATGTAGTTGCTCATAACCACATGCTACCAGATGGACTCACAATTGCCAATAACATCGAGCGAAGAGTCACTCCATCTCGGTCGGAGCGTCGCAGCGGAATATCCGTCGAAACCAGGCGAGCAATTTTGCTGGCCAATCTCTCTGCATACAAGGCTTCTCAACAAGCACAAAGAGCAAAGTCGAGACTGACAGGATAAGCCCCGCACCGATCACGATCAGCAGGATGAATCTGACGGTAAAATTATCGGCGGATTCCGGTAGGATATTGCTGACTATGATCCCGGTGAATGAGATAAGTTTCGGGTGGTACAGATAGATGGTGTAGCACATCCCCCCGATGACTGTCAGGACAGGCAGAGCGAAGATTCGGCTTAGGAAGCGTCCCCTGAAGGCTCCGACAAATGCTATCCATTGGAACAGCAGCACCGACCAGTTCCAGTTCTTCGGGATGCCCCATCTCCCCTGCCAGCAGAGCGCAACGGGTATCCCCACCCATCCGACAACACCCAGCAGGTCCCAGAGCAGGCATTTGGGCGGATTACTTTTCCATTCGACCAGATAGATATCGGCCAGCAGGAATCCGGGCAGGAAGTAGACGCCCTTTCCAATAAGCGTAGTGCTGTATCTGAACTGCGATATCCACGGATCGATAACCCACAGGTTCAAATCCAGCCAGATCAGCCCTGCGATAGCGCCCAGAATAATCGCTCGCCTGACAGGGCGTGATTTCACCATGAAAACGAATCCCAGAAACGGGGCTATTATGTAGAACTGGATTTCCACTTCGAGGGACCATACGACATGATTAATGACGCTATCTGTGCCATAGATCGGCCCGTGCGCGTATATCATGCTGGCGCCGAGATTGCCCACATGCTCCATCGGCGGGTAGGTCCAAAACAGCCAATAGATCAGGAGGCAGAGTATATACGGCGGTTCGAGTCGGCTGATGCGGCGGGCAAAATATCGCTTTAACTGCAGGCTGTTATCCTGGCGCAGGTGTCGTTTCGCCATTGGCAAGACGAGTATAAAACCGCTGATCATAAAGAATATTTCGACGCCGTAATAACCCTTGCCGATCAGAACATTCAACGTAGACCAAAACAGCGAGCCGGTATCCCACATTTCTTTTGGGAACAACCACCATGTCATATGAAAAAGTACGACCGAAATCACGGCGACGAACCTGAGCCCGTCGATCTGCGGGATAAATTGCCCCGAAGAGGTAACCCGCGACAATTTTTGTTTTAACCACGCTCCCAAGCGACCCATAGTCTCTCTCGCACATCCTGGAGTATTCAAACATCCCGCCTGCTCAACCAGCAGAGGTCAAGTTGCAGAATTGTAACGTTCGGGGCTAATCAACGCTAGAGCAAAGCTTGCGACCCCTTACCGGAGAGCCGATAATGCCGAAACATATAGATGGAGACATAACATGCGTAAGACATTGCAACGTTCGATACTGTGCGGGTTTATCGTGATGGCGTTTGCGACGCCGGCGCGGTCGGCCGACAAAATGCTGATCGAAGGGTTCGAGGGCAAGTCTGGTCTGACCGGGGTTAAAACCCAGGACGCCAAAATCGCCCCAGCCGACGGCGGGTTGCGGATCGATATGGGACACGCCCACGATTGGCCTGGAATTACTATCGTCGCCCCTAAGGGCAGGTGGAACTTGTCGGCGTGGTCGTCGATTTCGATAGATGTACGCAACGTGGGCGCGGCGGAAGTCACACTGAACTGCCGCGTGGACAATCCGGGAGCCAACGGCGTGAAAAACTGCAACACGTTCAGCCTGACTCTGGCCCCGGGCAAGAGCGGGATACTGACCGGTAGTTTCATCCGCAAAAACGAGTCGGGCGTAAAGCTGTTCGGAATGCGAGGATATCCCCCCGCGGCCGGTGCAAATTCGCCCCGCGCGATCGACCTGAAAAACGTCACGCAGATACTTATCTTCGTGGGCAAGTCCAAAACGGATCACTCGGTGATAATCGACAACATAACCGCAACAGGACCGTACACCCCGCCAAAATCGCCAAACAACTTCCTGCCGATGATCGACGAGTTCGGCCAGTATATGCACCGCGACTGGCCTGGTAAAATTCACACGCTGAAAGATTTCGCGACCACCGACGCCGCTGAAGCCAAAGACCTCGCCGCACACCCCGGCCCGAAGAAATGGAACGCCTACGGAGGCTGGTCCGATGGTCCGAAGCTGAAAGCCACAGGCTACTTTCGTACTACAAAACACAAGGGAAAATGGTGGCTGGTCGACCCGGAGGGCAGGTTATTCTGGTCACACGGGATCGACTGCGTTCACTCACACGCCGCCACTCCGATCTCCGATCGCGAGCACTATTTCGTCAAACTGCCCGACGCCAAATCGATGTTCTCCAAGTACTACAGCAGGGGTTCGTGGGCGCCGCACGGATACTACAAGAACCACACACCCTACCGCACCTACGACTTCGCGACGGCGAATCTGCGCCGGAAACACGATGATCGATGGGACAAAATATTCGCCGACAAAACCCACCAACGCCTGCGAAGCTGGGGCATGAACACAATCGCCAACTGGTCGGACGCGAAGATATACCTCACGCGAAAGACGCCGTATGTCGGCACGATTCACACCAACACGCCGAAAATGGAAGGGTCCAAAGGGTATTGGGGCAAGTTCCATGACGTTTTCGACCCGGATTTCGCCCGGGCGGTGATAAAGCGAATGGAGCGTGAAAAGGGCAAGTCGGCCGGTGATCCGATGTGCATCGGATACTTTGTGGACAACGAACTTGCCTGGGGCAATGACGTGTCGCTGGCTATGGCGGCGCTGGCCAGCGGGCCGGATCAGGCTGCGAAAAAAGCGTTCATCGCGGACATGAAGGCGAAGTATTCAAGCATCACAAAACTAAACGCAGCCTGGGGAACGCAACACAAATCATGGTCCGCACTGGCGACAAGTCGCACAACTCCTGACCCCAAAAAAGCACGCGAAGATCTCACCGCATTCTATACAAAAACCGCCGAGACGTATTTCAAAACCGTTCGCGACGCGGTGAAGAAGGTTGCTCCGAATCAGTTGTATCTGGGCTGTCGATTCGCCTGGGTGAATAATCTGGCCGCCAGGGCGGCGGCGAAATACTGCGACGTGGTTTGCTACAATCAGTACAAATTCAGCGTGGAGAAACTCAGCCTCCCCGGCCAGCTCGACAAGCCGATAGTGATAGGCGAGTTTCATTTCGGCGCGCTTGATCGGGGAATGTTCCACACCGGTCTGCGTAAGGCGCGCGACCAGAAACATCGCGCCGAACTGTACGCCGCTTACGTGCAAGGAGCCTTGCGGAACCCGATGATAGTCGGAACGCACTGGTTCCAGTACAAAGACCAAGCCACCACCGGACGCGGCGACGGGGAAAACTACCAGATTGGTTTCGTGGACATCTGCGACACCCCCTACACCGAAACTATCGAAGCAAGCCGCTCGGTAGGATACCAGATGTACGAATACCGCATGAAGGCCAAGTAGTTTTATTATCCGAGATCGACACTGAATCGGTCGAGCAGGATTGCTTTTGCTCGGTCGATTTCTTTTTCCGCCTGCTCGGGCGACCAGCCCAGAACATCCGAGGCGATCTCTGTAAGCTCAGCCAGAAGTTCGGAGGTAAGTTCGCCAAGCAGCGCTATTGCGGTTCGCCTGAGCAGAAGATCGTCTATATGGGCGATTCGCTCATGTTTGATAATAAACTCGATCTCGCGGCGCGTATAGCCGGCGTGATGCGCCAAAGACTGGTCCGGGGATTCGGCGACATATGCAGCCACCTGTTCGCCCCGCGTCCCGTATCGATTCAGCAGGTCGTTAATGCGTTCGGAGTCAAGCTCGGTTCGCTCAGCCAGGTCGAGCACCCATCGGCGCCGGGCAGCTTCGTCATGGGGATAACCTCGCCCACCGCCGATCTCGACATCGTCGGACGCCAGGGCTCTGGTTCGATCAAGCCTGGTGAGCAGATCGTCTGTAACTTGTTCGGCGAACGCTCGGAATGTGGTCCACTTTCCACCGGTCATCGAGCAGACCGGGAAGTTGATATGTTCGTCCGGTTCGTCAACGGCGCAGTAGTGGTCTCGGCTGGCCTGGACCGTTTCGGACTCGCAGTATCGCAGCGGCCTGACGCCTGTGAATCGCGAGACAATCTGCGAGTGATCGACTTTCAGCCCAGGGAAGACCTGGCGGATAGATTCAAGCATGTAGTCGACTTCGTCTTCGGTGCAGCGAACCTCATCGGGGTTGTCTACGCGAATATCCGTCGATCCGATGAGCGACTTGCCCAACCACTGCATCGCGATGGCGACTCGTCCCTCGGGCGTTTCGTAGTAAACCATCCCGCCTGCGAGCGCCTCGAAAAGTTGATCGTTATCGATAACCAGATGCGCGCCTTTTGTCCCGCCGATCAGCTGGCTTTCCCGATCGATCGCTCGGTTTGTGAAGTCGATCCAGGCGCCTGTGGCGTTGATCATAATCTTCGGTTTGACTCGCAGTTCCTCTCCGGAAAGTTCATCTCGCAATATCGCGATATCGCCTTGTGCGCCCTGGAGGGAAACATAGTTCAGCGCGCGGACCTCCTGGCAGAAACCGCCCGCGTCAAGAATGAGTTCGAGCCCCAGACGTTCGGGGTAGCTTACCCACGCGTCGTAATAGGTGGCGGTGCAGACGATATTCTTCGGTAGCATGGGCTTTTCGGCCAGCGATCTACTCCGCGAGGTAAACTTGTGCTTAGGCGTCATGCGGTTCTTGCGAGTAAAAATATCGTAGAACGTGAGTCCCATTTTCACGATAAGCGAACCGCGGTGGGCCGGACGACTGCCCGAGCCAAGGTGCAGGAATTTGCGTATCGCCCCGAAAATACCCGAGCAACGCCGGAATATCGGAATCGTTGTCTTCAGCGGATGAACGTAATGACGCGCATTGCCCAACAGCAGGTTACGATCCTTCAGCGACTCTTTAACCAGTCTGAACTCGCCGAACTCCAGATACCGCAAACCACCGTGAACCATGCGCGAAGATGCGGCGCTTGAACCGGAGCAGAAGTCGGCTTTATCGACCAGCAGCGCGTCTACGCCCTGCAACGCCAATTCACGCAACAAACCTACACCGTTAATACCACCGCCGACAATGAGCACCGAAACCTCGGGGGATTCGGTTACCTGCTCGATGATTTTTTGTCTGGTTGACATATTACTCCAAAAACTAAAGGGGCTGTAAATCGCGTCATCAGGAACGAATACTAGCACAAAACTCCCCTATCAGCAACGCATCTTAGCCGCCAATGACATGATCTTCGAGCAAATCAGCAAGCGGATCGCTCTGGGCGGCGCAGAAACCCAGCGGATTATGCCTGCGCCAGCCTTCTGCGAATTTGCATTTGCGGGCAAGGGTTCCGACCTGGGAGGCGTAATCCTTCATCATGTCGAGATATGCGTTCATGCCCTGGCTCTGATCGAGCCAGGTTTTTTGACTTTTGTGTTCGCCCAGCATGGCGGTTTTGTCTTCGATAACCGTTGTGATGTCGACGCAGAAATCTGGTTGGATCAGACGATTTAAAGAGTCGCGATTCCCGTGCGGCTGGGCGTGATAGACAACAATGTCGCCGCCGACTGGAGGATGCGGCGGAACGGTCGTGAAGTTCGGCATACCTCGGCAGAAGGCTGCTGTGACGGCCAGGCGGCATGCGTTTTCGTGATCTTCAATATAGTCCTGAGGCGAGGGCGCCAGGAGAATATCCGGCGCCACAGCCCGCATAACTGACGCAACTCGTGCGAGCAGTTTGGGCTCGTAAAATATTTCGAGGTCACCCACCAGCGGTCGATGGAACACCGCCGATATTCGCCCCGCGGCCGATTGCGCTTCGGCAAGGCGTATTTCGGCGGTAGTATCCGCGTCATGCTCCGCCGACCCGCACGAACCGCTCGCGATGTTCATATAGTGGATTTCACAACCTGCCCGGGCCAGGAGGATAAGTGTACCGCCCATCCCAAACTCGATATCGTCAGGATGAGCCGCCAGAGCAAATACGCGCAGCGCCATGTTAATTAAACTCCACTTGAACCGCACCGGCATCTTTTATCAGCCGCCATTTATCGATGCACGGCGAACCAGGCGCCGAACTTATGCGGCGCGAGGTTACGGTACCAGAAAAGCGATCAATCAGCAAACGTGCTTCTGGCGACTAGGCGCGGCGTTTGCGTCGAATAATCGCCAGACCACCCAACCCCAGCAGTGTAAGCGTCGCCGGTTCGGGCACTACAACGAATCCCGCATCGGCGGGATTGGCTGTCAGGGCGCCGAAGTCCACTGACGTTATCCCGCCGGTGAACAGATCGTTGAGGAACATCCAATCACCATCGACCATGGCGTAAACAGGAATCTCACCGATAACGAGCGTTGAACCGTCCTGTAGCAGCAGTCCGTCAGGCCCGCCGAGACCGAACAGATACAATGCTTCGGGACTGGCGCGGTTTCCGTTATCGAACACGTCAATCAGGCTTACAACCGTCGGTTGGCCCGAAGTTCCGATCACGAGTTGCCCGAACCCGAAGTTACCGTTATTTCCCGGATCGCCGAGTCCTGCAGCCAGTCCGGCGACTTCGAGCAATTGCGGATTGGCGAATGTGCCCGCTCCGTCCATGTGCAGGATGGCGCTGGCGGCTTGCATTGTAGTTTCATCGGTATACTCGTGTGCGAAGTTTCCCGAAACGCTGACGGTGGCTCCGCCGGCTACTGTAAACGAGCCCGAAGTTAGCTGAACGCTTCCGTTGATATCGAGTATCGAATCCAGATCGGCGACATTAATGCGTGTGTTCTCGATATGGGGCATGTCGCCGAAGAGCATTTTGCCTGCGTTCTGTACGGTAAATTGCGTGTATCCGGCCCCTGCGGCGGTTACCGTCTGGAGCGAGGTTAGATCGATCGTACCGCCCGTACTGGCGACAAACTCGATTCGATCGGCCACTTCGTACGTCGGAGCTGCAATGCTCGTAACTCCCGACAGATCCACAGTACCGCCATTAGAGGCCTTTATGCTGTAAACAAGATTGGTGTGGTGCGAACGTGCAGCGTTGATACTGTTAATAGTGGACAAGTCCAAAACCGAACCGGGATCGCTAGCGCTGAAGATCGTATAGACCCCGTTCAAAGTCACGCATGAATACGAACTAGCCGACAGATCGCCCGTAGCTGCGCCCCAGTTCGCTCCGCCGGTCACGGCGATGCGTGCATTGTCCAGCGATCCGATAACGCCAGTGTCGAACGTGCGCCCCGGAGCCATCGTAACGGCCGAGCCGTCCATGTTAGTCAGGTTCGGCATGTGGAGTTCACTTCCAACGCCCAAGCTAACCGACGCCCACTGCAACGTCGTCAGAGGAATGTAGTTCACTACTGCATTGTCACCCAGCGTAAAGCTTCCGCCGCTCTGTGCGGCGGGGTTACCGTCTGTTCCCAAATCAATCGTCAAACCACCGGCTACGATAAATTCAGCGTCATTTGATGTCTGCAGAGAAGGCAGAGCGAACGGACCGCCTGATGTGTCGCGGACATCAAAGCGAACTTTACCCGCCCCGCTGGTCGTTGTCGCCAAATTGCTCAGGTCAATCGTGCCGCCTGACTCTACGACAAACTCAATCCGATCGACCACTTCGTACGTAGGCCCTGAAACATTAGTCAACCCCGACAGGTCGATCGCCCCGCCATTGGACGCCTTTACGCTGTACAAAAGATTTACGTGGGTCGAATGTGCTGCGTTGATGCTGTTAATAGTGGACAAATCCAGAACCGAACCGGGATCGCTGGCGCTGAAGATCGTATAGGCCCCGGTCAAACCAACACATGAATACGAAGTAGCCGACAGATCGCCCGTAGCTACGCCCCAGTTAACTCCGCCGGTTACAGCGATGCGTGCATTATCCAGCGTCCCGATAACGCCGGTGTCAAAAACGCGTCCCGGGGCGAGCGTTACGTTGCTTCCGCTGATATCCACAACATTCGGGACATGCAACTCACTGTTAATCGCCAGATCAATCGATGTCCACTGAAGCGTGGTAAGCGGGGTATAGTTTACGATCGCACCATCGGCCAGCGTGTAAGCTCCACCGCTCTGGCTGGCGGGAGTGCCAGCTGTTCCCAGGTCCGCAGTCAGCCCAGAGGCGACTATGAACTCAGCATCGTCAGACGTAACAAGCGACGGGAGAGTAAACGCCCCACCGGAAGTATCGCGAACATCGAAACGAACCATTCCTGAACCACTGTTAGTTGTAGCCAGACTGCTCAAATCTATCGCACCACCTGAATCGACAATAAATGCGAGCCGATCTATAGTCTCGTATGTGGGACCTGAAACACTAGTCAAAGCCGACATATCGATCGCCCCGCCATTGGTCGCACTGATGGCGTGAAAAATATTCACATGAGTAGACAAGGCGCCGTTGATGCTCGTCAAATTAGGAAGATTCAACTTACTACCGGTGCTATTGGCGGTAAACAAATTGGCCCCTCCAACCAGCCCGGTAGACGAATAGGTCGCCCCGCCCAGAGTAATTTCACCACCGCCGTCTACGTTAACCGTGGATTTATTACCACCGAACGAAGACGAGGCATGCCCGGCGAGGAACTGTCCGTTAACCGCCGTCACAACCCCAGAAATCGCAGCCGCATCAAGAACCTCAAGATCACGACCCGCGTTTATATCCAATATACCAGAGAGCGGTAAATTAAGCTGAAACACCTGATGCCCCGAGCCCGGAACGTTAAAATCCACCGTAGATGCCGGAAGATTAACTATATAGGTGTCAACCCCGTTAACCGGAACTACACCAAGATTCCAGTTCAGCGGATCGTTATAGCTCCCCGCGGCGCCGCCTCCAACCCAGTTGGCGGTTTCAAGCGCTCCGGCGGCAGATGACGCCAATAGCCCAACCAACACGATTAGCGCACAAAAAACCCGGGCGCCAGACCTACTGAATTTTGACAAGAACATAGTGTATCTCCTTTTTACACCGGCTCCAAAAATGACGTGTCGCAACTGACGTATATCCCTGACTTTACCAACTGGCGTAAAACCAGCGATTACGAATTGAAAACGAGCGACCTTAACAACGAACATGCTACCGCGCATTTCGCTAATCAGCAAACACAAATGCAAAAAATATATAACCCGTGCCGACGATGCGACCCAGAGAAGTTTTCCACCGTTACCCGCCGAGCGATTCAGTGCGGTATCCGCTGGACCGCGCCGATGTCGGGCTTGGTTGCGGGCGTCTTGTTTTTGAGGATATCCTGCTGGCCGTTGTTCTTGATTGCGAGCCCTTTATCAATGCATGGCGAACCTGGCGCCGGTCTATATCCTGACAGCGCCCGCATTGTTTTCAGATCGATGCGCCCGGGTGTTTTCCCCGGCGCCGCCAAACGGGGATTCGCTACTATCGCCCTGGTGTCAGACTTGTGCGGCGTGATGTTGTGGTAAACGTTGTTGCGGAACTTCAGGTTAATCCCGCCAGCGTTCTTGCCCCACTTCCCTCGCCCCTCAAAGTAGAACACATTGTTCTCAAACAGCGTGTTAAGCGGCGTCCTTCCGCCGTTGAATACGCTGACATCCAGGCCCTTCCGCACATAATGCGTGTTATTGTAAATATGGATGCCCCTAGCCTCCTTGCTCCGCTGAAAACCGTAGAAGTATATACCCTCTTTATCGTTTTGGCTGACGTTGTAGCGGATCACAACGTTGCGGTTTTTCTTCTTCATAATCCCGCAGAACCAGTGGTTATCGTGCGAGTAATTGTACTGAATGAACGTGTTGACGCACTGGTAGTCGGCGTCGAACCCGCCGCGATCGTGTCCGCCCGGACCGACATTACCGTAAGCCTCGTTGTACTGGATTTTTATTCCGTCTGTGTTGAAGCAGAAAATACTGTGCCCGGTGTCGTATCGGCTTGAATTGGCCAGCACGTTGCGTTCGTAGATCGCATCTTTGCTGACCCGGGCGATAACGTTGTTCCTGCCGGTGTGATCGATAAAATTATCGGCGACGTACACCTTGGTCCACAAGTTGCGATTAACAGTATCGTTCTTGCGAAACTCGACCCGGCCGCAGTCCGAACTGTTTCCAATGCCCACGCCCCCTACCCGCACGACCCGATTGTTCGTGATTCGAAGATCGTGAAACTTCGAGGCCTTCAACTTTTTGATATGAACGTGTATCCCGCCGCGTTTTTTCCCCGCGACTTTTCCGTTAACGTCATGCACGTAGCAATCGTTTATGTAGACGTGGCTGTATATAGCCTCGGTGCGGCTGGCCAGGACGTAAATCCCGAAAAGCGTGCCCTGGTCCTTGTCCGTACCGTCGGTGTTGGTGATCTCCAGACCGCTGACTTCCCAGTAGGACGGATCTGTCAGCAGGACCCCGGCTTGGTGCTTCCCGCCTGCATCGATTCGCGGGCGGGCGCCTTTCCCGTAAGCATCAATCCTGATCGGCTTCTTGTCGGCCCCGCTGCCCGCAGGCGCGAACATCCCGCTAAACCGCACACCCCGCTTGAATAGAATCACATCGCCCGGCCCAAACTTCGAAGCGGCCAGAGCATCAAACCGCTCCTGCGAATCAACACGATACTCCCCGCCCAGACAAACACCGCACTGCAAAACAAGGCACGCTAGCACACAAAAAAGGCGCCCATAGCCCCAACCGGCCGCCTGAGTTTCCTCTACATCGGACATATTGCCTGCATCTTCATCCACTGGGTTTTCCGTACCAGAGGTATGCTCCATATACAAACAGTCCGCCCGGTATGATATAAACACCACCCGACCGAGCCATCATAAAAGTTATGATCAGGACAGCGAATCCAAGCCCAAAAACCGCCACCGCCGCGCCCTGTCCGGACTCTTCGCTCTGTTTACGGCTGGCCTTTCGATGCTCGATCGCCGCGGTGATAATTTCGTGCGTTTCTTCGGGCGAAAAGCCTGCGTTCTGCAAATCCTTGCGAATAGACGACAAGCGCACGCGAGCGTTCATGTCTTCCAACGTAGTCTGGATTGCGTGTTCCCGGTCAATCATATCGCTACCGCTCAAACGGGCCGCGAACGCTTACAGTTCCGCAGTAGATGCATACCGGATGCCTGGCCATGAGCACCCTACCGCACTTCTGGCACGGCGGGTTGGGCTTCTTGGCGACTTTCCCGTCGAGTTGTCCGTCGCGGAGATCGATATCCTGGACCATAACGTTTAGGTCATCGTCGGTGTATCCGTGTTTTTCCTTCAGGATATTCCACAGCGCCTCGGTGATCATGAACAGCTTCTCGACATCCAACGACAAGGCCTCACTTTGCCTGCCGGCTTCCATCGCCGCCCGAGAGGCGGTCTGGGCATCCTGTGCGGCCATATTCGCCTGATACTGCGCCGCAGCGGCGCCAAAAATTCCCGGTCCCATTCCCATAATACTGTCTCCCTTTTTATGGTTTTACTGATTCATATCCGGCGTGGAGCATTTTGGCCAGCGAGGCCACCAGGTCCTTGTTCTTCGGGTCTTCTGCGATGTTTACGTTCTCGGCAGGGTCGGCTTTCAGATCGTAGAGCATTCGCTCTCCGTTTTTGAATTCGGCGTAGTTGTGGCGATCGGTTATCAGGCTTACCGCTGGCCCGTATTTGGAAAACGCAGCTTTCTTCCAGGGCCTGTCCGGAGCCTTCATCAACGGCGCGAAGCTAGTGCCCTGCAAGCCCTTGTTCTGCGGTTTGATCCCAGCAAGTTCGCATAGACCCGGGTAAATGTCCACAAACTCGGTCAGACGCTCGCTGGTTTGCCCGCCTTTGTGCCCGGGGGCTGATACTATCATCGGCGAATTGGTCGCCAGATGCATCACGTTATGCTTGCCCCAGAAATTGTGCTCACCAAGATGCCAACCGTGGTCGCCCCAGAGAATAACGATAGTGCTGTCGCGGAGCCCGAGTTCGTCCAGAGTATTCAGCACCTTGCCAACCTGGGCGTCTATATAGCTGACACATGCGTAGTAACCGTGCCGACCGGCCGCGTGCCATGCGTCGCTGTTGTACTTCAAATTGCGATTGTGGTAGCTGTGGATCTCGCCTGAGCCCTTGAGCATTTTCGGGGCGTTTTTCGGGCGATCGCGATTTTCGGCCAGTGCGATTTTTTCGCGATCATACATGTCCCAATATTTCTTGGGTGCGTAAAACGGGAGGTGCGGTTTGTAGAATCCGCACGCAAGGAAGAACGGCTTGCCCGACTTCTTCATTTTCTTCAGATCCTGGATCGTTTTATCGGCGGTTTGTCCGTCGCCATAGGCGTTGTCGGGCACGTCGGGGCCTTCAAACCACGGACCGCGATTCTTCTTACCGCCCTTTAACTTCTTAGATTTCGGGTCCAGGCAAACCGCCCCGCCAACTCTAGGCCGCCATGCCGGATCGGTCCAACTTTGCTTTTCGGTATCGTTACGGTGATGAAAAATCTTACCGTTTGATATGCACTCGTACCCGTTTTTGCGGAACTCACCAGGCAGTGTCATCACACCGGGCGCATCCTTTTCGGCGTGAGTGTAATAGGTTAAAAAACGCTTCGGCGTCGGGCGCAGGCCGGTAAGCAGGCTCGCGCGAGACGCCCCGCAGACGGCGACCTGACAGTACGCCCTGTTGAACACCGTACCGCCGGCGGCCAGTTTGTCGATATTCGGCGACTTGATCCACTTGTGCCCGTAGCAGCCCAGTTCCGGACGAAGATCGTCAACGGCAATGAACAGCACGTTGAGCTTCTTTGCAGGCGTCGCGGCGCGGAGGAACCCCGGCGCGATCGCAGCAGCGGTGAGCAATCCGGTAGTTTTCAGAAAATCTCGTCGTGCTATTTTGTGCATTTCATTCTCCATCAGGCTCAGGCCCGCCTAGGCCGTAGCAGGAACTAGTTTCATCTTATAAAGATTAACGAACTGGCGGAACTTTCTTGCATGGTCGCCGCAGAACAGTATGTTGTGGTGCCCTTTTACTTCGCATGCGTCGGCTCGGTCGGTGAGTTTTACTTCTACGTTTGTGGTGCATCCTCCGGCTGGGGGCATGTTGTGGGACTTGTAGACCTTCCCGGAATAAATATCCAAACTCGCCGGCTGACCGGTGTAGTAATGGATCATGGTCACCGGTTCGTCAGGTTTCCAGAAGGTCTGGACCGCACAGCTTCCCTCGTTGGAATGGAAGAATTTCCGTAGAATGTGTTTTGAATCCGGGGTGTCCGGCCCGTGCAGTTTTGGGGTGCAGGTGCAGTGCGACCCGTAGTAATTGTTCCGCTCGGTCTCGAAGGCGGGATTGTGCTGAAAACCGCCCTGTCCGGTAAGCGCCTCGCCGAGGAAGAGGCTGTAAGCGGCGGCTAGATCGTTCTCGCAGGCTGCGGGAAAAAGTTGCCCGTTCAGCGTGGCGAAGCTCATGCACGGTTTGAGCATACCTGCTTTCAGGCACCTCATCGTAACACCGTGAGCGTCATGTTCGGATATCATTCTCTTCAGCGTTATGTGCGCCCTGGCTGCGTGTTCGAGGGCGTCTTGCGATACGCGGACGGCGCTGGCGCCGCGAGTGAATCCCCGAATCAACCGCCGAGCGTCAGCGTCGATTTTGACTTGCCCGAACTCCTCGGCGTATTTGGCGAAAGGAACGGTGCGCACATTGATACCGAGGAACGGTTCGGTTTTCTCAGAGACGCCCTTGGCTGGAGTGATGCTGAGCAGGCGGCTCTGGCTCAGGAGCGTCTTGGTATTGATCATCCGCATGGCGTATTCGATTGCCTCGAAGTTGTCGACAGACTGGATGAAGTGCAAACCTTCGCGACGGTATTCGGCGATCGAACCGTGCTTAACGCCCAACGGAATATAGAACACCGCAGGTATCCCGGCGGCTTCGGCCGCCTCCAAAAGCAGATCAACCTCCTTCAGGCTGCGATTGTAAAACATCATAATCAGCAGGCCGTCGGGCTTGTCTTTTGTGATCTCAGCGGCGATGCGTTTTGCATCGGCGGTGCTTACCACAGGCTTATCGTCAACGTTAATCGTCATGCCCAGGCGTTGTTGAATCCCTTTCAGTTCGTCGGTGTATTTCACCTGACGCCCCTCGGCGTCGAACTCCGTACCGGGCCAACTCCACCAGCCTTTCGGGTCGTCTGCAAACTTCTCCGACGGCGGATAGACAAACACTCCGCGAACGGTCCCGCGTTTCCTGGAATCGTCCATGCCAACAGACAACACTGACGCCCGCTGGCCTGGCAGCTTATCGTCCCCGCAACCGCCAAGCATCAAACCCGCCCCAGCGGCGCCTGCTGTGCAAAGAAACGCCCTGCGTGATAGCTCTAACGCACGATCAGCCTCTGATTGTCCCATGGGATTTTTTCCTTATTTGCTGCCTTTGAGGATGAGTTTGGCGTCGACCCAGTCGCCGTGATCGTCCTTGGCTCCGTCGCCGCCGTCGAGCAGGACCAGACGCAGCTTCTTGACGCCCTTGATGTTCAGGTCCATCAACTGCTTAATGCTCTTACCAGTCTGGTTGGGGCTCTCGAAGATCAATTTACCGTCAGCGTATACGCGGAACATTACCGACCCGCCGTCGCCGACTTCATCATCCATACCAACATGGCCGGTGAGTTTATCCCACGTTCCGTCCAGTTCGTACACAAGCTCAGAACCCGACATCACGCCGATGCCCTTTTTGTAACCCTGCCCGTTCACCTTGATCGGTTTACCGCCAGCGGACTTATCGTTCTGGTACTTGCCCTTGGCCGATGCGGGTTTGAGATCACTCAGGTAGACGATCTTGTCCGGTAGCGGTTTGGCTTTCAAGTCGCGGTAGACGTCAAACTCAGCAGCGGAGGCGAAGGTTTTGCCCACAATGCTGCTGAGGATCTTTAACCGCACATACTCGCCCCAAACCGCCGGGAAGCTGACCTTCTGCAGATCCTTGGTGCGTTCGAAGCTGCCGGTGTGCACCGGCTTGCCGAAGTCGTCTTTGCGGCGACTTACGTAAATTTCATACTTACCGATCATCCCGTTGCCCATGTCATGGCGGCCCATGTAACCGAACCCGTTAATCGCATACAGACCGCGGAGATCGATATCAACAGTATACGGATGATCCTTGGCGTGTCCGTTGTCCTTCTTACTGTAATTCGAGTGCCAGTGGGTTTCCGGCGTACCGTCGAAGGCGTTAGTAATCGTGCTACCCTGCTGGGAATTCGTGGTCACAATAAACTCAGACTTATCCAGTTCGGGCGTAATCTTCGGTACGGGATACGCCGGGCTGGCGGGAATCTCCTGGTTGCGGTCAATCTCCAGATGCAGTTTGATCTCCCGATTAGTCACAATGCGGGCGAGCCGAATGTGAACGATACCGCGTCGGTCCTCCTTGTCGAAATACCATCCGCTGACAATGTTTTTGTAGGCCTCCGGTTCGGTAAGTTCGAGCAGCTTCTTACCGCCGGCCTTTACGAACTTGGGCTTGAGTTGCGAATGAACCGCAAACTGGTAGACCCGGCTTTTGAGCTTCCCGTCAAAACCGCCAACCGATTTACCAACCGTAATATCGATATCGCCTGCGGTTCCTTCAGGCGCAACGCACGAAATCAACTGCTTCGCCGATTCGCCGTCCTGGTATTTGCGGGTAATCCCGTCGTCTTCATACAGCTCAAAGCTCGACTCGCCGTAAGGGTAAATATCAAACGTAAGCGGATCTTTGGGCTTCTGGTTGTTGTAGAGCATCTCGGGGTACATTGGGATTATGGCGCCGGCTTTGATTATCAGGGGCAGCTTGTCCAGCGTTATCGGGTATGCGTCGATAGTGGCGGGGCCTTGGATGCGTCGCCCGTCCCAATAGTCGATCCACTGGCCCTTGGGTAGATATATATCCTCTTTCCGCCAGCCCTTGTTCACGTTCATGCTTGTGTAAACCGGCGCAACGAGAATCGACTCGCCGAGCATGTACTGATGCTGCGTTGAGCGGTCCCAGGTCTTCTTATCGTTGGGATATTCCCAGATCATACCGCGAGTTATCGGAGCGCCGGTGTCGTGAGCCTCCCGGGCGTATTTGTACATGTACGGAGTAAGACGCATCTTCAGCTTCAAATAACGCCTGTTGATCGAGCGGTACGGTTCTTCGTAGGCCCACGGGCTCTTGTTCATCTTGCCCGCCCAGCCGTTCATGCAATACAGCACCGGCGTGAAGCATTTCCACTGCAAGTCGCGAGTGTAAGTTTCCGGACTGCCGCCGAAAATACCATCCACATCTGTAGTCGCGTACGCCTGGCCGGACAAGCCCGAGCCGATAAGTGTCGGAATGTGATAGCGAATCAGGTTCCATGAACCAGACTGATCGCCCGTCCAGCACACGCCGTAACGCTGCGTACCGGCCCAGCCCTGAACCGTCCAGACCATCCCGCGCGTTTCAGAATTAGTCACCAGCGAGGTCCACGCCTGCTTGTTGCAGTCCAGGGAATGCTGATACGCTCGCCCGGTCCAGGCGACGTCCAATTTCTGAACGCGCGTGCCCGCAGTTCCGACTTCCCACTTGGTTTTCACAAGTTCGCCCTGTGTCCAGAGCCCGGTGTAGAAGCCCAGAGCCTTCAACTCCTGAACTACGCGGGGCAGTTCCACATAACCGCAGCCGTAACCATCGTTCGGCAGGATCCACCCGCCGGGCATATCGTGCTTGCGATACTGCTCAGCCAGACGATTAATCACATGCGGAGTGTGCTCAATGACCTTGCCCTCTTTATCGAGTTTCAGCTCCTTGGTCTTCTTGTCGCGAGTCATGTAGGCGTCAGCTTCGCCCAGTTCGAGGGCCCATATGCAGACAAAATTAGGCCGCCCGGTGAACTGCGTGTACAGATCGACCAGCCGATTAAACGACGCCCCGACAAAGTAGTACGCGTCGAAACGCTGCTCTTGATGCTCCAGGGCGATCGATTCGTTGCTGGTGAAGTCGTAGGCGCCCGGGGCGAACGTATGCCTCAACACGCCGTAGCCCTTGTTGCTCATATAGAACGGTGCGGGGTTGGGGTGCCCGCCCTCGTTCCAGTTTCCGTCAGCCCGGATTTCGATTTTACGCCCCTTGTGCGAGAAGTAACCGTTCTGCTGACCACCGCCGTAATAGTATTCGTCCACGCCGGTGCTTAGCGTCTGGATGGTTCGCTTCTCGCCGATTTGCAGGGCCTTTAGTTCTTTGCATATCAGTTTCTTTTTGCTGTCGAACAGTTCGAATCGGCAGGTTTTCTTATCGACGCGGAGCAGGATTTTATCGGTAGACAGTTCGATGGTTTTCTCGTCGTCGGTTATTTTAACGTCGCCGGCGCGTGAGATATGATCGATGATAATCTGGGCCTTTTCGGGATTGTTTTTCGGGTCGGCGAACTTGCCGTCGGCTGCGATCTGGATGCGGAATACATCATCGCGACAGAGGGTGACTTTGAAGTGAAATCCCGTATCGGTTATGAACGTGTACTCGCGGGTTCGCGCCCGTTTTTGAACCTTAACGATTGATCCGGGCGCCTGAAATGTTTCCGGCGGTTTAGGCTTGGGTTTCGTCTCAGCGGTTTTCTCGGCGGCCGAGACTGCGGCGGCGGAGGCAATTAAGGTTACCAGGACAAGTTGCAACGTTCTTTTGATGGTTTTCATGCTACTATTGATAATCATTTCCGCTCAAATTTGCACCATTATTCTTAGCGAACCGCCCTGAAAACCCACCGATGGTCCGGGATAGACAGTTGACAATGACGCCTTAGTGGGGCAGAATAATTCGCTAAGTCGTGCATGGTCTCCGACGGGCGGTGACTTCGTATTGGGACGGTAATCAAAGGATATAACATGGCGATCAAGAGCGAGTTCACTGTTGACGACGTGACCTTTCAGTTTGAAAACTCAGCCGGCGGGCAAGAAACAATTTCCGTTGGCGATGAAATCTGTTCACAAAAACGCAGCCTGTTTGGATGCACGCATATCTTTGAATACCAGGGTCATGATTATTCGGTGAAACCAAAGCCCGGAATCATGAGCGTTTCCTTCAAGGTGGAGAAGGACGGTGAAAAAATCGCCCCAATAACGCCCGAAGCACAGGATAAAATCCCGCCTCTGATTCTACTGGCGTGCGGTTGGCCTTTTGTTCTGGTCGCCTTCGGCGGAGCCATCGGCGGCGGACTGGGCGGGCTGGCGTTCGGCGTGAATGTGGCGACATATAAATCCTCGCTACCGGGAATCTTAAAACCGTTCCTGAACATATTAACCGGTGCGGCGGCGATCGGTCTTTGGTATGTGATTGCAAAGGCGATCGTCGGTTAGTGTGTGGACAGAAACGGCTTTGCCACAGAGATCACAGTGAACGGCAACGGCGGGAAAGATGTTAACGGCAACGGCTTACGGCGAGAACACAGAGGACGGCAACGGCAAAAACCTAACGGCACGGTAAGGGCCTCCTCCGGTTCAGCCTAAGCGTTAAATGATTGAGGCAAACGGTAATTTACAGAAAACATGTTGCACTACTTCCGTGGTTTTAAAAAGCCGTTGCCGTTTGCCGTTCTCTGTGATCTCGCCGTTGGTCGTTGCCGTTCGCTGTTGCCGTAACATCTTTCCCGCCGTTGCCGTTGCCGTTCTCTGTGATCTCTGTGGCAAAGCCGTTTGCCGTTATCCAATTTACCCGTGTTCATCCGTGGCAAAAAAAGCCTCTCCCCCCACATCAAAAACTCAAACCCCGGGATTCTTAATTACCGATTTCCTACAAGCCCGATTTTCGGTACAATACCGCCGATTCGTTACGTTAGAAAGGATATCGCGTGTCTGCATCAAAACGCCTGCTGGTAATAACTAGAAGCAAAAACACTACCTCGTTCAAGCAGAGGATTGAGCCCTACATCGCCCCGCTGGCACAGCGAGGGATCGAATGCGACGTCCAGGAACTCAAAACAGGACGGGAAGGTCGAGCGCAACTCAAATCAGCCAGCAATTATGACGGTGTCTGGATGCACAGAAAAACGCTCAAAATGATGGACGCGCGAGCGTTGCGAAAAAACGCAAAAAAAGTAATATACGAATTCGACGACGCGATCGTTTTCCCCGCGAACTCAGAATCGCCCGATCCGCATCCGGTAAGGCTTAAATTATTTCGCAGAATGATCGCGCTGTCCGATCTGGTCATAGTCGGCAACGAAACACTGGCGAAGCTAGGCAAAAAATACGGCGCCGACCCGATCACCGTGATACCCACCGGACTGGACGCCTCGAAATACATCCCAAAAGAACACAAGGTGGACGACGAGACCGATAACGAAACCGACGACGAAACAACGGACGAAACATGCGACCAAACAAACGAAGAGGAAACCGACGAAGCGAATATCGACACCGACAAGGACGCCTGCGACGAAACAGACGACGAAACATATGATGAAGAGACCTCCGGCGACGAAACATATGATGAAGAGACCTGCGACGACGAGACATACGACGAAGCCAGCATCGACACCTACGAGACTGACTACGAGGACTCCTACTACGACTCACACGATGAGATGGAGCAGATTCGCCTGGTCTGGATCGCCAGCAACATCACAGTCAAACAACTTCGCCAGTTCACCGAAATGCTCGATTCGATATCATGGCAAATGCCCGACGTGATACTGCGAGTAATAGCAGACGAAGACCTGGTCACAGAAACGCTCGAAGTAGAGAACATCGCATGGAACCCCGAAGACCAGGCCAGACTGATCAGCGAATGCGATGTCGGAATAGCGCCACTGCCCGACACGCCGTTCGCGCAAGGAAAATGCGGCTTGGACGTACTGCAATACATGGCTAGCGGGCTGCCCGTGATCGCCAGCCCCGTCGGCGTCAACGCCGAATACGTGCAGGATTACGATAACGGATTCCTCGCCTACGACGATCAGCACTGGGCCGACTCGGTCTCACAGTTGCTCTACGACTCGGAACTACGAGCCACACAGGGACAGGCCGGACTGGAACGAATCGAACAGGAATTCGATTTCAAAATTCTGGCGCCAAAAGTCTGCGACGCGATCGAAGGCGCACTGAAATCAAACGACTAACATCCGCCCGATCAAAAGGACAATCAATGCCCCCCCTCTCACCGCCACTTAAAATACTGTTCGTCGCCGGTTGCAGCCGCAGCGGAAGCACCCTGCTTGGGCGCCTGCTGGACCAGGTCGCCGACGTGTTTGATATGGGGGAATTTCATCACCTATGGAAATACGGCTTCGAGCCGGGGAACCTGTGTTCATGCGGACGAGAGTTTTGCGATTGCCCCGTCTGGAACGACGTGTTCCCCGAACCGGATGCGGTGAACATTAAGAAGGTGCGCAAACTACGTAGCCAAGCGTTCCGCCCCTGGCGCAAGCCCGCAATAGTCCGCCCGTTTTTCAACACATCCGAACATCGACAAGCACTGGACAAATACGCGACACTAATCGGCGATCTGCTGGACAGGATACGCAACACCACCGGCGCAGGCATACTGGTCGACTCGTCAAAGAACCCCCTGCAAGCCAGATTGCTCTCGCATATCGAAGGGGTCGAGCTGCATGTGGTTCACCTCGTTCGCGACAGCCGAGCCGTCGCCTTCTCACACAGCCGCACCCGAAAGCTGCCCCAGGCCTCCGGGCAGGGAATATATCAAAAACGCCTTGGATGGTGGGGAAGTTCGAGCCTGTGGCGAAATGAAAACACCGACGCCGAGCGGCTTGTCCCGCTGGCGAAAAGCTACAACTTGCTGAAGTACGAGGATCTGGTCTCCGCGCCGCGGCAGACCATTGCGCGAGTCATCGAACCGCTGGGCTTGGGGCCAGATGCGGTGGATTTCATTGACGCAGACGGCTTGGCTCAACTCGAATCGGGCCACTGCCCATGCGGAAATCCGATGCGGATGAAGTCTGGCGAAATGCAGATCCGCCTGGACGACGAATGGCAAGACGCCCTACCGTCACTCACAAAACGCCTGGTGACACTCGCCACCGCCGGCCGCCTGAAACGCTACGGATACATCGGATAACGACAACCGCAACAGTTTTTAACCACGGATATGAACAGTCGCGTTCAGTCCAGAACGGTCGACAGTGCGGCGGGCAGTTGCAGGTGTATTCCGCTGTCGGCGGCGAGGACTAACCCTTCCAGTGGGCTGATGTCGACCACGCGGCCTACGTGTTCAACGCCGCCGCTGAGTATCCGAACTCGCTGGTGCAACATACCGCAGCGTCCCAGCCAGGCCTCGTGCAGCGCGTCGTAGCGGCTTGCGATAATCTCGCCTCGCCAATAGTCCAAACGACGCAAAATGCTCTGCAACAAATCGATCCTACGCACCGAAGCGTTATGCAACGCAACATGAGTCGCGGGCCGATTGACCGCTTCGGCTGGCGGGCTGGCGAAAACGTTTAAACCGATTCCAATCGCCGTCGCGCGAATATCGCCATCGCGGCGCGACTCAATCAAAACCCCGGCGACTTTGCTCCCGTCGATGCGAACATCATTAGGCCACTTCAAATCACAGCGAATCGACGAGTGCTCCTCAATCCCCTCAGCGGTTGCGAGGCCGGCGGCAATTGTCATAGGCTCGTGCTCCAAAACATCCGGCCCGTCGACAAGTAGCGTCGAAAACAGCAGCCCCGCACTTGGCGGGCTTATCCATTTGCTCCCGCGGCGCCCTCGCCCGAGCCGTTGGGACTCGGCGGTAACCACCAGTCCGCCTGTCGCGGGACTGCCCGCGGCGGCTAGTACTACATCGTTCGTCGAGTCGACCTGATCGAAACAAACCACGCTTCGCCCTATCAACCGGGTGTTCAGCCCCCGCTCGATAAGATACGCGTCAAGGCGCATCGGATCGGAGATTCTCAGCCCTCGGGCCGGCTCGCGATCACAGCGGCATCCGCGTTGTTCAAGTTCGGTAAGTGCACGGGCCAGATTCTGCGGTTCGTCCAGCAGACCGGACAGTTCGTGCATCGATACAAACCCCCGCCGATCATAAAGCGCCGCCAGAATTACATTCGCATCATCCATTCGTGTTAGCTATTCGGCGATCTCGATGTCCAGGGCAATGTCCACCGCGCGGGCCGAGTGAGTTATCGCGCCAAGGGCGATCCGTTCAACGCCGGACTCCGCGGCCTGACGCACGTTTTCCAGAGTGATCCCGCCTGATGCTTCGAGCTCAACTTTTCCGCCCAGTCCTGCTGCGTCTCGCCGGGCTACTGCTTGGGCCATTAGGTCAGGCGACATGTTGTCGAGCATTATCACGTCGGCTCCGAGCGGGAGAGCTGTATCGAACTGTTCGAGGGTGTCCACTTCAATCTCGACGAATCCGCCGGTAGCCGCGACTATCGCCTCAGCTGCGGGGAATTGAGTCGCCAGTTCTGCGATAGGATCTTCAACGCCCGCGGCGGCCAGAACGGCCAGATGGTTATCCTTAATGAGCACAGCATCGTAAAGCCCCATACGGTGGTTCACGCCTCCGCCGCATCGCACGGCGTATTTTTCGAGCAAGCGCCATCCGGGCGTCGTCTTGCGAGTGTCCATAATATTAGCGCCCAAGCCGTCAATGACGCTTACATATCGCCCGGTGAGAGTCGCGATGCCCGAGAGCCTTTGCAGGAAGTTAAGCGCAACGCGCTCGGCCTCCATTATCCGGTACGCCGGTCCTGCGATCCGCGCGATCACCGCACCTTCGTCCAATGCGGCGCCCTCTTCAGCCAGCAGCTCAAGTTTCATCTCAGGATCATATGCAGCAAATATTTCGCCAAGGAACACGCCACCGCAAAACACCAGCGACTCGCGAGCCACTATCGTACCCGAAGCCGATACTTCGCGAGGGAGCATCGCTGCGGTCACGTCACCGGTCCCGAAGTCCTCGTTCCGAGCCATAACCAGCAACGCTCGCAAATTCGCCCATTCTTTTTTTCCAGGTTCATTACTCATGCGAACAAGGATACAGAATCTGCAAGCCCCTGAGAAGCCCCGTTTCGATATCCGCCGGAGTTTTTACCCAATTGCCATCGTCCGACAAAAACGCTACGATTACACAACAGCATCTTTGAAAGGAACATTCGATGAGAAAATTCGGGCATCTGATCAATGGCAAACTCGCAACGGTTCTTTTACTTTCAGCAATTATCGCATTTTCGGCGACCCGGGCGGTCACCAAACCCAAGGCTCCGGGCAAAGAGGCGCCGAAAACGGCTGCGGGCCTGCCGTGCGAAGGGACGCTCGAACCGTTTATGGTCGACGCCAAACTTGAAATGCAGCAAGTGTTCAAAGGCGGACGGTTCCCGAACATCGTAACCGCAGTCGACGGGACGCTGCTTGCGGTCTGGAACGGCGTGAAGGTAAGACGCAGCGAAGACGCCGGGAAAACCTGGGGGCCGGAAATCCTCATCGCAAAAGGCTTCATGGGCGGAGGAGTCACCGTAAATGAAACCAACGGCGAAATTTTTGCGTTCGTCGAAGAAGGTCATCCCCCTGCGGCGATAAAAATTTACAAGAGCAAAGACAACGGAAAAACATGGTCGCTAGCCAAGGCGACTATCAAGCCCGACAGCAAAGGCAACGCCCCCAGCATGCACATGAACGAACACGGAATCACGCTGCGGCACGGGAAACACGCCGGGCGGATCATTCGTCCGTCGCGGTATTACGCGGGCAAGAACCACAAATCCAGTTGGCCGATGCATTACACCAACGCCATCTATAGCGACGACGCGGGCAAAACCTGGCTGACAAGCGAACCGTTCCCCGCCCTGGGCACCGGTGAAGCCACACTGGCCGAACTGTCAAACGGAACGATCTACTATAATTCTCGCAGGCACTGGGCCCAACAAGGCGCCGACCCTCGACGACGCTGGACAGCCACAAGCACTGACGGTGGCGTGACTTGGGAGAAACTCATCTTCTGCAAAACCCTGCCCGACGGACCGCAAAACACCAACTACGGATGCATGGGCGGACTGGTCAGGCTCCCGATCGCCGGAAAGGACATTCTTATATACAGCAACTGCGACTCACCGGGCGGAAGGCATCACATGACGGTCTGGGCGAGTTTTGACGGTGGGCGGAGTTGGCCTATAAAACGCCTAGTGTTCGAAGGACGAGGGGCATATTCGTCAATAAACGCCGGAAGACCCAAAACCAAATCGGAAGGATGGATATTCCTGAACTTCGAGGGCGGACCAAAAGGCGGATCAACAGTAGCCCGATTCAACCTGAACTGGGTGCTAAAAGGTAAAAAAGTCGAAAATCGAAAACTCCCTAATTGGCTGGAAAAATAGTACTTATGCGTAATAACCAAAATAGTCGGTAGAAATACTAGGAAAAAGCATATTGATGCACTTGATAAATCACGAGATCGACCCTATACTACAGTAGTAGTTTAAGTTAACCCGAACCCACCTGATCTTGTTTCCCCGAGATCGGGTGTCCCAGAAGAAGACCTGGTCTCCCCCGCCAGGCCTTCTTCATTTTTGCGCCCACTCAGAACGGCAGGTTCTAGGTTCCAGGTTCTAGGT
>JABGPF010000408.1 GCA_018645065.1 Phycisphaerales bacterium
CTAGGGGCGTTTGGTCCTGTATGGACCCGAACTGAGAAGACCCTTGGAACCTGATCAGCGAGCCGGGCTTCGGTCCGGCGGGCTGCGTAGGGAAGCGGACCGGAACCAGCGCGCGTGCGTTAGTTGTTTCGGCCGCCGGATTAACTGGCGGCCGATTTTGTGCGCACAACATGATGGAGACGAATATGACTACACAGTATACAGACGCCCTCAATGGCGTAATAACCGAACAGATGCGGCGCGTGGCGACTCGCGAAAACGTGTCACCGGAACTTATCCGCGACGAACTTGCCGCCGGTCGTTTGGTGATACCGGCGAATCGAGTTCACCTGAACCCGTCCGATCCGTCGGCTACACCGCTGGACCCGTGCGGAATAGGGCGAGCGGTTAGCACTAAGATAAACGCAAACATCGGCTCGTCGCCCGACAGCTCGTGCAAAGACGCCGAACTGCAGAAACTCATGTGGGCCGTTCGCTACGGAGCCGACGCGGTGATGGACTTGTCGACCGGCGGGGACCTCGACGAGATCAGAACACACCTTATCGCCAATTCATCGATCCCGATGGGCACCGTGCCGATCTACTCGATGATCATCGACAAGCCGGTGGAAGAACTCACGCGAGACGATATCCTGGCCACGATCGCCAAACAGGCCGCCCAGGGCGTCGACTTCTTCACCATCCACGCCGGACTGCTCAGGTCGCACATTCCCATGGCGTGCAAACGCAAGCTGGGGATAGTTTCTCGCGGCGGGAGCCTGCTGGCCAAGTGGATGGAGCATCACGACAGCGAAAATCCCATGTACGAACTGTTCGATGAGATCAGTGCAATCATGCTCCAGTACGATGTGGCGTATTCGCTGGGCGACGGGTTGCGCCCCGGTTGCCTTGCAGACGCCTCAGACGAAGCCCAGTTCGCCGAGCTCGATGTGCTTGGCGAGTTGGTTCTGCGTGCTCGCGAGTCGGGCGTTCAGGTTATGGTCGAAGGGCCCGGACACGTTCCGTTCAACGAGATCGAAATGAATATTAAACGTCAGCAGGAAGTCTGCGACGGAGCCCCGTTCTATGTGCTTGGCCCAATTGTCAGCGACGTGTTCCCCGGATACGATCACATTCCATCGACGATTGGCGCCACCGCGGCGGCCTGCGCAGGAGCCAGCTTCCTGTGCTACGTGACGCCCAGCGAACACCTCTCGCTCCCGACGCCCGAAGACGTAAAAGCAGGATGCATCGCCTACAAAATCGCCGCCCATGCCGCCGACGTAGCCAACGGCCTGCCCGGCGCCAGAGACTGGGACGACGCGATGGCCGACGCCCGCGCAAACTTCGAATGGGACAAGCAGTTTGAACTGGCCTACGATTCCGACACTGCACGCGACATCCGAGGCAGAGACCTCGACACAGACGTAAACTACTGCAGCATGTGCGGACACGACTGGTGCGCAATGCGAATCAGCAAAGAGCTAAAAGAAAAAATCGAAGCCGCAAAAGAATAAAACGCCGCCTGGCGGAACAGGGGATTATGCAGCACTGACATTAATGCTTACACAAAAAGGAGTTCGCCACTACAGTACATTGGCACAAAAACTCCTCCCAAAAGCGCTAAGCCGCAAGCGGCAACCCCCCCCCATAAAACCCGAACGAACGTGAAGTCGTGCCGCTTGCGGCTTAGCGCTTTGGGGAAGCTTGTTGCATAATCCTCAACAGAATGGGGGCACAAAAAAACGGGAGGCCGCACCAGGCGACCTCCCGAAGGATAACGTTGTTTTGCCTCTGCGGTTTAGGCCAGACCCGCAGCCTTGACCCGGGCGACAACCGCCGGTCCGTTGAAACCATACTTGTCGGCGAGTTCTTCAGCCGGTCCGGAAGCGCCGTAATTCTCCATTCCCAGCATCAACCCATCGAGCCCGACATAACCGAGCCACTTCGGCTCGTAGGAGGCTTCAATGCTGACTCTGGCTCGAACGTCGGCGGGCAGGACCTTGGCGCGGTAGGCGTCGTCCTGGGCGTCGAAGATTTCCATCGACATCATGCTGACTACTCGAACCTTCTTGCCTTCGGATTCGAGGGCTTCCGCTGCGTCCAGGGCGACAGATACTTCGCTGCCGCTGGCCAGCAGGATCAGGTCGGGCGATCCGCCTGATGCTTCCTTGAGAATGTATCCGCCCTTGGATGCCTCGCTGGCTGGGGCGAGTCCCAAGGCCTGGCGATCGAGGGTGGTCAGGTTCTGGCGGGTCAGGGCGAAGGTGGTTGGGCCATCGGCCTTTTCCAGGGCGGTCGCCAGTGCTTCTGACATCTCGTTGGCGTCGCAGGGACGCATTACGGTCATGTTGGGGATGATCCTGAACGAGGCCAGGTGTTCGATCGGCTGATGGGTGGGTCCGTCTTCGCCTACGAAGATTGAGTCGTGGGTGAAGTAGAACAGGCTGCGGGCGCCCATGAGTGCAGCGAGTCTCATGGTCGGTCGCATGTAGTCGGCGAAGACCATGAACGTTGCGCAGTAGGGGATGAATCCGCCGTGGATTGCGATCCCGTTTGAGATATTGCCCATCGCGTGTTCGCGGACGCCATAGTGCAGGTTCCGTCCGGCGAAATTGCCCGTGGTTACCGATTCGTATTTGGTCAGCAGCGTTTTGGTCGAGGGCGACAGGTCTGCCGATCCGCCGACGAGCTCCGGTACGGCGTCGGCCAGTGCGTTCAGGACAACTCCGCCTGAGGCGCGGCTTGCGACGCCCTTGCCAATTTCGAATTCCGGTAGCGCGTCGCGGAAGTTTTCCGGTAGCGTGCCAGCTACTGTGCGCTCGAATTCTGCTGCTTTTTCGGGGTTTGCGGTTTTGAAGGCGTCGTACAGTTCTTGCCATTGGGCTTTGGCGGTCTGCCATTGGCCCTGGCGATCGGCCCAGAGTTTGCTGACTGCCTGGGGTACGATGAACGGTCCGCCGTCTGCGGGCCAACCGAGGTTCTTGCGTGTGGCGGCCAGTTCGTCGGCGCCGAGAGGTTCACCGTGTGCGCTTGCTTTGCCTTCTTTGTTGGGCGAGCCTTTTCCGATCTTGGTGTGGCAGACGATGAGGCTGGGTTTGTCGGTGATTTTCTTGGCTTCGAGCACAGCCGCTGCGATAGCTTCGGTGTCATGCCCGTCGACATCCAGCACGTGCCAGTTGTACGCCGCGAAGCGTTCGTTCACATTCTCGGTGAAGGTGATGTCGGTTGACCCTTCGATCGAGATTTCATTGTCGTCGTAGAATACGATCAGCTTTCCGAGGCCCAGATGGCCCGCCAGGCTTGCAGCCTCGCTGGTGACGCCTTCCATCATGCATCCGTCGCCTGAAATGACGTATGTGTAGTGGTCTACGATTTTGTGGTCGGCGGTGTTGAATCGGGCGGCCAGCATTTCTTCAGCGACCGCGAATCCAACTGCGTTGCTGAACCCTGCTCCGAGCGGTCCGGTGGTGGTGTCTACGCCTGCGGTATGCCCAAGTTCCGGATGGCCGGGTGTTTTGCTGTCCCACTGGCGGAAGTCTTTCAGATCGCCCAGTGTCAGCCCGAACCCGCCGAGATGCAGCAGGCTGTAAACCAGCATAGATCCGTGCCCAGCCGACAGCACAAAGCGGTCGCGGTTGATCCATGTCGGATCGGTCGGGTCAACATTGAGGAAGCGGGTGTACAGGACGTTGGCGATATCCGCCGAGCCCATGGGCAGGCCCGGGTGCCCGCTGTTTGCTTCCTGGATACCTTCGGCTGAGAGAACTCTTATTGTATCGGCGCTCAACTGTTCGAGCGCCGGACCGGTAACATCACCAAAATGAGGCATTTTTTATCTTCCTTTCGATGCATGAACGCTCACTGCGCCCACGCTAAAATTTACAAAATCGAGCGGGAATTATACGCAAAATCGAGCGTTTTGTCCATACGTAGTTGTCCGACTGGTGCTAGAA
>JABGPF010000409.1 GCA_018645065.1 Phycisphaerales bacterium
GGTGACAAAAGTGCGGGACGCTTGACGCAAAGGCGTTCGGCGGACCGGTAAGTAGAGTTGATTCGCGTGAGGCGCGCATGGCGATATTGGAGCACCAGAAAACCGATCCTCTTATGCTGCTGGCGATGCTGCTGCTGATTGGCGGGGCGTTTGGGGTTTCAATATTGGCGCCGGCGGCCATGCCGTGGGCGTTCGCCGCAATTCCCCTGATTGCACTCCTGGCCTATTGGATCGCTCGCTGGGATCTGATGGCCTTGTCATGGATGTGGGTGTGCTCTTTCATATTTCTTGACTGGGACGCATGGAAAGTCGAAATCCCCGGGTTCTTCACAATGAACCCTCCCCGTTTGATTTTCATTGGATTGGTCATAGCGTATTTACTCTATTTCCTGAGACGCGGATCGATGCGTGTTGATCGGAAAGTTTTCGCTGTGATCCTGACGCTGTTGCTGTATCTGGCCTGGAACGTCACCGACTCCGGTTGGGTCTCGGAAGTAAGCGCATTCAGGGCGGCGCCGTACTACAGATACCTCGGCGCGATAATGATTCCGCTGATCGCCCTCTGGTTGGTTTACAATATGGTGCGCGACGAGAAGCAGGTGATGTGGCCGTTTATTCTTCTCAGCATCGCCGGATGGTACGCTCTGTACATAGGATATCTCCAGTTCGCTTATGGTGGCGGGGTGCATTGGGCCAATTCGCTGATCTGGCCTGATTACATCCTTGAAGCCAACAAGGCAATTGACATGGAACGTGCTCGCGGACCATTCCGCGGAGCCGGTATGCAGTCAACATTTCTTGTGGCGCTGTTCTATATGAATCTGTTTAGCGCGCGCCGAGTCCGCGGTGTCTTCCGCGTGTTGATCTGGGTGCAATTGCTGCTGATACCGCCGGCGATTTTCTTCACGGGTATGCGAGCCGGATACGTCGCCTTCCTGACATGCGGAGTCGTCTGGTTCCTCTGTGCAGATCGCCATCGGGCCGGTGCATTGAAACTCGCCATATGGACCACACTGATCGTCTCGCTGGCGACGATTGTCTTCTGGACCAACCTGACCAGCACTGACAGGCGAACCGGTGGTGTGGCGCAGGAAGGCCCGATTCGTGCACGAAAAATCCTGGCCGCCCAGGCTTGGAAAATCGTACAAAAAAAACCGCTCACGGGTGTCGGATTCGGGCACTTTATTGACGAACAGGTCAAAATGCCCCACGATCCGCAATCCATCGCAGGTCTGCGACTGGTCATGGTGACCCAGCACAACGTGTTCCTCACGATGGTCTCAGAGGCCGGTATCATCGGGCTCCTGCTCTTGGTGGGCTTATTCCTAGCCGTATTCCGGGAATCGTTGAGTTTGTATCACAAAATACCGATTGATGCCAAGGGATGGATCTCACGCGAATTTGTTGTCGTCTTTTGGATAATCATGCTGAATTTCCTTGTTTGCGGTATGTTCAGAGACATGCTCTGGGAAGTGCCGAGTTGTGTACTGTTGTGGTCGATGGCCGGGATGATTATCGGCTATAATCGCCTGCTTGAACCTTACCCGATCAATCTCGTGAGCGGCGGCCAGGTTCGCTCTTAGCTCTGAACCCGCACCGGGAGACGTCACTTGTCCGTTGTAAGAAGACTCTATCGTGTGGGGACTCTTGGCGAGTTGATGGGAATACATGTCTCGGTCACCGTCCTCCAGAGGCTCCTTGGGTTTATCAGAGTGCTGGTGTTGGCTCGGATGCTGGAGTTGGAGCAGATGGCGCTCTGGGGGTTGGGTTCGATGATTTTCGTGATTATTGGACCTCTGATGACGTTGGGGACCGATACCGGAACTGAACGGTATGTCTCGCTATTTGAGAGTAGGGGAAGGCTCGCACTGTTCTACAAAAAAATGCGATTCGGAGTATTGTTGCTTGTGATGATCGTTGGCGCAGGGCTCCTGCTCAACACCAGGCAGATAACCGCGGTGGTGATATCAGTTGGTAAGGGCGTAGCCGGAGTGGCGGTGGCGCAGCAAGTTTTGATATGCTGCATGGCGGTGATTAACGCGATGCTCTGGGCGTTGCATTTGAACTTGTTGGCGTTTCTGAAGGGGATGAGAGTTTACAGGATAGTTTCGGTTGTGCACATTTTCTTCGGTGTCTTGTTCACTGTGATGTCGGCTTGTGTGTTGTGGTTTTGGCCTACTGCCGTTGCGGCGCTCATAGTTCACGCTATTGCTCTTGGGCTCACGATGGCCCTGGCGTTATGGTTCGTGCATTTTGGCGTCACGCATACCGCCAAACGCGAGCGATCCGAACATGACAGACGCAAAACACCACGCCAGGAACAGATAGACCGCAGGTCGCCCAGACCTGAACAGAAACTCCCGCAGCGAATTTTCACAAGATTGCTGACTTTCGGACTGCTCTCGGTGTTGGGTACCGCCCTGTGGAGCGCAAATGCACACATAAGCTTCTACATGATCTATCGCAATGGCGTTTTGGACAAGGGCGACGCCGGGGTGTTTTTCACCTTCATGCGGTTATCGCATCCGGTGGTTCTGCTTGCTCACGCCGCATGGGCGGTGCTGTTTGTGCATGTGGCCAGGCGTTGGGAATCGGGACGACGAAAAGAGGCGATGTACGTTCTGGAGACCGCATATAAAGGGATCGCCGTGGCGATAATGACGCTGGCGATTATTGTTTACGCCTTAGCGCCGTACTGGGTGCTGATTTTGCGAAGCGAATATCGAGTCGGGGCGTGCCTTGTCGGACCGCTTCTGATGAGTTTTCTTTCGGTGGCGTTCATGGCGTTGATGACGATGATCGCACGTTTGCGTGAGCGACCGGCGGCGATAGCGGCAGCTGCGATGGCGGCTGGAGCTGCGAATATCACGCTGGGGTTAATCTGGATCGGACCGTATGGAATTATGGGCGCCGCTCGTGCAGCCGGCGTTGGAATGTTCCTCGGTGTGGGAATAGTTTCGGTGGTCTTTCTTCTGCTGTCACGCATCCGGCTGCATTGGAGCACTCTGGGTGTTCTGCTGCTACCGGCGATATTGCTCCTGCCGCCGTGGATCGCGCTGGCATTTTGGGCCGTGGTGCTCGCAGTGCTGCTGAGGACTGGGCTGGCATTCACCAAAACACAGAAACACATGCTCCTTTCGGGCATGAAAAACGTGACCAAACTCGTGGGGAAGGGGCGCTCGTGACAACTGTTTCAGTCATAATTCCGACGCACAATCGCCCTGAATCAGTGGCGAGAACGGTTCGGGCGTTGCTTGCCCAAACACGTCTGCCCGACGAAATTGTCATAATAAATGACGGTGATCAAGAAATCCCCGTCGACCTGGGAGAAGAGATAACAGCGGCAGGTGTTGCTTTCGAGTATTGCAGATTCCGCACTGACAAGCCGTCGGCAAGTGCGTCGCGGAATCGCGGGATGGAACTGGCTTCGGGGCAAATTCTCGTGATGATCGACGACGATGTGATTCCCGATACTAACTGCTTTGAGACCCTGATAGCGATGTACGACATGGCCCCGATCGACGCCATTGCGGGGATTGGCGCTCGTCCTGTCCCTCCGCCGGCGACTAATCGTTTCGGGCGGAAACTATGGGACGCTCTGGCGTTAATGTTGGGTGAGATACGCTGGGCGCCGCGCGTTTGTGCGGCCCGTTACGCGGTGTTGCCCGCAAAATTGCGGACGGAACTCACGGCAGGAAAGCCCATGTCCGGTTGCCTTATGTCGTTGCGACGCGAGGTGGCGGGCGAGTACCGATTCGACGAGGAGTTCTTCTGCGGGTACGTTTTGGGCGAAGATCGTGATTTGGGATTTCTCATAGCGCGAGATCATCCGATATTCCTAGCCGGTGATATCACCGTGCTGCATGACCCGCATCCCGGTGGTCGTCCTGATCGCGTCAGGATGGGGCGTAT
>JABGPF010000041.1 GCA_018645065.1 Phycisphaerales bacterium
GCCTTTTAACAGCTTTTGGCGCCGGCTTGTGGGGCATGCAATTCGAACCGCCGCCATCGCCGCCTCTTCACGCAGCTCCGGGACGTCAACGTATTGCATCGCCATATTCATAGCAGCCACCGTGCGAACGCCCGACAGACCGCTGAGAACAGACTTCTTCTCAGAAGCGCCCGGGGCAACTTTCATCGCGGCTGTGAATAGCTTAACGGTTTCAGCATCGCTGCGATTGCTCGGTAATGAAATTAGTCGCACATATCCGCGTAACGCCAACGTGCGGTGAGCCTTGCTTTCGGCTTTGCCCGCCAGGGTCAGCAAGGGCTTGGACGCTCCGATCTCAGGCCAACTTATCAGTGCGCGAACAGCGGCGTCCTGAACGGCCTTATCGCTCGATGCGGTGTCCTTGACAACTATCTTCAGAGCCTCGTCACCACCGGCGCCCGGCAGCACGCTCAACAACACCGCCCGCTTTTCGCCCGTCGCGCCGGACAACGCTTTAATCACCGGTTTGGCTCCAACGCCCGTGCGGCGCATCGAAGCGATCGCGGCGGTTTTCAAACCAGCCTGCTGACGCGAACTTTCCGAAGCGGTTAATTTCGCCAGCAGAATGTCGATATCGTCCGCAGCGGCCAGCACGCCCATCGCCTTGGCTGCCGCCTGGGCCACCGAAGCTTCTTTACTGTCGAGCTGCGCGATAACCGCTTTGGTCTGACTCGTCGCTCCGCGTGCGGCGAGAACTTCGAGCAGTGCGACTTTGCCCGCGTCAGACATATTCGGCAAGGCAGCCCCGGTAACACTTGGCACGCTCTTGCACTTGACGACCATCAGCACGCTTTTCGCGGCCGCGATTTCCGTCGCGTCAGTTCCGGTCATCACCGAAGTCGCCGCCTGCACGCCCTGCTCAGGAGCCACAGCGGCAAGTGCGCCAACAGCAGCAATGCGAACGTCGATATTCTTATCGATGCGGGCGGTCTTGAGCGTATCGATCACGCTTTGGCTTTTATCGCCCGAGAGTCCCAACGCTCCGATTATCGCGACTTTGGTCGCCGGATTTGCAGTTTTAAACCGAGCGATCAGCTTTGCCGACGCTCCGGAAACTTTCGTACCGCCCAGCAGCCTGGCTGCACGATCTCGCACGTATGCGCTTTTGTCGTCCAGCGCCGCCAACACATCGTCAACCGCATCGGCGCCCAATGCGCCCAGAAGCACGGTCAGCGCGGCGCAACGTGCATTTCCGTCTTTCGGACCGGTGCGTTCAGTCAGCACGCCGCGGCAGATTTTTGCACACGCGGCCTTGTCGCCATTTTCGCCCAGGCGCCGAGCAAGCAGCATGTAGTTTTCCATACCGATCGATCGCTCGTAATTGCCCTTGGCTGTAGACGCCTTCTTCAGCACCGCAACAGCCGACGCCTCGCCCATGTTCGCCAACGCGAACCACGCGGTATGACGCAACGTCCTGTCTTCGACGCCAGCGTACTTCGCGATTGTTTTCCCAGAAGCGGTGTCGCGCGCCTTACCAAGCGCTCGCACGATAGTAACTAATGCGGTGCCTTTGGCTCCGTCAAGCACACCGCGAATTTCCGCGACCGCGCCCTTGGAGCCAATCTGCAGCAACGCTCGCGTCGCCGGTTCGACCAGACGCTTATCGCCCAGCAGTGCGCCCAGCGGTTTAACCGCCGCCTCCGAACCGCACATTTCTATCTGGTGAATGAAGAACTGCTTGAGATCAGCGTCTTTCGCCGCCGCCATCGCATCAAGCAGCGCCTTTTCGGTCATCGCTCGCTCCGCCTCAGCGCCGGGCCGCACCACGTGCAACACCACACCGTGCAACGCGAAACGCGCTTTGGCGTCGCCTACGTCGTCAGGCGGGGTGATCATCCCGCAAAGTTCTTTCAGACCGGCCGGTCCGGACTTCACGATTTCGGCGATCAGCGGTGCGCCTTCTGCGTGGTCGATCGCAGGCATTTTGGCGACTATCTCGCTCAACGACGCGCCCTGGGCGGCCGCTGTGAAACAGATGCCCGAAATCGCAACTATTATTATTGCTCGTTTTATCACGTCAGATCTCCTTGATCCTACTGATCGAATTACAGGTGATACGGGGCTCGCATCGGTTGGTCGGCGAGGCGGTTGGCGCCTTCGTCGTCGATGAATCGCTGAGTTACCGGGTCGAACTTCAGCTTCCGCCCGGTGCGAATCGCCACGTTCGCCAAATGCACCAACAGGTTGCTGCGGTTTCCGTTAACCTCGTTGAGCCCGAACGTTTTGCGGGTTTTCACCGAAACGTTGAAGTCGCTGATCATCGGTTCGGGCGCCGGCATGGATTTGATTTTCTCAGCCAGTTCCGGCGGATCGGTTTTGAATCCGCGATACAGCTTGCCCTTGGGCCCTTCGAGGTAAGGCTTGCCCTTGGTCTCCTGCTTGCCCCATTCAGCCGATTCGAGGATGATTTTGCATCCGTCAGCATAAGTCATCACAACGCGTCCCCAGGCTCCGCAGGCGTCGGGATGCGTCGGCCAGGGCGCGTGGGCTTCGATCTCGACAGGAGACGTGTTATCCTTGTTGAGAATGTACTGAACCGGGTCGAGGTAGTGTTGGCCCATGTCAGCCAACCCGCCGCCGTCGTAGTCCCAGTATCCGCGGAACGAAGCGTGGGTGCGGTGTCTGAAGTACGGTTTGACCGGAGCTGGTCCAAGCCAGCGATCGTAATCGAAACCATCGGGCACGGGCTCGGGCTTGATGTTCGTCTTGCCCGACCACATGCGAACCTTCCAGGAGAACCCGGTGTGCGGGCTTACTCGCGCCGTCAGAGGCCAACCCAACTCGCCGGACTCAACGAGCGTCTTGACCTGCTTTGCGGTAGCGCCCAATCCGTACAACCCGCCGTACAACCGGAACCAGGTGTTCAAGCGGAACACCACACCGTTACGCTGCACAGCGTCTATTACGTGCTGGCCTTCGGCGATTGTGCGTGTCATGGGCTTTTCGCACCACACGTCGATCCCCGCATTGGCGGCAGCGATAGAAATCAACGCGTGCCAGTGAGGCGGGGTTACAATGTGAGCTACGTCAACATCACCGCGATCAAAAACGTCGCGGTAATCGAGGTATCCCTTGCAATCGCCTCCGCCCTGCTTCACGGCGTTTGCGAGATGTTTCGCGTCGACATCGCAAACGGCAACGAGTTTTCCAATCTTGTCGCCCTTGACCATGTTCACGTGGCCGCGTCCCATTCCGCCAACACCAATCACCGCGTGATTGATCATATCGCTGGGCGGGATATATCCGCGTCCGCCAAGCACGTGTCGCGGAACGATGGTCAGCGCCGCCAAACCAGCGGCAGACCCCTTCAACATGCCTCGTCGTGTCAGTGTACTTTTAGCTTTCGCCATAGTTAAGCTCCTTGTGTTCAGACCGTACACTCTAGTCAAACCGAGGCGAATTGGCAATCACAATGGGCATAGAAAAATCCCCGGACACGCAGCGCGAGCCCGGGGATTTCGCTAAATTACAAATCTGCTTACGGAGCCATGACAGACGCAAGTTTCTCCACCTTATCGGCATCGGAGAGCTTGTCCCACTTCTCCGGGCATCCGGCGCAGCAGAAACCGATTTTCTTACCTTCAAACTCACGCACCAGATCGGGCGCAACTTTGGCGTTGTTGAACAGGCTGCCCATCAGCGGGCATTTATTGTTCACAGTAGCAACCGTAGTCGACGGCTTGGCCGCGCCACCTCCACCGTCGCCTGCACCCGCCCCACCACCGGAATCCTGGCCCTTGTCACAACCAACCAGACCGACAGCCAATCCAGCCGCCAAAACCAATGACAATAACGTTACAATTTTCATAACCATTCCTTCCCGGGCCGATACCCGATCATTTACATGCGATTTAATGCCGATTATAAACCCGCAACGCAGGCGGGTAACTCTACCTTATTGTATACAGCAGAATTGGCGATACAAGCCGACGCTATTCACCGGGCCTGAATCGCGTCGGAAAATCCTTTGTCAGACCCACTTTACCCAAATCAAGCGGAACAATCCCCAATTTTTTCGCCACTGAATCATCAGTGAAGCGAAAATCAGCGTTTTTGTAGTCAAAAAGGCCAGGATTACCATAAAAACTGCGTAAATCATGCCCATTTTGCTTCAAAACGGCCAAAAACTGTTCAGCGCCAATCTCTGCTGATGACTTGGCGCCCACGCGGTAATATATGTTACGATCAATCGTGCAGTCTTTCAGTTTGGCGATGTGACGGGCCTGGAAACCGCCCCAGAATCGGGCATCCTTCCCGGTGCTTATCATAATGTTACGCTCGATCCGCGACTTGCGGTACGGTCCCCACTTGCCCGAAGTATGGATACAATCACCGCTCGGGCCCACATCGATCAGGAAATTATTAACGAAATGGTTCTCCCACTTCGGCGTGATGCCCCCGATCTTCGCGCGGAACACTATGTTCTCCTCAACCAGCGTTCCGTTCTGGGCGTCGTCGGTGCGAATGCACGAGGTGCAACTCGGATTTTCGATATCGTGAACGTAGTTGCGGCGGATAATGTTCCCGTTACCGGCGCCGGAAATGTTAATCGCAGCCCCGTCGCCGAGTTTCTGAAGCACGTGATGAATCTCGTTATGCTCGACGACATTGTTGCGCGTATGCAGGAACTTGACGATATCGGCCCACTTCATCGACTCGCCGACTTCGCTGCGGCGGATGGTGCGTGAGCATTCACGACGATTTTTTCGCCCGGACCAGAAGAACCCCGGCCGCACACCGCTTAAGCAAACCGCCTTGCGCGGACAATGGTGAATGTAATTGTTGGCGATGCGGTTGGCCCCGCTCTGCCAGGCGACTATCGCGTGTGAGTGAAGCCATATCTCACCGATATTGTGAATGTGGTTGTTCTCTATGATATTGCCCTTGTTGACGTCCTTAACGCCCGGCCCGTATCCGATCATCAGCACGCCGGCCCCGCCGATGTTGGCGATCTCGTTACCCGCAATGCGATTTTTCTGAGCGTGCAAATCCAGGCGGACCGCAGACCCGCCGGAGTTAACGAACGTGCAATTCAACACCTGACAGTTCTCCGCCCCGCGAAGGCGGACCATCGCATCGGCCTTGTCGACCATCTCCCAATCGTGCTGGATGCCCGCGTCGTCTTTCGTCCAGGCGCCGCGATCGGCCCGGGTGAACGTCAGGCCCTGGAACACCAGCCCACGCGCCGGTTTGTCGGCCGGTCCGGAGAGGTCGATCTGGCCTTCAACGCGGATAAGTTCGCACAATCGCGGAGCCATTATTTTCTCGCTCGGCCGATCGCCCGTCGGCCAGAGGTAGATTTTGCCCTCTCGCGTGTTCACCGACCACTCGCCCGGTTTGTCGAGCGCGTCGAGCGTGTTCTCGACCCACGCTGAAATCCCGCCCGGACGAACATGCACACAACGGTTCAGGGCGTATGTGCCCGGGATGGTTGTCATCGCTGCGCCGGCCTGCTCGTCGACCGATTCGAGCGAAAGGATGTTCAGCACCCACGCGTTGTGCGGGCGGATCACGACCTCCACATCCGACAAATTCGACCAATTACGCAACGCGCCTTTGGGGAACTCGAGACGCCGCAGCACGTCGTAATTCTCATTCACAACGGGGTAGCCTTTTTTGCCTTTCGGGCTGGACGCTGGCGAGAATCCCCTCGCCGCTCGCGCCAGGCGCTTGTCGCCGTCGTACAACGTGCGAAACAATTTGCCCTTCAGCTCCTTTGGTATCGGGGCGACCCAAATATTCCCCCGCAGCTTCTTCCAACCGCTAACCACAACGCCCGAACCAATAACAACCTTCTCGCCCGGAGCCGCCGCATAAGTAATCCTGCAACCCGGCGGCGCCGAATCGGCTGTAGTGAACACAACCGTCTCGCCCAAGCGATACTCACCACCGCGAAGATAAATCGTAACCGATTCTTTCGCGCCGCGGACCGCATCACGGGCCCGACCGATAGTAGCAAACGGTTTGGTTTTCGTACCGGGGTTCGCATCGTCACCGTCAACAGCAACATAAAACTCGCCCGCCCCTCGCGCCGGAACCGCGAGCAGCAGCAGAACTAAAATCGCGATTCGTTTCATTACGTTTACTTCCTCTTGTCGACCTTGCCCGGCACGCCGATTTTCTTTTCCCACGCGCGGAGCACGCCGATCAGTTCCTGAGCTTTGGCGGGCTCCTTGTCTGCAAGATCGTTCTGCTCGGGCAAGTCGGCAACGAGATCGTACAGTTCGCACTTGCCCGATCGGTAGGCGATTAGTTTCCACTTGTCCGACCGCACAGCAGCGTATTGATCTTCGTAGCTGCGGTACATTATCACATGCTTGCGGTCGATCGCCTTGGCGCCCCTGAGCAGCGGGACAAGGCTCAGCCCGTCGAGTTTGGGGTAGTCGCCCGGTTTTCCGCCAGCCATTGTGAGCATCGTCGGGAAAATATCGTTCGTGCAGACTGGTTGGGCGTTAGTCGACGCCGGTTTCGCAACGCCCGGCCAGCATACTTGCAGCGGGATTCGCGCCCCGCCTTCGTACAGCGCCCGTCCGCCTCGTTTGGTGCCCCGCAGCGGACCGTTGGGAACCTTGCCCCCTTGATCGCCCACGAAGAAAATTATCGTCTCCTGATCGATCGCCTTCTTTTTGAGTACCGCTCTGATGCGCCCTACTGATTCGTCGATGGCGGCGATCATTGCGGCGAAATCGCCCTTCCAGCCTTTAGCGTTGGGGTGCGCGGCTTGAATTTTCTCGACCAGGTCCTTGCGCCCCTGGAATGGATCGTGCGCCGAATAGTAAAACAGTGTCAGCATGAACGGGGCTTTTCCGTCCTGTGCGTTAATGTACTTCACCGCGTCGTCGGTTACCTGATCGGTGAGATACTTGCCCTCGGGCACGTCCTTGTACGTGTCGCTGTGCTTACCAAAAAACGGCGCGTGGTAGCTATGCACATGCCCGAAATTCGACACGCCGAACTGCACATCAAACCCATGCTTCACCGGATGGTAAGGCTCGTGCCCCAGATGCCACTTGCCCACAAACGCCGTGCGATAACCGCACTTCTTGAGCGCCTCGGCGATGGTGGGCTCTTCCAGCGGCAACCAGTTTCGCGAAGGCAATCGCGCGGGGTCCTGGCCCATCGTGTGAAATTCGTCCTTCAGCCGCCCGTCAGTTCGACCGGTCGGAATGTGCCTCGTCATGCCCAATCGCGCCGGATGCTGACCGGTAATTACCGACGCCCGCGACGGGCTGCAAGTGGGGCAAGACGCATACGCGTCGGTGAACGTCATACCGTTGGCGGTGATGGCGTCAAGATTCGGCGTCTCGAAAATGTGCCGCCGATACTTCATCTCGCCCCAGCCAAGATCATCGACAAACAGCAGCACAATATTCGGTTTCTTCGCCGCCGCAAACGCAGCCCTACCCGCACCGCCGACTGCAACCACACCAACGGCACATCCAACGGCACGAAGGAAATCACGTCTATGCATCATAATCACAAATTCTCCAAAAGAGTTTCCGCTGTATGCTACAGTCGCCAGGCGAACTCGACAACGAGAATCCCCCTATCGTCTGGAACCGAAAGATATTTTATCCCGCGTATTCGACCTTGCCGCTGGCGTTGGCGATCGCGTGAGGTTATCGTTTAGCGACAACCTTTAAATGAGGGCATCAAGTTATGACAGAAGTAAACGAGTTCGACGAAGATCAGGACATTCTCGACGACGAGTACGAAGACGACGAAGAGGCGTACGTGCCGGCGTTTGAAGTATCGTGCGCTGCGCCCAAGAGCGGCGGGGCGAATTTCCGCACAATGAAGCTGACTGCGCCCAGTCCCGATCAGGTGGTTTTCACGCGAACGCTGGGATTAATGCTGTTCGCCGGCGTGTTCATGGCCGCTGGCGTTTTCATCGGGATAATGGGCATCTCCTTCTGTTTGGAAGAAGCGACAAGCGCGAACATAATTCTCCCGCAGATATTTTTCCTGGTGTTCGGCGGCGCCGGATACTTCATTTGGCGACTGACTCGTTCGATCACATTCGACAAGATCGCGGGCTGTTTCTGGCGCCACAAGCGCCGCGGCCAGGACGGCCAGGATAACGCTATCGCACTGGAAAAAATCGACTGCCTGCAAGTCACGTGCAAATACACATCCAGCAGCGACGGACCGGGATACCACGCCTACGCGTTACACGTTGTGTTAAACGACCCGCCCGGCGAACGCGTCCGCATAATGAGCCACGCAAAAATCGACCCATTCTGGCAAGACACCTGGGCCCTATCAGAATTCCTCGAAAAACCAATCTGGGACTGCACCGACTACGAATAGATCACGTCGCGTTACTTTGGTTTCGCGCCCATACGTTTCAGTTCAGCTTTGGCGGCCTCATACTCTGTGAACTCCGTCACTTCAGTCGCGATACATTTTTGCAGCAGCTCTCGGACATCATCTGGGCGCCCTGCGATTAGTTCGTTTTGTGCGATATAAAAATACGCTTCGCAAAGTTGTTCGCGGCGGAGGTGTTCGTAGCGGGCCTTTCGAGCCTGCTCCAGACATTTCGCCGCATCAATCCGCCCTGCTAACATCTCGAATATCGGACCTGGCCAGACCGTTCGATCTTTAACGTATTTCGCTGCAAAGGCGACGAACTTCTTACCGGCGGGCTGTCCGGCCCGACGACAGGCCAGGTAAACCCAGATCGCTCCGTGCTTGTTATCCGCTTGGAGCAGCGAGTAACTATGTAAGTCTCTGGCGGCATTGGTGAACTTGCCTGAGTGGAAATGCGTCAGTCCGCGCAGGCGGTAGGCTGCAACATGCTTCGGATTAAGTTTGATAGCCCGGCTGTAGTCAGCGATGGCTTTATCATAATCGCCCTTGGCTTCCCAGGCGTTTGCGCGTGCGCAGTGGGCGTCAACATCCTTTGGGGCCAACTTGATAGCGTATGTGTGATCTGCTATCGCCTTGTCATAATCGCCTTTGACCAGCCATGCAATACCCCGGTTGTTATAGGCGTGGGTATCCTTGGGGCTCAGTTTGATCGCGCTGTTGTAGTCAGAAATCGCCCCGGGGTAGAGGGGCTTGGAGCGTGGGAAGTGGGTCCACAACGTGTCTAAATCGCCTAAGGCTATCGTATATAGGGCTCTATCGCAGTAGGCATCAGCATCATGGGGACCCGGCTCGAGACCAAACCAAGAGGAAGCGACGTACATGCCGAGTTTGCGATTGCGTTTGGCCTTCCATGCGCTGCCCCGACTGTGGTAAGAAAATCTGAACTCCGAGTGCCTTTCTGCTGACCGCTTGAAGTCGACGGATGATTTATCGTAATCACCTTTGGCAAGCCAAGCTCGGCCGCGCTTGTAGTAGTCCTCGTCATACGGGGATTCAGATAATTTGATCGCATGGCTGTAGTCCGCAATGGCCTTATCGTAATTGCCCTTGCTCCTCCAGGCGTCTCCGCGACCGCTGTAGTAGCGCCGCTGCGGTTCCAGTTTGATGGCCCGAGTGTAATCAGCGATGGATTTATCGTACTGACCTATAGCCTTCCAGAGACCGCCACGACTGTAGTAGGCCGAAGCATCCGTCGGCTTCAGCTCGATTACTCGACTGTAGTCAACGATAGCCTTTTTGTACTGACGCTTGTAATGCCATATATTCGCACGTCGCTCGTAAACATAAGAGTACTTCGGATCCAATTCAAGAGCCCTGGTATAGTCGGCAAGCGCCTTATCTGCGTTTTGCTTCTGGTCCCAGATGTGGCCGCGACGCCAATAGATGTAAGCATCCGTCGGGTCCAACTTGATGGCCCGGGTGAAGTCGGCAATGGCCTTGTCAAAGTCCTTCTTACCATACCAGGCGTCACCACGAGAGCAGTAGGCGTAAACGTGTTTCGGGCTCATCTCAATGACTCGAGTGTGATCGGCGATTGCTTTGTCGAAGTCCTTCTTAGCGTACCAAGCGTCACCGCGAACGTAATAGGCGTAAACGTATTTCGGGTCCAGCTCGATGGTTCGGGTATAATCGGCGATTGCTTTGTCGAAGTCCTTCTTAGCGCACCAGGCGTCACCACGAGAGAGGTAGGCGTCAGCGTATTTCGGGGCCAGCTCAATGGCCCGGGTGTAATCGATAATGGCCAGATCGTACTGGCCTTTTTCCTCCCACGCGGCACCGCGAGAAATATAGGTTGATAACAAATCGTCTTTATCGAGGTCGCCTTTGTCTATCGCCAACGTGTACAGGTGGATCGCTTTGTCCCACTTGTTCTGATCGTATGCCTGATAAGCCTGGTCGAGCAACGTCTCGCCCGCAGCGGTCGACACCACCGACAACAGCATCCACACGCCGACAAAGACAATGGTGAACGCCGCATGCTTTCGTTCGATTAATCTCATCTGCGTACTCCGTGCGTATCCGGGAGAACGGGATTTCCCTGATCCCGCTTTCAGGTAATTCTATCGGCACATTTGAATGCACGCAATGGTGTTCCTGGCGTTGCGAAACGCCTATTCAAACAAGACACCTGCGCCACGACCCAATTTCTGGATAAACCAATCCAGGACTGCATCGACTAACGATAACCCGCGCCGGTTTATTTCCCCTTCGTTCCCATACGTTTCAGTTCAGCTTTGGCGGCGGTGTATTCGTCAAGCCGGATTCTGTTGGTGGCAAGGCATTTCTGCAAAAGCTGACGCACCTTGTCAGTACGACCTGCGATCAGTTCATACTGCGCCATGTAGAAATACGTTTTACAAAGCTGCTCACCGCGGAGTTTCTCATAGGCCGCCTGACGCCAGACCTTCTCGCCCCGGGTCAGCTTCGCCCCGGACAGATCAGGTTTTGCGGGCTCTGCGGATTTCAAACACTGCGCCGGTTCGATACGACCGGCGAACATCTCGAACACCGTCCCAGGCCAGATCGACTTGTCTTTTACATGCTTCGACACATAGCCCGCCAGCTCCTTGCCCGCCTGGGCTTGTCCGGCCCGGGTTCGAGCTATATAACGCCACAGCGCCCCAGCCGGTCTCTCGGGTGCAAGGGCTACATAACGATCAAGAGCCACCGCCGCCTCGGCAAATTTTTCACGTTCGAAGTGCACTGCTCCGCGAAGATCGAAAACCGCACTAAACTCGGAGTGCTTCGCAAGGGCCAGCACGCAATCGTCCAGAGCTTTGTCGTATTCTTGTTTGGCCTTCCAGGCTACGCCTCGGTTGACGTATAGTTGCGCATCGTCGGCCGACAACTCCACCACTCGGTTGTAGTCGTCGATGGCCTTGTCGTAGTAGCCGCTTCGTTCCCAGGCGATACCACGATCATAGTAGGCCATCACCCACGATTCTTTGATCTTGATTACCCGGCTGTAATCGGCGATGGCGCTGTCGTTGTCGCCTCGGTCGAGGCTTATATTGCCCCGGAGATAATGAGGCATCACCCTGTTGGGGTTCAGTTGGATTGATCGTGTCAGGTCGACGAAGGCCTTGTAGGATTTGCCCTTGCCGCTCCAGGCGACACTGCGGCATCTGAAGGCGTACGCGTCGTCCGGTCTGAACTTGATCGCCTGGTTAAAATCGGCGAGGGCTTTGTCGTATTGGCCCTTGTCCGTCCAGGCGAGACCGCGAGATCGAAATCCGTAGTAGTGGTTCGGCGTGAGCGTGATCGAACGGCTGAAAGCTGTGATTGCCCTATCGTACTGGCGTTTTCCCAACATCGCAAACCCGTGTTTCTGGTAGAGGCCCGCTAACTTCGACGCCCGTTTTCCGATGTGCTTGAAGTCTGCGGCGGCTTTGGCGTGCTGGCCTTTGACCGACCATGCGAAACTGCGGTTTGCATGGGCGAAGACGAGTTTTTTGTCGAGTTTGAGCGCTTGGTTGAAATCTGCGATGGCACTGTCTACGGCGCCCTTGTCCATCCAGGCCATACCGCGCATGTTGTACGCCGCTGCGTCTTTCGAGTCCAGTGCGATAATCCGGTGGAAGTCGATTATCGCATCGTCAGACTCGCCCATTATCCACAAGACCTCACCACGTCCGTGGTAAGCGTCTATATCATCCGGATCCAGTTTGATCGCTCGGGTGTAGTCGGAATAGGCGTCGGCGTATGCGCCGGTGTTATTAAAGGCCTCCCCGCGTTTCTTGTACGCCGTGCACAGATCGCTCGGTCCGAGTTGGTCATGCTCCACCGCTTGAGTGTACAAGCGGATCACCGCATGGATGTCGCCCGTCTTCTGCGCGTTAGCGGCCTGTTGAAAAAACGTTTCACCCCAAACCGACGCTGCAGGGATCAGATGAACCAAAGCGATAACACAAACAACCATCAACTTCACAGGTTTCCGCGTGCGTGGTCCCATCAGAGTGCTCCGTGTGCCTATGCGAGCCTTTCTAATAATTCTATCGTCACATTGGGATGCACGCAATGAAGTTCTTCACTCGGGTGCAAAAATATGTGTGACTAGATTTCCGGGCAAACAAGATTCTCATATTGTTTGGGGTATCGGTCGGTTTTGATTTCGACACAGAGACTCAGAGGCTCAGAGAACGGCGAAAGGCACAAACGCAAAAGCCCGCAGATTGTGGTCTGCGGGCTTGCGTGAGTTCGGGGAACTCAAATTCGATTATGATTGTGCGATCGCCGGTTTAGAGCTTTACGTCCAGTGTGTCCGAGCTTTTCAGGTCTGCGGATTTTACGCCCTTGAGCGTTTTGGTCTTGTCGCCCTGGGTTACTTTGATTGTGTATTTGCCTGCCTTGAAAACTTTCGGGCGGAACTCGTTGCCGTTGATTCGCAGGGTGTAAACGATCTCGTTGTTCGACTCGTCTATGATCTGGACTACCGGGTTGGTCTCGCCTGCGATCTTCAGGGTCGGCAGGTAGGCTTTGGCCTTGCGGCCGTAGTTGGACTCCTGGGAGACCGTCTTGGGCCAACCGAGGTATTGTTTGCTCGCCGGATCGGTGATATCAACGTTGCGAGGCCAGCATTCCATGGTGATCTTGCGCGTTTTGCGGTTGAACTTTATCACGCCCCAACCGGCAGCGCGGGTGGTGAGCTTGTTGTTGGTTTTGGGTCTGGCGTCGGGGTTGGCTGCCGCATGTACGGTGATCTTGTTGGCGAATCCGTCGAGGTAATCGCCGGTGTATTTGGGCATGCCGTCCAGGCGGTTCTTCCCGTCTTCCAGCGGTTGCCACCAGCGTAGGTAAAGGTTGGCGATAGACGGCACGCAGAACGAATAGCCCGAATCGCGCCATTCGTCCACGCCGTGGTGCACCAGCGATCCGAGGTGCTGGTCGCCGCAGATCATATTGGCGAAACCCTTGCGGATTGCCGAAACGGCCTTGTTTCGCCCGGTCTGAGGCCAACCGTTTGAGTCCATATCGGCGTGAAGCCGGTTCGACGCGCCACCGTGAATGTGGGCCACGTTGGCGAAAACGGTTTGGGAGAGAACGGCTTTCATGTCGGCTCCGTCCCAGTTGGCGGTCCAGTGGTCCAGGAACTTCAACTGTCGCTTACCGAGCAGCACGGCGCCGGGCACGTCAACTGATTTCGGATCGTAATTCGGGTTGCGGATGTGGTCGGGGCGCGGACCCTGCTTGGGGACCAGGCCTTGCGGGCCGGACTTGAACTTGCGGTCTTCTATGATCGCGAAGCTCACTCGTCCGACGGTAAGTTCGGTGTAATACACGCCGATTCCCTGCAGGATCGGCGTGGGATCGAACGGATCTGGCAGGTGCGAGGTTTGTGCTCGCTCGACTTCTTTTACGTATTCGGCGGGGCGGAAGTATCCGCCGTCATGTCCGGCACCGGTTTTGGATTTCTTACCGCCGGCGCCCCAAAGGTTGGCCTGTCCGGCATCGTGGTCGTCGGGTATGGTTACCGTCGGGGTGTTGCGGATAATGTCGCCAAAGTCGCGGCCGAAGCGGGTCCAGGCCTTGAAATGCTGGCGGTGATCGTAGACCTGATCGCCCGAGAAGAACAGCAGATCGGGCTTGAGTTTTTTCAGGTTCTTTACGATATCGTCTTTCGGCAGGTCGCCTCCGTGCTGCGGGCGAACGGAGTTACCGGTGAAGGCGGCGACTACTATCGTGTCCTTATCGATTGGATCCTTGCGAACGATACCGGTGTAAAACGCGGTTTTTCCGTGCGCGACGCGGTATTCGATATCCTTTGTTGTATCCCATTTTGCCACGCGGAACGGGGCGGTCCATCCTTGTTCGATAACCTTTGTCTCGGCGACCTGGACGAACTTATCGCCCTTTTTGATTTCGAGTCGCACGGTTCGCGGGTCGTCGTCGGCCAGCGGGTAGAGCTGTGCGGTGAGCTTGAGGGTCTTATTGTGGACGGTGTAGAGTGCGAAACAGATGAGCTTGTCTTTTGTGATGTTCTTGGGCAGCTCGATCCCGCTGGGCTGGGGTTTGCGTTTGGGTCGCGGCTTCTTGGGTTTGGGGGCGGCTGTGGCTGCGGCGATGAAAGTTATCGCGAGGGCTGCCGACAGTACGGCGGTAAAAATTCTGGTGGGCTTGAACATATCAGGTCTCCTTGACTCTGGTTTTGCGTTAAGCGTTTGAGTGTTTATTCTAGCTTCGCGTCGGTTACAGTTCCATCGCAAAGACAAAGAAGCAACGACGTCGCTCCGCGACAAGCCAAAGCGGCGCTCCCGATGTACATCGGGACACTCCAAATTACGGCAACGGCGTAAAGACAAACCGTTGCCGACGCAGCGTATTGGCGGTATTCTCATAAACGATCCAGAGGAGCTTTTATTATGGTTAAGTTTATATCCGTCATGTTGATAGTGCTGCTGGCGACGTGCGCGCTGGGCGGGGAGTTTGTCCCGTTTGTAATCCCTGCCGACTGGCCCGCCGATGCGGAGATCAATTTCACCTCCCCGCCGATAGCTACCGACTCAGCCAGAGTAATCGCCCGCGACTCGCATTTTTACCGCGACGGTAAGAACGGCAAGCGCGTGCGCATCTGGGGCGTGAACCTCTGCTTCGGGGCGTGCTTCCCCACACACGCCGACGCCAAACGAGTAGCCAACCGCCTGGCTGCGTTCGGGATAAACTCCGTACGATTCCACCACATGGACAACCAGAAATTCCCACGCGGAATATGGGACGCATCCGACCCGATGAAACTTTCGCCAGAAGCACTCGACCGCCTGGACTACTTCATCGACCAACTGGCCAAAAAAGGTATCTGGTCGAACATCAACCTGCACGTATCGCGCAGCCATAGCCGCTACCTGAAACTGCCCGACCCGGGCGAGGCGCTGAGGTTCGACAAGATAGTCGACCTGTTCACGCCGCAGCTAATCGCCGCGCAGAAGAAGTTCGCTCGCGACTTGCTCGCCCGCATCAACAAATATCGCAAGGTGAAATACGCGGCTGACCCGGCGATAGCGTTCGTGGAGATCACCAATGAAGACAGCTTTTTCATGTGGGGCGGCGAGCAGAAGGTTCGCAACCTGCCGCCGTTCTACGCCAAGATCCTGACCGGACAATTCAACGCGTGGCTGGCGAAACGATACAAAACAGATTTAAAGTTCAAAGGCGCCTGGGCAAACGGCGCCGAACCGCTCGGAGCCAACATCCTGCCGAAAATGCGACTCACGGGTGACACCGCCTGGTCACTGGAACAACATGGCGGCTGCAAGGCCAAGGCTGATTTACTAGGGCGAACCGCCGGCGTGCGAATCGAGATCAACAAAGCCAACGCAACGCGATGGCATATCCAATTTCGACAGGCCGGACTGAAAGTGCAAAAGGGAAAATTCTACACACTAACGTTCCGCGCCAAGGCGACCGAGTCGCGGGAGATATCGCTGAACATGAGCCAGGCCGATAGGCCCTGGGGCTCGCTCGGCCTGCAGCGCACGATGAAGCTCAGCGACGAATGGCAAGAATTCCACGCCGGTTTCGCCGCGACGAAAACTGAAAACAACGCACGCCTGGTGTTCCAGGTCGGCGGATCAAAAACGCCCGTCTACCTGGCCGACATCAAGCTGCAAACCGGCGGTCGGACCGGCGCGCAAACGGATGAATCGATAATCAAGGGCAACGTCGCCCTGTTCGCAGAATCCGAAACCACCGCCCGAACGCATGATCGAATGCGGTTCCTGGCTGAAACCGAGAAGGCGTATTTCGACGACATGCGAACGTTCGTGCGGAAGGATTTGAACTGCGGCGCACTTGTCACGGGCACAATCGTGTTCGGACCGCTGGGCCTTTGGGCACAAAGCGATATGGACTTCATCGACGCACACGCATATTGGCATCACCCGCACTTCCCCGGGCGCCCCTGGGACATGGGAAACTGGACGGTAAACCAAACCGCAATGGTAGACAACCCTGACCGCAGCCCGCTGTTCAACCTTGCCGCCTCCCGCCTGAAGGGCAAACCGTTCACTGTAAGCGAATACAACCACCCCGCGCCAAACGATGCCCAAGCCGAATGCGTCCCAATGATAACCGCATTCGCAGCCGCACAAGACTGGGACGGAATATGGCTCTTCGCCTATTCGCACAAAACCGACGCCTGGGACAAAAAGCATTTCACAAGCTTCTTCGACATCCACGCAAATCCCGCCAAATGGGGGTTCGTCCCGGCGGGCACATCGATCTTCCGCGAGGCGGGAATTGAGCCTGCGGCCGGTAAAATAACCGTTGGCCTGGGCGATATCGCCAAACTGATCGACACACATCTAACGCACGATCGCGACATGATCGGCGTGAGTAAACTTACGCAGAAAGACATACTCAAGCGACGAATTTCTGTGTCGTTCGGCGACAAGTCGGAAACCAGTGGCCCGCCTGCTGCCAAGAAATCTCAGCCAAATCTTTCCTGGACTTACTTCGGCGACTCGCCCAAATGCGGAATCTTCGGGGCCAACTGGCCAGCAGCTAGTGTTAAGGTCGCCAGCATCTTTGATGCTCTAAACAACAGCGGGCATCCACAGGTCGAAACGATAACCGCTCTGGACTCACTACCGCTTCACCAGAGCAACAGGGTCCTTATAACGCTGGGTGGACGGTGTGAGAATACGGCCATGCAGTTCTCCAAGGACCGTCATACCGTCGGGCGGAATTGGGGCAAGGCGCCCGTTCGCATTGAGAACCCGATACTGCCAATCCCCCTTCTGGGTCTGGGGGACGGTTTAAAATGCTACGCCTTAAAGCCTGATGGAACGCGCGGAGCGGAAGTTCCGATCGGTAAATTGCTCAACGCATCGCCGAAGTACAAGACAATGTGGTACCTATTAGTTCGTCCGAAGAAATAATCATCCGAGTAATCCCAGACCAAAGGATTCGAATCGTGAAGAAGAGTATTGTTGTCAGTTTTAGTATCGCTATGTTCCTTTCGTGCCTGCCGGCCGCAAACGCGAAGGAAGGTTCCATCTACATTCTCACCACGCCCGACGGGGCGAACATCCCCGCCGGTGCGTCGGTCGAAGGGTTCCCGTTGTTGGTGCGGTTGGATAAGGATTTCTTCGACTTCTCCCAGGCGCAATCCAAAGGTCAGGACATTCGGTTCGCCACGGCCGCCGGTGTCGCCCTGCCCTACCAGATCGAACAATGGGACGCCAAGCAAGGGACCGCAAGCGTCTGGGTGCGGATCCCGAAGATCAAAGGCAACGCGCGACAAGAGATCAAAGTTAGCTGGGGCGACCCGTCCGCCAAATGCGCATCGAACGGCAAGGCCGTCTTCGACAAGTCCAACGGGCACTGCGGCGTGTGGCACATGAACGGGCCGGTGACCAAAGACACAACCGGCGCGATCAAGTCCACCGATAAAGGCACGACAGAGACTACGGGTATGATTGGACCGGCACGACATTTCCCGGACAAAAAAGGCGTGTTCTGCGGCGAAGATATCATGACGCTGCCGACAGGCGGCCAGCCGCACTCGACGTCGGTCTGGTTCCGGGGCGAGAAGCAAAACTGCCGCATCGTCTCCTGGGGCAAGGAGCAGGGGCAGGGCAAGTCGCAAATGTGGTACAACAGCCCGTCGATGATACGGATGGACTGCTATTTCTCCGATGGGGGCGTCCGGAGCAACCCGGTGGTCCCGATGAACACCTGGACGCACGTGGTGCACACCTACACCAAAGGCGAGGCGCGAATCTATATCAACGGAGCACTCGACACCGTTTCAAAAAGCCGCAGCAAACCAATGGATATCCCAAGACCGGCGAGAATGTGGATCGGCGGATGGTACAACAGATATGATTTCGTCGGCGATATCGACGAGGTGCGAATCTCCGGCGTGACACGATCGCCAGCCTGGATCAAACTCCAATACGAAAACCAAAAAACAATGCAAACGCTCGTCGGAGCAATTGTCCAACCGGGAAACACGCTGTCGGTCGCGCAGAGCAAGCTCACCCTGGCCGAAGGCAAAAACGCGACGGCAACCGCCAAAATCGCCGGCGCACAAAAAATCTACTGGATACTGAAACGCAACGGAACCGAAACCGTGCTGGCTGTCGATCGCAACTCGTGCACACTCCAAGCCGGGCGGGTCAGCGGTGACCAAACCGCGACCCTGCAACTCAAGGGCGTGTACCCCGACGGCGTGCGGACAAAAGACATCGCGATCAAGATCACCGAAGCAATTCCCGATCCGATAATCGCACTGAGGGCTCCGGCGAAATGGGACGCACGCAAAACTATCGAAATCGCTCCGCAAATCGCCAACCTGAAGAAGATGCAAGCCGCCGGCGCAGGCGAACTGAACTACAAATGGGATGTCTCGGGCCTGGCGGTGATCAAAGAGATCGCCCCAGGCAAACTCATTCTCCGTCGCGCGCAGAACAGCGGGACAATGAGCGTGGCGGTTACCGTATGCAACGGGGGCAAACCGGTAACCGAATCGATCAAGATCGCTGTGCAGGAACCAAAAACCGACCCGTGGGTTTACCGCACGCCGGGCGAAAATGAAAAGCCCGAAGACAACCAGTTCTACGCCCGCAACGATAAAAACGAAGGGTCGCTCTACTGCAACGGGACGCTGGCCAGGCCGGCGGATTCGGTGTTCCTGAAACTCTACGCCGACGACAAACTCACGCAAACCATAACGCAAAAACCGACGTCGAAAAACGCCTACGCACTAACAGCAAAACTCAAACCGGGCCTGATCAAATACCGCATCGAGTTCGGTTCCAAAACCGGCTCCACCGAGACAATCCTGCACACCGCCGGTAATATCGTCTGCGGAGACGCCTACATTATAGACGGGCAATCAAACGCACTGGCCACCGACACGCGCGAAAAATCACCGCTCGAAACCAACCAGTGGATTCGCAGCTACGCGCGACCGAGATTTTACAAGGAAGACAAACCGCAGAACCTCTGGTGCAACCCGGTCTGGAAAGCTGGCCGAGAACACAAAGCCGAGCTCGGCTGGTGGGGAATGGTGCTGGCGAAACGATTGCTGAAAAGCCAAAAGGTCCCGATCTTCATTATCAACGCAGCCAAAGGCGGGTCGCGAATTGATCAGCACCAGCGCAGCAAAACCGATCCGGAAGACATCGAAACGCTCTATGGGCGAATGCTCTGGCGCGTGCGGCAGGCGAAACTCACCCATGGTATTCGCGCGGTGTTGTGGCACCAGGGCGAGAATGATCAGGGCTCGGCCGGGCCGGACGGCGACTACGGTTGGAAATCGTACCAGCGATATTTTGTGGAGATGTCGGCAGCGTGGAAAACCGATTTCCCCAACGTGAGTCGCTACTACATTTTCCAGATCTGGCCTAACTCGTGCAGCATGGGCGGTGATGGTCGAGGCGACATGCTGCGAGAAAAGCAGCGAACACTGCCTGGGCTCTATTCGAACATGGACATCCTGTCGACCCTTGGTATAAAACCGCCCGGACCTGCACACTTCCCGCTGAAAGGCTGGGCGGAATTCGCACGCATGATCCAACCGCTAATCGAGCGCGACTTCTACGGGAAGAAACCGACCGGTCCGATCACGGCGCCGAACCTGAAACAAGCCCGCTACGCCAGCGCCGCCAAAGACACGATCACGCTGCAGTTCGATCAACCGGTAATCTGGAAGAATGAGTTGATAAGCGAGTTTTACCTCGACGGAGCCAAGGGCAAAGTCGCCTCGGGCTCAGCCAACGGTAACACCGTCACGCTGAAACTTAAAGCGCCATCGACGGCGACGAAGATCACCTATGTCAACGAGATGTCCTGGAGCCAGGACAGGCTCCTGATAGGTAAAAATGGTATCGCAGCGCTGACGTTCTACGAAGTAACAATCGGCTCGTAAACAGATGCACGATTATTCAACCGTAACGCTTTTGGCGAGGTTGCGGGGTTTGTCCACGTTGCATCCTCTAGCCACCGCGGCGTGATACGCGAGCAACTGCAGCGGGATTACCGTTAGCAGCGGTTGCAGGGCTTCTGGGCATTCGGGCACGTATATCACGTGGTCGGCGCACTGGCGTATCTGCTCGTCGCCTTCGGTTGCGATAGCGATTATGGCGCCTTTGCGGGCGCGTACTTCCTCGATGTTACCGATAACCTTCTCGTACGTCGGGCACTGTGTTGCGATGCAGACAACGGGCATGCCTTCGTTGATCAGAGCGATTGGTCCGTGTTTCATCTCGGCCGCCGGCAGGCCTTCGGCGTGAATGTAGCTGATTTCCTTGAGCTTGAGAGCTCCTTCCAGAGCGATCGGGAAGTTGTATCCGCGTCCCAGGAACAACCAGTTATTGCGTTCGATATATTTATCGAGCATGTCCTTGATCATCTCGGACTGCTTGAGCACTTCGGTGATCTGGTCGGGAATCGCCTGCAGCGCTTCGAGATATTTCGCCATCATCGGCACGGACATGAAGCGTCTTCGCCCGAGGTTAAGGGCCATCAGGGTTTCGACTACGATCTGGCAGGTGAAGGCCTTGGTCGACGCCACGCCTATTTCCGGACCGGCGTGCAGGTAAACGCCCGCATCGGTTTCGCGTGCTATCGTCGAGCCGACAGCGTTTACAATCCCCAGCGTAAGGGCGCCCTTTTCGCGCGCCTCGCGGATCGCAGCCAGGGTGTCGGCGGTCTCGCCGGACTGGCTCAGCGCGATCACCGTAGTGTCGGTTTCGATTATCGGGTTGCGGTAGCGGAACTCGCTGGCGTACTCGACTTCGGTGGGGATCCTGGCCAGGTCTTCGAACAGGTACTCACCCACCAGTCCTGAATACGAAGCCGTCCCGCAGGCGGTGAGGATCATCTTCCGCGTTTTCACCAGGTCGCGTTCGACATCCTGGAGCCCGCCAAGGTTAATTCGCATATCTCGCGTATCGATTCGCCCGCTCATGCAGGTGCGAATGCTCTCGGGCTGCTCGAAGATCTCTTTGAGCATGAAGTGTTCGTAACCGCCTTTGGCGATCTGACCGAGCGTCATTTCCACTTCGACTATTTCATTGGTGACCGGCACGTTATCCAGCGTAAATGTTCGCATGGACCCGCGCGTGATCACCGCCACTTCGTTGTCGTGCAGGTAAACTACGTTTGCGGTATGTTCGATTATCGCCGAAGCGTCCGAAGCCACGACATACTCGTCCTTCCCGACCCCCACAATCAACGGGCTGCCCTTGCGAGCGGCAACGAGCTTGTCGGGTTCGTCCACGCACATTACAACTATGCCATACGTCCCGGAAACTTCCTGCAAAGCAGCCAGGACTGCCTCTTCCAGCGTATCGCAACCGTTATTGTAGAACTCGCCGATAAGCTGGACGAGCACTTCGGTGTCTGTCTCGGATACGAAGGTGTGGCCCCGCTCGATAAGAAACTGCTTTAGCGTGGCGTAGTTCTCTATGATTCCATTATGGACCAGCGATATTTTGCCTGAGTTGTCGCTGTGCGGGTGAGAGTTAACTTCGTTTGGCTGGCCGTGGGTCGCCCAGCGGGTGTGCGCTATTCCCGCACCGGCTGCGAGCATTTGCGGATCGGCCATCGCCTGCTGCTCGACAATCGCAACGCGCCCCGGAGCCTTGTGGGTGTGCAACTGACCGTCGTGATAGACACAGACGCCCGCCGAGTCGTATCCGCGATATTCCAGGCGTTTGAGTCCTTCAACCAGCACCTCACACGCCTTGGCTCCGCCACCGATATATCCAACTATTCCGCACATATTATTTGGTCCCTAAGTGTTAGTCGATACATGCACTATCGGCCAGAACGACCCGGGACATTGGTTGGATTTTCAGAGTTTTGAACTTGCCCGCCGACCCGTTATCGGCGTCATTTCACCGCCATCGCGGTCGAGACGATTTTCACCACAAGCATAGCAGCGGCAGTGATTACCAACAGGGCGAAATAACGGCGTAACTTCCTGGCCTGCATTTTCAGGCACAACCACACGCCGAACTGCACACCTATCGCACTTCCGGTGAGAATACTGAGTGCGACCAGCAGGCTCACCTGGTCTTTGAAGCCGTATCTGAGTACAGCGGCGCCGGTCGAGCAGAGCACCACGCCGAGGCTGGTTCCAACGGCCTGGTGGACTGACATTCCAACGACCATCACCAGCAGGGGCATGAAGAGCACCCCCCCGCCGACGCCCATCAAGCCGACCATTAACCCGACGCCCAGGCCCATGGCGACCATTCCCGGAAGGCTGATGTGCAAGAGGCCCGCTCGCGGCAGGTCCACATACGGGCCTATCGGCAGGCGTTGCATCGGCGACTTACCGTGCGGTGTTTCCCTGGGCCCGCGCCATACCAACCATGCCGAGGTTATCAACAGCACGACGAAGAGTCCCCGCATAAGTTGCTTAAACCCGCCGCCCATAATCTCGACGAGATATGCGTGAAATTCCGCGCCGATCAGCGCCCCCGGAACACTGCCCAACGCCAGCAACATAACGGTTCGGAACTCGATATTACCCAACTTCCCGTGCCGAGCGACGCCCACCGAACTGGTGCCCAACGCGGCGGCGAGATTGCTCCCGACCGAAATAGTGAAGTTAAACCCGAACAGAGATTCGAGTATCGGAACGGTAAGAAAACCACCGCCCACGCCGAAGAGCCCGGCAAGAGCCCCAATGCACAAGCCAACGCCCAGCAGGCAGGCGACGAGCATCACCGGATCGGAGAAATAACTGGCGCTGAGTAGTTCATCGAGAGGTATCATTCGGCGTCACCCTCGCTGGGATCGCTCTGGGCGGACCGCCTGTGGCTCCGCGCGCGAAGCAGCTCGAAAACCGTGTGGATCGAGAGTCCCCAAAGCACAGGGATAACCGCCAACAGAATTACTTCGATGGTCTTCGGCATGGCAGCAGTTACTGTAACAGATCGCCCGGACGGTTCAAGCCCGCAGCGAATCCGAATCAGCCGATTACGCCTTTCGCGCGGAGCAGTGCGATAATTCGCTCGGTGCTCTCTTCAAGATCGATTTGGTGCGTTGGTACTGTCAGGTCGGCGGTTTGGGGCGTTTCGTACGGCGCGGTCACGCCGGAGAACTCGCTGATCTTACCGCTGTCGGCCAGTGCGTACATTTCGGTGTCTCTCTGGCGGCAGACATCGACCGGGGCTGAGAGATACACCTCCATGCAACGGTCTGGTCCGAGTATTTCGCGTGCCTGATCGCGGGTTGTCTGGTAAGGCGAGACAAACGCACAGATGCAGATCATACCGGCGTCGTTCACCACTTTCGCCACCTCAGCCGCACGCCTGAGATTCTCGCTGCGATCATCAGCGCTGAAGCCCAGGTCCTTGCTGAAGCCCATGCGTGCGTTCTCGCCATCGAGGACGAAGCAGTTGGCGCCAGCATCGAACAGTTTGCGTTCCAGTTCGTATGCGATAGTGCTTTTGCCCGCGCCGGGCAGCCCGGTCAGCCAGATCGTAGCCGGCTTGTGGCCCATGCGTTCTGAGCGTTGCTCAGGCGTAATCAAACTGGCGTGACTGTGAACGTTCTGGCTCTTTGGCCCGCGGGCCTGCTTCTTCGTCGAGATCGACAGCTTGTTCGGATCGCGATCAAGGATCATACCGGCGCCAACAGTGCTGTTGGTCAGGCGGTCGATTATGATGAACGAACCGGTCTCGCGGTTCCGCGTATACGGATCGTGGGCGATAGGTCTGGTCAGCGAAACCACGCAGCGTCCGATTTCGTTAAGCGCCAGGCTGTCTGCCTGCGAGCGGTGCAGGGTGTTCACGTCGACGCGGAAACGCAGGTCAGAAATGCTGCCCGGGGTCATTCGCGTGGCGTGTTTGATTATGTATTGCTTGTCCGGGGTCATCGGTTCTTCAGCCATCCAGACGACCATTGCGTCGAACTCGCGATCGACCCTCGGCACGTTGTTTACATGTACGATGGTGTCGCCGCGGCTGATGTCGATCTCTTCGTCCAGCGTTACTCCCACCGCCATCGGCGGGAACGCTTCGGCCAACTCGCCGTCGGACCCGAAGACAGTTTTGATGCGACTTTTCACGCCCTTCGGCAGGATCATAATATCATCGCCCGGCTTGATCGTACCTGAAGCCACCGTGCCGAGATAACCCCTGAACGTCCGATCGGGACGCAGGACATACTGCACGGGGAAACGCAGATCGATGAGGTTTCTATCCGAAGCGATATGCACCGTTTCAAGGTGATTCAGCAGCGAACTGCCCTTATACCAGGGCATTCTTTCGCTACTGTCGACCACGTTATCGCCTTCCAGCGCGCTTACCGGAATGAACGTGAGATCGCGGATTTCCAGCTTGGCTGCGAAGTCGGTGAACTCCTGGCAAATCGCGTCGTAGGTTTCCTGGGAGTAGTCGACCAGGTCCATCTTGTTAATCGCGACCACAACGTGCGGAATGCCCAGCAGCGAAGCGATAAACGCGTGACGCTTGGACTGAACGACAACACCGTTGGCTGCGTCGATGAGTATGATTACCAGGCTGGCCGTCGAGGCGCCGGTGGCCATGTTGCGAGTGTACTGCTCGTGACCGGGCGTGTCGGCGATAATGAACTTACGCTTGGGAGTCGAGAAATATCGATACGCAACATCAATTGTAATACCCTGCTCGCGTTCAGCCCGCAGACCGTCGGTAACCAGCGCCAAGTCCAGATCTCCGCCAGTGGAGCCCACGCGCGCCGAGGCCGCGACAACCGAAGCCAATTGATCCTCGTAGATACCCTTGGACTCGTACAACAACCGCCCGATGAGCGTGCTCTTACCGTCGTCAACGCTTCCGGCGGTCACCATCCGCAGCAGGTCTTTGCGTTCGTCTTCTTGTAGTGTCTTTATTACGTCCATATCATCCATCCCAACCGCACCAGGCGATTAGCGTAAATTTAAAGTCAGTTGTCACGGCCATTGCCGTCGCCGCCGCCGTTGTCGTTGTCGTTAAATCCCAAATCCCAAACCTGCCGGCAGGCAGGTCTAAAATCCCAAATTAATATTAAAAATAGCCGTCTTTCTTCTTCTCTTCCATCGAGCCTTCGCGGTCCTTGTCAACTGCTCGGTTTTCTCGTTCGGAGTTCCGTGCGGTCGTGGTCTCTGCGATGATCTCTTCAATGGTAGTCGCCGTCGATTCGGTCGCCCCGCTGCACAACTGGCAGCCGAGTGTGCGGAACCGAACTGACATTTCGACAACTTCCTCGCCCTCTGCAGGGTGGTTCAGGTCACCGGCGATCAGGAGCATCCCGTCGCGTTTGATCACCGGGCGTTTTTTGGCGTAGTACAGCGGTACGATCGGGATGTTTTCCACGTGAATGTAATGCCAAATATCCAGCTCCGTCCAGTTCGACAGCGGGAATACGCGGAACGATTCGCCCTTGGCGTGTCGCGTGTTGTAGATGCTCCACAATTCGGGGCGCTGGTTCTTGGGGTCCCACTGCATGAACTCGTCGCGGAACGAGAAGATACGTTCCTTGGCGCGAGATTTCTCTTCATCACGACGTGCTCCACCGAACGCAGCATCGAACCCGCCAGCCTGCAAAGCCGTCACCAACGCTTCGCGCTTGAGCATGTCGGCACACATGGTGCAGGTCCAATTCTCGGCGGGGCCTATGCGCTCCAACGCTTCGGTGTTCTTGTGCACGATAAGCTCGGCGCCTATGTCTTTGGCGAACTTGTCGCGGAACTCGATCATCTCAGGAAACTTGAACGTCGTATCGACATGCAGCAGCGGGAACGGAAGCTTGCCCGGCGCGAACGCCTTGAGGGCCAGATGGACCATCACAGCCGAATCCTTGCCCATCGAATACATCATCACCGGCCGATCGCACTCGGCGACGACCTCGCGGATAATGTGGATGCTCTCGGCCTCCAACTGCTTCAAATGCGTTATGTTGTATGAACTCACGTATTGCTCCTGCCGCGGGTCTCGCGGCGCGGTTCGCCTGGATCAGCGACCGGAAAGAAATCGATTCTCAGATAAATATTCAATAATTTTGTCGGCCGCCTCTTGGGGCGTGCCCTGCTGAGCGGTAATCGTAAGCTCGGGACTCAGCGGCGCCTCGTACGGCGCGTCGATACCAGTGAAGTCAGCAATTTCACCAGCACGGGCTTTCTTATAAAGACCCTTCGGATCCCGTTTTTCACACTCCTGAAGGGAGATGTCAATATGGCTCTCGATGAACCGCTCAGAGCCGACAACTTTGCGAGCATAGTCACGACCGGCGCGGTACGGTGAAATAAACGCCGCTATAGTAATGATACCCGCATCAGCAAATAATGCGGACAATTCGCTGATCCGACGGATATTTTCCTGGCGATCAGACTGCGAAAATCCGAGATCGGAATTCAGCCCGTGGCGAACATTATCGCCATCCAGGGACATCGTTTGTTTGCCCATT
>JABGPF010000410.1 GCA_018645065.1 Phycisphaerales bacterium
AGCTTTTTCGGTCTCTCCGGCGAGCAGTTCCACTGTGGCGATAGATATCCGCAGAACTGTCTGATCCCTATTAAATCCCTTGGTGTACTGCTCCAGGACCGGCGTCATAGCAGTGGTCATAGCCAGCGCATCGTCGACATTACCCAGCACAGCCAGTTCACGTGCAATCGAAAATATGGAGTTTATTTTCGCAATGGAGTTCATCGCAGCGGCCTGCGATTCCCCGCCGATCTGCAGCAACTCAACGGCGTCTTTCGTTTGTCCTGACCCGGCGGTAACCCGTGCCAAATCCACCAGTAATCGCATAGAACAAGCCGCCGCGTGAGGCTTCACCAGTTCGCTCTTTTTCTGGACGCACGCAGCTCTGAACACCCTGGCCAGCGAAGTACCCACTTGCACACTCCGCGCTTTAAGAGGCGGTAGCATCTTGAGCGCGCCGATCAGGTTCCCGCCTTTGAAGCGTCTATAGACCATCACCTCAACTGAATTCAGATAATCCGATATCTTGGGATCAAGCAGCTTGAGAATCTCACTGGCACTTTTATCGTCTCCCGCATCGTCAAAAGCCTTGGCGATAGATGTGATCGTCCAGGCCCGCAGAGGTATCAACGGATAAGCTTTGATCATTTCCGCAGCACCCTTGGGGTCTCCAACGTCGACGCGAGCGACTACCACTTGATTAAACAGTAAATTCCGCGACGAGGCCATATTTTGGGTTGGCTCGACCTGCAAAATCTTCATGCAACGAGCGTAATATTCTTCGGCGGCGGTCTTATCGCCTTTACGCAACTGAAGCAAACCGAGAAACGACCATAAATAGGCCGGTTTCAAAGCAGCAACTGTTCGAGTGTAGGGCAACAACCCAAATGTCTCCTCGACTTTCCCGATCAGTGCTGCTGTCTCTTTATCGATCGGCCCGTAACTATGCGTCGATGTTTTGGGAAACGCACTTGGTTTTAATCCTGCGGTAATTTGCGCATTTGCGATCAGTTCCCATAATTCCATTGGCGTCTTTAGATAGCTAACGCCCCTGGCCTGGTTAACCGCCTTGGCAAACGTTTGGGTCGCGTCGGCCTTCGCACCAGCTCGGGCCTGTTTGGCGGCGATATCCACTAGCAACTTCACGCGATTGCGCACCTTGGCGGCAATGCTGCTGGATGAACGCGTGACGACCAGCGGTTTGAGAATTTTGACCACTGTTTTGTATCCGTCGATCGCTCCGGACTTATCGCCCGAAGCCAATCGAATATCGGCAAGCAGCAGAATATTTCCGAACGCCTCGGCGTTTACCAATGCTCCCTGAGAGTCACCGGACTTCACCTGGGCGATAACAATTTCGCGTCCCAGACTAAAACGCAGCGGTTGGTCCGAAGCCAGATTCGTGACAATCCCCGCAGCGGTATTGTATTCACCGCATCGTATCAACCCGCTAATACCTGTAGCAAGAGCGAACGGTTCAGCACGAGAGCCCAAACCACAAATCTCGATCAGGCGACGATATGCTTTTGCAGCGTCGGATTTCTTATCACAGCCCCCTAGAACCAAACCTATCTGCAGCATCAAACGGGCTTTTTTGGTCTTTCTGCTCAGGCCAGTCACATCGAGCCGGCTCCTGTAAGTACGAGACGGTCGCGACGCGGGCAGCAATTCGTTGGATGATAATGACGAAGTGCGCCCTTTCAACTTATCGATCGCATATATGGCGCGGATCGCACCGGCCTGATCACCGGCCCGCTGACACACCATCGCAAGTGTCGTAAGACACTGCGCCGCCGAGGGCTCGCCCTGTTCGGGCATATCGAGAACAACAGCAATTGCATCGTTTACACTCTTGGTCGCCTCGGCGTGATTCCCGTACCTTGCTTGCATCATCGCGCTCATCGTGAGCATTGAGACAACCCGCCTGGGTTCAGGATCACCCTTCATTTCAGTCAGTGCATTGCTCCGTTCTCCAAAACGAGCAAACGTCAGGAGCCTGTGCACCTGTAGCATTTTCCTGGTGCTATCGTCCTGCGCCATGCTCTCCAACGTCGCCAGGGCTTTGATTATCATGGCCGCCTGCGGGCGAGAAACGCTCGGTTTGGCTGCGGAAACCAGTTTAGCTGCAGTATCATTGCCCCTAATATTGACGACCGGAACCGGAACAGTCCCATTCCCGGAAGTTGTGGGGATATTCTCCGACATGTCGGAGACTTCGGTCGGTTCGGAATTCATCATCACCACACCAATACTAACTCCGACGATCACCACTCCCAGCAGCGCCAACCAAACCCATTGACTCTGGATGAATTTCGGTTTATCGATAACCTCACAGCCATTCAGTTCAAAATCAAACTCCTCCTCAATTGCAGAGGCATTGTTAGATTGAAGAAAATCAGGCGGTGGCGGAGTTGATCGCGTAACCGATTGCCTCGCGAGCGGTATGGATATTACCTGCCCGCAACCGGAACATTGTCCTTTCTTGCCACCGTGGATATCGTTAATCTGAATTTTATTACCGCACAAGGGGCATGCGAAATCTATCATCATATTCTCCTAAATAGCGTCACTTCTTAGAGGACGCCGGATTGCTCTTCAAATTGCTCATCGACCAGCCTAGCACTGTCCCGTCTTCACTGGCGGTGTATAGCATATCGCCCGAGAGCGAAAACTCCGCCGACCAGACAAGAGCATCATGCCCGTACCGCACTGCGATGCTCTTCCCGCTGACCGCATCCCACACTTGAATCAGTTGAGCGTACTTCAAGCGGCTGCGGTTACGCTCGGCGGTTCGGCCCGACGAGCCCGAAGAGGGCATATCGGTGATCAGCGCATACCGCTTTGAATCTCTGCTAAACGCCGCCGCCCGTACGCTGAAGTAAGACCCTCGCCGCCAACTCGGTCTGCTCCTGGTTCGCGCCCTGGCAAGAGCCTGAACCATCTCAGGGGTCATTTCGCCCGACTTCAATGGGAGTTTCAACAGATTGACCTCAAGTTCGGCGACATCCTCCCGGGTCTCAACGTTCCAGATCGTCTTGTTGTCGCCAATCAACTTCACGTTGGGGCTGATAGCAAATCCATAACGAGGTTTCTTTTCACGTTTTGACCGCAGGCTGTGCGAAACAGGACCCTTCGACGGATAGGAAAGGAGCCCATTGGCTCTCAAACCATGAAGCGTTTCCCCGTCAGGCGAGAACTGCAGCCCCACCATGGCGGTACGATGCCCCGTCCTGATCTGAAAAACATTCCTTCCGGACGCCACATCCCATACCCCGCGATTATCGTATCCCGCCGAAGCAATCAATCGTCCGTCGGGCGAAAAACGCAGCATCATGGACCCACCGTAATTCACTAACTTCGTCTTGATCTCTCGCTCCAGGACCCAGTCATCGGTTCGTCGCAGATAGATCGTGCCCGACACATCGCTTGAGGCCAGGGCCCGACTGTCATTCGAGAACGCCAAACCGGCGGCTCTCTGTAGTCGATCAGTCAGGACTCGCCTTCTCTTACCGCTGGGCAGATCCCGGACAACGATCGTTCCGTCCCTTGATCCTGACACCATTGTCTTCCCGTCCGGGCTGATCGTCATCGCGTAGATTGGGCTCGCACTGGCGACGTATCCGATACGTTCTCCGCTGGCGACGTTCCATAGTTTCACCACGCCGTCACCGCCTCCGACGGCCAGGCTAGCCCCGTCAGAAGAGAAACAGATCGAGCGAATATCGGACATCTTTCCGAATTTCTTTATCGACTCACCGGTGCGTGCATTCTGCAAAACCAACGATGACGTCCGAATTCTACTGTTGTACTTCTCGCTTTTACCGGATTCAACGGCAATGAACTTGCCTGTCGGACAGAACGCACCCACCGTCGTGCTTTGGCGCATGTCAGCGGTTTTATTGAGTTTCGCAGGCGTACCG
>JABGPF010000411.1 GCA_018645065.1 Phycisphaerales bacterium
CATCTGAAGGTCAATGCAGATATCATAATTGATGATTCCCAGGCGGACTGTAATGCTTATCCGTTTCGGTGTCTACTCCCCGCCGCTCTGGCCTCCTGAATCGGCGGGAAATGCGGATTGACGCAGTATAAGCCGGCCGATAGAATCGGACCGGTTCGTAAGAGCGGAGATATAGACAGTAATGGATTATGATACAAGTGACAGTCGCATTGCCCGCCTGGCGACGTTGGGGGCGTTTGCGGCGCCTGTGCTGGCTGCTTTGGCGCTGCTGGGGTTTTATCTGACCGCAGATTTCAGGCGGATCCTCACTGTTGTGCCCGACGATGTGGGCTACTTCTTTGAGATCGGGCGGAATCTCGCCGAAACCGGGCGAAGTACGTTCGACGGGTTGTATCAGACCAACGGATACCAACCGCTGTGGGGCTGGATTGTAACGGGTATGCACGCCCTGGGGCAGAGTAGCCCCGAGACTATGCTGCGGGCCGGTCTGGTGTTGCAACTGGCGATGGTTGCGGGCGCGGGCGTGCTGGTGGTCGCTGCGCTGCGGAGGTTGTTCAGGCCGATGACGTGTCTGGCTGTCAGCGTGCTGCTTACCGTTTTGACGCTTATCCCCGCAGTTAACGGGATGGAATCGTCGCTGCTGATTCTGATGCTGGCGGTGTTGCTGTGGGCAGCGGGGCGGTTGGCTGTGGTTCAGGGCGCCACGCGGTGGGGGAGTCTGGTCTTCGGCGTGCTGCTGGGGTTGGTGATGCTCGCTCGCCTGGACATGGTGTTTCTGGGTATGTTTACTTGCGGGCTGCTGTTTTTGCGGGCTGTTTGCGACAAGCACAACCGCTCTGTGTGGTGGGGACGCTTCCTGCTGGTCTCGCTGGGCGCTACGGTAGTGGTGGCGCCGTATCTGGTTTACAATCACGTGGTATTCGGCCGCATTATGCCTATCAGCGGTTTGCTGAAGAGCAGTTTTCCGGTTCCGGGGCTCTACGTTCCGGCAGGGTGGGTGTTCAGGACTCGCATGTGGGGGTGCCTGGCGGCCGCTGGGTTGTACCTCGTGTGGTTTATTGTCCGCAGGCGATGGCGCAGCTCAGATGCACACCGGGGCTACGAAACGCTTCTGGCGGTGCTGGCTGCGTCGGTTTGCGCCCACTTCGCACATACGGTTCTCTTCATGCGGTGGGCTGTCATGCCGTGGCACTTCCTGCCATATGCCTTGTTCGCGTCGCTTCTGGCGGCGCTGATTATCAGGGGATTCATAAGTATTTCCAGCCGATGGGGTTTTGCCCAGCGGGCCGGTTGGATGGCCTGGCCGGTGATAGTGTTGCTTGCGGTGGGTGGGGGTGTTGTCGCCGCACGCCGATATCGCCAGAACCCGGATGTGAACTGGCAGGTGCGAACCTACGAGGCGGCGCTATGGGCTCGGGAGTCAACGGCACCAGAGGCGATTTTCGGATACAAGGATGCGGGCGTCTTCGGATATTTCAGTGATCGGAGAACGGTGAATCTGGACGGTATCGTGAACAATCTTGCCTACCAGCAGGCCCTCCGCGACGGCCGCCTGGGCGAGTATTTGCGCAGCAATGGCGTGGAGTATCTGGTGATTTACGATCAGCCGGATGGCTCCGGGTCCGAGACGTTCATCATGAAATATCCCTGTCGATTGCATCCGGGTGTGACGGGCTCTGTGCGGTTGCGGCGAGATGATGCGGTGTTCCGGTCAGGCAAGTTCCCCAGCATGGACGGTTCGACCGCGTCGATCGTGATCTATCGCCTGCCCCGGGATTGATGTCATTGAAGCGGCGCTTATGCGTTTCTGCAGGTGCTCACTTACTCCGCGGTTTAAAGATATTCCACACCGCTGACGGCTAGTCTTTGTCGTTCTCTGTCGGCATGGTGGAGGATAAATGATATGTCTCGCAGGCTTATCACGCCTACAGGTTTGTCGTGATCCACCACCAGCAGATGGCGGTTGTTGCTGGCTGACAGGATTTTGAATATTTCTTCAATGTCGTCGCTGGGCGTGCATGAATTGATCGGGCTGCTCATGATTTCGCTTACCGGCGTGCTGTTGGGGTCCTTGTCGCATCCGATCACGCGGCGCAGGACGTCACGTTCTGTAAGAATTCCAACAACGCCCCGGTCATCTTCAGCGATCAGGCAGCCTACGTTGGTGTCGATCATTATCTTCGCGGCCTGACGAATCGTCGCATCAGTGCGTACTGTGATAATGTCTGATCCCTTTTCCAGCAAAATGCTTTCAACTAGATGAGGCATGATGTTTTCCCATGGTTGTTTTTGGCGCGTCATACCGCCGGTTAAATATACGCCTATTACTTTAAGCTCTACTGTTCTACTGTGTTATCGAACATGTAACAGTTCAACTTAAACTAGACCTGTAATTACTATTTCCCCAAATATATGGCTGGTTTTACCGGCCTATTTCTTCTTCCAGTCGATCTTGCCAATGCGCTTTTCGAGGTCTAGGAAGACCGATGCATGCTCGAATTCACGCCGGAATGTCCACCCGGTTTGGACCGCATCGCCTTTGGGAGCCCCCAGGGGCTTGTCGAATTGGGGATACCAATCAAGCGTACCGTACTCCGGCAGCCAGCCCCACGTATAGCAGAAGTAGCAGTGCTCCCCGGCTCCGATGAGGAAGCTGGCCAGCGGGAACTCCAGGTTCTTTACGGATACTGCGTACTGCTCGGCGTGCGATTTTTTCATCAGCTCCGGGTCGCTCCACCAGGTGAATCCGGGCCAGGCCTTGAAGACGACAATTTCGCCCCGTTTGGCTGCGGCGGACATGGTCTTGATGGTGTCGGCGATGTATTCCTTGCTCTGGCGTCTCTTGAGGATATTCGCCGCCCGGTCGAAGTCGTCGACCATCGCGCCGTCGACCATGTCCAGATATCGCCATCCGAGCGCATCTTCCTGCTTCTGCCCCTTTTTCGGTCCGTGAAGCGGATTGAGCAGAATGATCGAGTCCTTGCCCATTTTCTGCTTGGCCTCCCGGAGCATCGCGAACATTCCCTGTTCGAGCTTGCTGGTTTTGGCCGGGCCCAACTTTCGCGAATAGGAAGAGCCCGGAGTGTACGCAGTTCCTCCGTCCAGGAAGATCCCGTCGCAGGAATATTCATGCACCGCCTTGGCTGCGACACCGGCCCACCAACTGCGCAACGCCGGGTTGGTTGTGTCGAAGAGCTGGACGGATCTCGTTCCTTTCTTGAAGGGGAATGTCGTATTCTTCGGGAGTGTCGCATTGGAAATTTTGGCGTGGGCTCTGCCGAAGTCGCCCGACCAATAGAACAGCACCCTGGCCTTGGGGTTGTGGGCCTTGATCGTGCGTGCCGCGCCGGCGACGAGGGTCTCGAAGGACATCTCCTTGTTGTTTCTGTATTCGCGGGTCATGACGCCGCCGGTGAATGCGATGAAATCGTAGTGGTCAGCCAGGAACTTGTACTGCTTGGGTTTGAGCCCCTCGCCCAGACCAACGTGCGCATAGACCGACACGCGATCCCACGAAAAGGGCGGATAGCCCACTTTGCGTTTGGCGACGTTCGGCGACTTTTTCGTCGGTTTGGGGGCGGCGGCGGGCCGTTTGGCCGGAGTTTCCTGCGCACAGGCGGAGATGCCTATGAGTATCATCGCAACTAGGGCGGCCGGTAGCACTGTTCGTGTGTGATAGCTTGTGGTCATGGTGTCGTCCTTTGTAGTCGGTTTGGTGATAGCAGACTGCTTACGCAGCCTATCATCCCGGTGTGCGATGAGCAATTCGATTTGTAAAAGGCGTCGCGGCGGGACTCTAAAATTTACCGTTCAAAGGTACTCCACGCCGGTGGTGGCGAGTCTTTGTCGTTCCCGATCGGCATGGTGGAGGACA
>JABGPF010000042.1 GCA_018645065.1 Phycisphaerales bacterium
TCAACAATGTGTTGGCACCTAAAAGCGCTAACGATGTGTTGTCACCTGTCATCTACTCTCTACTTTCCAAGAACCCAAAATACATATCACGTATCAATCCAATACCGCTGCATCATCTTACCAGTTTCCGGTGAGAACACTTCGCTTTCCATCACCCCTCCGTTCTTCCGGATAACCTCAGCCGACGCCTGATTGTCTCGCTGGCAAATCACCAGCACGCGACCTATGCCCCTATCGGCGGCGGCCTGCACTGCCAACGCCAACTGACGAGTCGCCAAACCGCGGCCTCGCAATGACGGGCGAATTGAATAACCGATATGCCCGCCGTCAAGCAGCAGCGATTCGTTTAGTTCATGGCGCAGATTCACCACGCCAACTACCTGGCCGGTTGAGTCGATGGTCCAATATGTGCTATGCGCTACAAAAATGTCAGGCACATTTTTACCAACCGCCGCATCGCTGAGACGCTCAAGAAACGCCGGAAAATCCTCAACATCATAACCAAGCACCCAAGGAACGAGCAACTCATCCGCAGCCCTGCTCTCATCAACATAGCTGCGATAGCTCGCCTCAAACTCCGCCGACGGTTCAATTAATTTCAGCTCATCAGACATTTTTTATCGGGTCCATTCCAATCCAGTCGCCATTATCGTACCATCCGCCAATTATTGGTTCAACCCCAACGCATTTCCACTCAAGGGCTCACACATTTAAAAACGTTTTAATAAAGCGTCATGAACGGATGATACAATCTCCATTGAGCCCTTTGAACCCATGAAAGCCCACAGATAGCAATCTGTGGGTTGTCGTTGCTTTTCATCGCACATGGATTACAGTCTATGAAATAATCATCTTTCGCGGGGTTGCTTGGGTGGGTAGAATTGATGGAACGCTTGAAAACTTTAGAACTTTGTAAAAAAGGAATAATTATGCTTCGTAAAATATCTTTGGTTGTTTGTGTTGTTGGCGTTTTGGCGGGATTGTTTTTTTGTGGGAACGCTACGGCTGCTAAAAAGGCGCCTGCGAAAGCTGCTACGGTCGCCCCGTCTGCTGAACCGCTGATTATTGGTAAGTTGAAACATACCGTGATCGCCGCCGACGGAAGCTCCGGGAAAGTTTTGAAAATCTCGCCCGAAGGGAAGATCGTTTGGGAATTCTCCGTCTCCAAATGTCACGACGCATGGCTGCTGCCTAACGGGAACGTACTGGCTGCATACAGCGGGCGCGGCGTCGGCGGCGCGATGGAAATAAGCCCCGAGAAAAAAATCGTCTGGAAGTACGAACAGAAAGGCGAGTGCCAATCAGTCCAACGCCTGGCGGACGGCAACACACTGGTCGCCGACCCGGCGCGCGGGCGGTTGGTCGAAGTGTGCAAGAAAGGCAAGATCGTCAAGGAGCTGAAGCTGAAGTATAAACGAGGCGGCCATGCGCTTATGCGATACGCTCGCAAGCTGGCCAGCGGGAACTACCTGGTGGCCCATCATCACAACAAGGTGATCCGCGAATACGCGCCCGACGGTAAGATCGTGCTGGAAATCAAGACTAAAGGGCCAGCATTCTCAGCCCTGCGGTTGCCCAACGGTAATACGATGTGCAGCGACTGGTCGGGCATGAACGAGATCGACCCGAAGGGCAAGGTTGTCTGGTCGATGACTAAGGCTGACGTGCTCAGGCAGATGGTGCCCGAGGGCAAGGAAGTCGCCAAAGGCGAGGCGATAATGGCCGGTATCCAAGTGCTGCCCAACGGTAACCTTGCAATCGCCAACTACTTCGGGCACGGTAGAGGCGCTCGTGGGGCGGCGTTGTTTGAAGTGACTCGCGAGAAAAAGGTGGTCTGGCAGTACACCAACAAGATGGCGTTGCCCGGCGCGTTGGGCATCCACATAACAGACGCCAAAGGCCCCCTGCTGCGATAGCACGCCCTAACCGATGAGCAAACGCAAACGAAGTTCAAACAAACACCGATGGCGTTACACGCGCCGGCGTGCGATAGGGCTTGTTCTAAGCCTGGTAATCGCCGCATGCTTCATGCTCGCCGATCGTTTGGGAGTGTTCGGCGACAGCGCCCGAACCGACACTTCAGACATCCAGGCCTACGACGGCAAGGTGTTCAAGGTTACTTACGTGGTCGACGGCGACACGCTGGATATCGACGCGCCCGACGCTGTGCGAGGCAAGAGCGTAACGCGGATTCGCCTCTGGGGCGTCGACACGCCCGAGACGGTCAAACCCAACACCCCCACCCAGCACTTCGGGCCGCAGGCCTCGGCGTTCACCAAAAAATTCTGCCTGGGCAGCAGGAAGTTCGTGCGATTGGCGTTGGTTAAGAATCGCGACACGCGATGCAAATACGGACGGTTACTGGCGTATGTGATCGCCGAGAAGCAAGACGGATCAGGCGCCTGCCTGAACGCCGAACTGATCGCCCAGGGATACGGATACCACGACCCGCGATTCTCCCACCCGCGGCGCGATGAATTCGCCAAACTGCAACAAAAAGCCTTCGACACGCGTGTGGGACTATGGGCCGAAGCCAAATCCAGCGACATGCCGTATTATCTCAGTCGCAAATTCAAATCCGGACGATAAAACATCGTATTGTCGCGGCGCGAACGATTGATTAATTGGCCTTGTTCACTGCTGTCGATTCGCCCAGATGGAAGTCCACTGCGGCGTATCCCTTTGCGAACTTGCCCTGCACAAACAGGCACGCCAGCAGCGCCGCACACGGATATGCGATGAATCGTGCGTAGAAGAATCCCTGTGCGATTTGATCGGGCGCCTGGCACATCAGCTTTTGAGCTGCCATCAATTCGTCGAAGTTGAACATGGCGCCGCAGAACATATCTCCGCCCATAATCGGACGCCACGGAATAAGCATCATCAACAGGATCAGAGACCAGTTAAATGAGCCCATGAACCCGCCCACGCCTCCGATTCGTTCTATCAGCGAAATTTTCACCGCGAACATCACCATCAAAACCAGCAGCAGGCAGAGCACCATCGAAGCAAATTGAGCGATGGGCAATCCGTGTTCCATAACGAGACGAGCGATTGCGGGCACATCATACTGCTCCGCATCAGCGGTCTTTGCCGGCTGGGTCGCCGGGGCGGTTTCCGCGACGGGCGCCGCAGCTGCCGGCTCGTCAAGCAATCGGGCGAAGTGAACTGCGATAGTCGAACCGATCTGCAGGAGCAGGCAAAGTATAATCAACCCCGCCGCCAGATTTTTGGACGCTCGCAGAGATCGAAACGCAATGGCGTATTCCGGGCGTCGTGCGGTTGGATATAATTGTTCCATGGTGCAATCCTTTCAAAAATCGTCCTGGCGTCGGACATTTGTAATATTACATAACCTTCGCCGCGGCGGCGAACGCCAATTTTGCAGCATTTAAAGTAAGGTCCACATCAGCATCGGTGTGTGCCGACGAGACGAGCATCGCCTCGAACTGGCTCGGCGCAAGGTAAACACCCTCGTCGAGCATCGTGTGGAAATACGCAGCGTGTGCCTGGGTGTTCGATCGCGACGCGGAGGCGAAGTCGGTGACCGGTCCGGGCGTGAAGAAGCAGCACATCATCGCTCCGACGCGGTTGAAGCATACTTTATCACCTATGCCCGCTTCTATCGCGGCCGCCTGCATTCCAACGGCAATTTGCCCGGATATCGCTTCGAGTCGATCGTAGAATCCCTCAGCCCGGAGTTCAGCCAGAGTCGCCAGACCAGCCGCCATCGCCGCCGGATTACCCGACAACGTTCCAGCTTGGTACACGTCCCCAACCGGCGCGAGATTTTGCATGATATCGGCCCGGCCCCCGAAGGCTCCCACGGGCATGCATCCGCCTATGATCTTGCCTAGTGTAGTCAGATCGGGCTTCACGCCATACAGGCCCTGGGCGCCGCCGTATCCAACTCGGAAACCGGTTATAACTTCGTCAAAAATCAGCAGTGTGTCGTGCTGGTCGCACAGGTCGCGAAGCCCTTGCAGGTATCCGGCCTCGGGCAGTACAACGCCCATATTCCCGGCGACAGGTTCGACAAGCACGGCTGCGACCTGCTGGGGATTGGCTTTTAGAATCGCCTCTACTCCGCCCAGATCGTTGTAGTCGACAAGCAGGGTGTCGGCGGCGGCTCCTGTGGGAACGCCCGGACTGGACGGTGTGCCCAGCGTTGCCGCCCCGCTGCCGGCTGCGACAAGAAACGAATCGGAATGCCCGTGATAGCACCCCACGCACTTTATAACTTTATCTCGCCCGGTGGTTCCTCGCGCAAGCCTTACAGCGCTCATCACAGCCTCCGTACCGCTGGAGACAAAGCGCACCATTTCTATCGATTCGATCGCCGCAGTGATCGCCACTCCGAGTTTTGTTTCCACTTCGGTCGGCGCGCCGTAAGTTGTTCCGTGTCGAACGGCTTTGTTAATCGCGGTGACAACTGGTTCGGAGGCGTGTCCGAGTATCGCCGGCCCGTATCCGCATACGTAGTCCACGTAGGTGTTATCGTCGATATCGGTAATCTGCGAGCCAATTGCTTTTGCGATTACCGGGGGCGTTCCGCCGACGGCGGCGAAGGCTCTTACCGGTGAGTTGACACCGCCCACGAGCACTTTCGACGCCTGTTTGAAGGCGGTTTCTGACTTCTCGGTTCTTCGTGACATATTGTTGTCGGCCCGGTTTGGCTCGGGCTTCTCCTTGGGCGAGTGTTAGTCGCCGTTTATTTCACAACCAGGTTAACCATACGATTAGGTACAACGATCTCTTTGACTATATTCTTGCCTTCAATCGCTGCAGCCACTTTCGGGTCAGCTTTCGCCGCTGCGAGTATTTCATCGTTACTCGTTTCAGCAGCTACATTAATGCGCCCTTTCAATTTCCCGTTAATCTGCACCGCCAGTTCGACCGTGTCGACGACGAGCATCTTTTCATCGAATACGGGCCAAGGCTCGTACGTCAGCGTTGTGTCACGCCCGAGTATGCTCCAAAGCTCTTCGCAAATGTGCGGAGCCATCGGCGCCAGCAACAGCAGGAACCGCTCAGCCTGATCGGCAGCGACCTTGCCCGTGCGATAAACCGCGTTGACGAACTCGGTGAGGGCTGCGATGGCGGTGTTGAACTTCAGCGCGTCGTAATCCTCGCCAACCTTCTTAATGAGCTTGTGGAGATGGCGTTCGATATCTTCGTCGCCCGGCGCCTCGGACATCAGCGAGGGCGTTACGTTCCCGTCGGCGTCTTCGTCACCGGCGATCATTCGCCAAACGCGCTTCAGGAAGCGATGCATACCGGGTATGTCCCGCGTATTCCACGGTTTGGAGGCGTCCAGCGGACCCATGAACATTTCGTAAAGACGGAAGGTGTCGGCGCCGTAATCGGCGATAACGTCATCGGGATTCACAACGTTCTTGAGGCTCTTGGACATCTTTTCAACCGACTCGCTGAGTTCACCGCCGGTGGACTTCTGGATCGGCTTGTCTCCGCTGGTGTCGATGTCATCATAGCCGACATAAACCCCGCGCGAATCGCGATATGCGAAGCTGCGGATCATACCCTGGTTGAACAGCTTGCCAAACGGCTCGCGTACAGTAACATGCCCCAGATCGAACAGCACCTTGTGCCAGAACCTCGCATAAAGCAAGTGCAACACAGCGTGTTCGGCGCCACCGATATACAGATCCACACCGCCTAGCGGGTTATCGTCCGACGTGCCCATCCAGTACTTTTCGATCTCCGGATCGCAGAAGTTTTCCTCGTTGTCCGGATCGAGATATCGCAGGTAATACCAGCACGATCCGGCCCATTGGGGCATGGTGTTAAGTTCGCGTTTGGCTTCTGTTCCGCATATCGGGCAGGGAACTGTGCCCCAGTCCGCCGCTTTTCCCAGCGGAGGAGCGGGCGGCGCCTCGGGGTCGTCGCTGACTGTCGGGGAGAAATCCTCCATCTCGGGCAGTTCCAGCGGAAGGTCCGCGGCGCCCAGCGGAACGCTATGGCAATTCGGGCAGTGAACTATCGGGAACGGTTCGCCCCAATATCGCTGGCGCGAGAACAACCAGTCACGCAATTTATAATTCGTTGCGAATTGCCCGACCCCGTCGTCCTCGAGCTTTTCGATAATCTTTTCCTTGAACTCAGGCGTAGTCAAACCGTCGTACGGACCGGAGTTAATCGCCACGCCATCGCCAACATAACCCTGCCAGTCAACGCCTTCAGGCGGCGTGACAACCTGGATAATCGGCAGGTCAAACTTGGTGGCGAACTCAAAGTCGCGAGTATCGTGCGCCGGAACGGCCATGATGGCGCCGGTCCCATAACCCATCATTACATAGTCAGCCACCCAAATCGGAATCTTCGCATCGTTAACCGGATTGATCGCATAGGCGCCGGTGAACTGTCCGGTTTTGTCCTTCGCTTCGGTGGTGCGTTCAAGTTCCGACTTACCGGCGGCGGTTTCAACATACGCATCGACCGCGGCGCGACATTCGGGGGTCGTTATCATCTTGACCAGCGCATGCTCCGGCGCCAGCACCATGTAAGTGGCGCCAAACAGCGTGTCGGGTCGCGTGGTGTAAACATCGATAAGCTCTTCGCTTCCGTCAATAGCGAAACTCACTTCGGCGCCTTCTGACTTACCGATCCAGTTTCGCTGCATGATCTTGACCGACTCGGGCCAGTCCAACGCGTCAACGTCGTCCAGCAGGCGATCGCAATACGCGGTGATCCGCAGCATCCACTGCTTGAGGTTGCGCTTGAACACGGGATGATCGCCCCGATCGCTGCGTCCGTCGTTGGTTACTTCTTCGTTAGAAAGCACCGTACCAAGCGCCGGGCACCAGTTAACCGGAACGTCGTCGAGATACGCCAGACGCTGGGCGTCAATCACTTCGCGCCTCTGGTCGTCATCGAGATCGGTGAATCGCACTAAATCGCCCTGCGTCCCGACAATTGCCGACAGATCCTCACCAGCCGGAGGCGTTGTAATGGCGCCGAACATGTCCAGCACAAGTTGCCCGCTCTCCAGCGAGTCGATAAGTTCACTGATCGGCCGGGCCGCTTCAGCGTCCGGATCGTACCAACTATCAAACAGTTGCAGGAATATCCACTGCGTCCAGCGATAGTACTTAACGTCGGTAGTGGCCAGGCGACGGGACCAGTCGTACGAAAAACCGAACATTTTGATCTGGCGTTCGATATTCGCAACGTTCGTGTCGGTAGTAGCCGCCGGGTGAACGCCATGCTCCACGGCGTACTGTTCTGCGGGCAGTCCGAACGAGTCGTAACCCATCGGGTGCAGCACGTTGTAGCCCTTCATCCGGGCGTGGCGGCAGACGATATCCGTTGCGGTGTACCCCTCGGGATGCCCCACGTGCAGGCCGGCGCCGCTGGGGTAAGGGAACATGTCCAGCACGTAGAGTTTCGGTTTATCGACGAAGCCGGGCTGCCCGGGGTTCGGTTGAACAAACGTACCATTCTCTTCCCAATATTTCTGCCACTTGGGCTCAATGGCCCCAAAGTCGTATACCGGCATGTTCACTCCTGCAAGACGCCGCGTCGGCGTTGGTCGTTATCGTACTGTATAAAATCCCGGAAATTACGGTTCCGAAGAGTCATTTTCTACGCCACTGGCCTACGGAAGTCAAGACGACTCGATTCATCAATCGCCCCAAACGGTGCAAAATCATTGAAAACCAGCAAATTTCATTGCCGTCCCACGGTCATTTGACTTATGCTGCCTGCGATGCAAATATCGCATACAACAGGTTCAATAGTCTTCTTCGCGGCGATTCTGCTAATATCGGCATGCACGCTGATGTATCTGTTAGCATGGGCCGGGCGGAAAGTTCAGCGTCAGAAAGAACCCAAGCGGTCTGGACCGGCCCGATGGACGCGGCGTGGCGTGCTGGCGTTGGCGGGTACCGGACTGGCCTCGGTGGCGTGGGGATATTTCCGAGAGCCCTATCGTCTGACTATCACCCGCAACCGAATTGTCACGCCCAAGCTCCACGGAGCAACCAGACCGGTGCGAATAGTGCAAATATCGGACATGCACTGCGATCCTGTTGTGCGCAACGAGCTCGAGTTGCCCGGCCTGATCGCCTCGCTCAAACCGGACATTATCGTATACACAGGCGATTCGATTAACTCACCAGACGGGCTGACCAACTTCCGCCGATGCCTGACAAAAATCGCAAAAATCGCCCCAACCTACGTCTCGAAAGGCAACTGGGACTACTACTTCGGACCGCTTGACTACTTCGGCGAGACTGGAGCGATAGAACTCGACGGAACCAATCAGCGCCTCGAGATCGCCGGAGGACATCTCTGGATATCCGGGGCGGGAATCATGGACGGATATACAAAAATCCCGCCGGCGAAAATCCTCGACAACGCGCTGGCGAAAATACCGAAAGAAGACTTCAAGATTTTCCTGCACCACTACCCCGACCTGATCCACTCACTTGAAGCTCGGGGCGTCGATTTACATTTCGCCGGGCACACGCACGGCGGACAAGTCGCCATGCCGCTATACGGAGCACTTCTGACCGCTTCCAAATACGGCAAAAAATTCGAAGCGGGCCTCTACCGCGTGGGAAAAACACATCTCTACGTAAACCGAGGGATCGGAATGGAAGGCAATGCGCCCAGAGTTCGTTTCTGGTGCCCGCCGGAAGTCTGCCTGATGGAACTGGTCCCGGAAACCACCGCAACCACCAGCCCGAATAACGCCTGACAAAGGACAAGACAATAGTATCTAACGCGATAATTATTGCCGCCGCACCGCCCTGGATATTCACCGGGGGCGGACTCGTACTGGCTGGGATTTGCCTGCTGCTTTCCCTGAAGGCGGGGGCAAAACAACGCCTGATCGACAACCTGCCAACGTCCAAAACCGCCGGAGTATTCATCGGACTGGTGGAAATCAAGGGCTCCGCCGAATCCGAACGCCCCCTGCGAAGCTATCTCGCCGAAGTTTCGTGCGTCTACTACAGTTGGGATATCGAAGAACGCTGGTCCAGAACCGTCACCGAAACCTACACCGACAGCGACGGTAAGACACAAACGCGAACGCGACGCGAATCAGGATGGACAACGGTGTCCAGCGATAGTAACGAGCAGCTATTTTACCTGAAAGACGACTGCGGCGTACTTCGCGTTAACCCCACGCGAGCAAAAATAGACGGCCAGTGCGTCTTTAACCAGCAGTGCGGAACGCTGGACGATCTCTACTACGGTAAGGGACCGGCGACTTCAGTAAGCGACTCAGACCACATTCGCAGGTTCACCGAATACGCTATTCCGCTGCATCACGATCTGTACATTCTGGGACACGCTCGCCAGCGCGACGACATAGTCGCCGCCGAGATCGCCCACGATGACAGCGCGCCAATGTACCTTATATCCACCCGATCTGAACAACAGATCAGCTCCAGTTGCAAGCTGCAATTCTGGGTGCTCGGGATCATCGCGCCAATTTTCGCCGTCGCCGGTCAGATGTTCGCCGACTCGCAGCTTTCAATGGATATCGCCTCGCGGATCGGGGTGTACCTCGCCATCGCATCGGGGGCATTGGGCGCCTGGCTGCTCGGATGGATATGGATGGCCTACAACAGCCTTATCGACCTGAAAAATCGCGTACGACAGGGGTGGAGCAACGTAGACGTACAGCTAAAACGCCGATGCGACCTGCTGCCTCAACTGGTCAAAGTGGTCGAAGCGCTCGCCAATCACGAACGAACCGTACACACGCAGGTGGCTCTGCTGCGAAGCCAAAGCCAAGTCACCCAGCCGGGCGAGCCCGGGCCCGACCCGCAAGGATGCTCCAAGTCCCTGATCGCTATTCGGGAGGCCTACCCGCAACTGAAAACCAGCAAGAGTTTCCTGCGTCTGCAAGAACAGCTTGCCGAAACCGAACAGCGAATCGCACTGGCCCGAACATACTTCAACGAAATAGCCGCTCATCACAATATACGCCTGCAAGTCGTCCCCGAACGCTTCATAGCAGCCCTTGCGAAGATGAAGCCCAAGGCGTACATAACGGCTAGGGATTTTGAACGCCGCGAAGTGCGAGTCAATCTCGCAAAATAGCAACCTGTTGAATCGGGACGCATATAGCGATATAGTGCCCATATGCAGCGAGTAAGAGTAAAAATTGAGGGTCTTCTCGACCCGACAACCGCGGTGAAGGTAGCCCAGATGGGCGCCGACGCGATCGGAATGGTGTTCGCAAAGTCGCCCCGACGAATCGCCCCCGAAGCCGCACGCGCCATCACAGACACCCTACCGCCCTGGGTGGCGACTATCGGAGTGTTCGTTAATGAAGACCCCGACGTGATTAATCGAGTCGTGGAAAAGTCGCGAATCGGATACGTGCAACTGCACGGTGACGAAGAGCCCGATATCGTCGGACGGATCTGCGCGCCCTGCATAAAAGCGTTCGCAGTACGCGACGAAGGATGGCTCGCAGAAGTGCGTAACTGGGTCGCCGCTGCAGCTTGCCCGACGAATCTCGCAGCGGTCCTGCTGGACGCCTACGCGCCCGATGTGAGAGGCGGGAGCGGTAAAAAATTCAACTGGGACATGGTCGCCGACGCCCGAGCCGCGGGAGCGATGGCCGGACTCGACCCGATAATCCTCGCTGGCGGACTCGACTCTTCCTGCGTATCGCGGGCGATCGACCTGGTCCAACCCTGGGCGGTCGACGTAGCAAGCGGAGTCGAAAGCGCACCAGGCGTGAAGGACATGCGAAAAATCGAAGACTTCATCCGAGCCACTCGCGAAGGCGACGTTTTGAAAACAAACTTCTGGCTGTAGCGACCGCCCCCCTCGTAGCGATTACCAGGTGTAATCTACGGTATAGGTGACCACAGCTTCCTTGTCGGGCTCTACCTTCACGTCGAAGGCAATGTTGCGCGAGTCGAGCTTCGTGAACTTGTGCGTTTTGGCGGTTACAGTCCAGTTCGCCCAGCGGTAGACAGGCTCCTTGCAGCGAACGACGACGGCCTGTTTCTTATGGTTGCGGACCTTGATCTCGACAGTCTCCTGGATCCAATGGCGCCCGCTTTCGACGCGGAAGTTCGTCTGCTTCCGCTCGCCGACGATATCAAACGCGTTGCCGATTCGTAGCGACAGTTCCTCGTTCTTGGGCGTGTGGTCGATCTTCTCTTCGCCAATAAATTCCAGGGCCTTGTCGTCAGGGTCCTGCTTGTAAACGCGCACCTTGCCCGCCGGCAGCGGGATACCGAGATTATTATCCTTTGCGTTCTTGAACTCGATGAAGACATTCACTTTCTTGCTGACGTTCGTGGTCCCGTAGCTGCGGTCGGTGTAGCGCCCGCCGTGGCTCCATCGAAAGTTGCCCAGGGGATTGTACAGGTAGCGTTTTACGACCTTCACGTCTTTTGCCGGAGTGAACATCTCGAGCTGCTTAACCTCGTTGTTCGCCACCGTCGACCGGCGAGGCAGAGTGTACATGTGGTACTCGAAAAACGCCTTTTCCGCCATCGGAGCAGACCCTCCGTCTGTCTTCAGCCCACTCCATGATCCCCTTGAACGAGGAACCCGCGGCGGCTGGATGCGCCGCACATCACCTGCGATAAACTTGAGTTTCGCATTAGTATAGGTCTTGCCCGAACTATTCTGGAACGAAACCCATCCGGTAAGCCCCAGCGCCGTATCGTCACCGTTGAGAACGGCTACGTATTCAGCATGCCAGGACACGCCAGTGGTCTGGTACGTAACCTCCGCCAGATGCTTGCCAGGCTTGTCCGTGCCAACCAGCCACACCAGCGTCGGACGGGTCAGCAGCCCGCCGGGCAGCGCCGAGAAGCGGATGTCCCGCACGTTATCAGGCCGCTGAACCATCACGATCCCACCTTTTGCCTCGCGCAAAACGATCTGTCGCGTATCGAAACTCAGCAACGACCCAGCATATGTCTTGCCATCGCAGACGACCTCGATCTTGCGGTCAATATACTTCTTGAGCAGCTTGTCAGCAGACACCAGATCGTACTGGTAGTTCTGCTCGAGCAGCTTGGCCTTGGGATCGGTCAGCGACTTGAAGTGTACGGTTGTCGCGTCGATACGGCTGGCGACGTCCGTGAACTTAACCTTACCGCTCTTGTCGATATCAAGATTGCGCATCTCGCGCACCACGCCGTATCCGCCGTTGTATATGGTGCAGGAGACGCCCTCCTTGTCAGCCGCCCGGGCAATACCGCAGGTCATCGCAACCGCCGCCAGTACAATCATAATCCAATTCTTAGCGTTCATAATGGTGCTCCTTATTCCTTGTTTCCGTGCGGTGAGGTAAGCCCCCCGCCGCTGGTGTTGTTATAACTGTAAGATAGCGTTGCAGTAGCAGCCGAGTTGGCCCTGACGAACACGTCGATCTCGATCATCCCCACCTGTCGCACATGCCATGAGTATTGGCAGCCAGCTTTGTAGGTGCTCGCCGGTACGTGTGCGATAATGGTTACCGTAACGTCATATTCCTTGTGGTTGCGTATCTGGTATTCCACGGTTTGATGCCTGTCGTTTCCATTCCGGCTGAACTTCGTGTCTTTGCTTGAGCAGGCGATGTCGAAGGCGTGTCCCCACATGAGGCGGACCTTCTCGTTGACCGGCGTGTGGTCGATACTGACCTGTGAGACGTATGAATCCACGCCCTCGGGGTCTGGTGCGTAGAGACGAACTATTCCCTTGGGCAGCGGTTTACCGAGCCCGTTTTCTTCGGTGTTCTTGAACTCGCTTACCACACGGACGGCTGTGCGGTTGGCGCGGGGGTCGTAGACATACCCTCGATTGAGCTTTATCCCGCTTCCGCTGAGCAGTTCGATCTGCTTTGTCTCGGCGTTGGCGATGGTCGTCGCCCTGCCGAGCGTGTAAAGATGGTACTCGAAGAACGATTTCTCCTTGAATCCGCGTCCGCCGAGTTTACCGTCCTCAAATCTGGTCCCTTTGTAGTAATATTCAGCAACCCCAATGCTTATTTCAGGTGGGATGAGATTAACATCACCAGCCATCAGCTTGAGTTGGGCGTTTTCGTACGTCACACCGGAGTTATTGGTGATCGTCGCGTAACCGACCAGATCGGCGGTGTCTACGATACCGGGCCTGGCGTTTTCGCCCCCGGGCTTAACCGCGGGTTTGAGTTTCAGCACGTAGTCCGCCCGCCAGTTCAAACCGCCTGTAAGGTACGCCACTTCAAAATTCTGCTTTCTCGCAGCGCGGTTCTCCAGTTCCCAGACAAGCGTCGGTCGCGTAAGCAGGCCGCTCGGCAGCTTGGCGAACCCAATCGACCGCGTATGAATCCTATCGATATTCCGCAAGCCTCCGTCAGCGATCTGGACCACCAGCGTCTGAGCATCAAAGCTCACCAAAACGCCTGTCACGGGTTTTCCGCCGTCCTTAGGCACGATAGTTATCTGCTTGTCGACATACCGCTTGAGCACCGCCGACGCCGAGGCCAGATCGTATTGGTAGTTCTGCTCTAGGATCGACAAACCATCAGGATGATCAACCCCTCGCAGGCGGATAGTATCGGGCAATATACCCGACGGCACGCCGGTGAAACTTATCTCGCTGACGCCCTTCTTCAAACGCCTGACAAGCCGCTGGTCTCGCACCAGCGCCAGACCGGGCCAGATACCCCTGGCCATAAGATAATCGCCCCGATTGCTCTGCTGCTCGTTTCCACGCGGAGCCCGATAGTTGTCCGGGCGGGATATAATCGTTAGTGAAACACCGGTCTGCGTGATCACCGCCTTGCCGGGATTGGCATGCACAGACGGGATAGTAGACTCATGGAACATCCATACAGTAACGCCAATCACAATCGCAGCAGCAACTGCGGCTGACGACGCGACGAATCGTCGCAATCGCCATCGCAAACGCTTTGGGATGACCAGCAGCGACGACGCCCCCGCCGGTTCGTCCCCACGCTGCCTGGCAAGCAGCGATCGTCCCAGGCGAAGTTCCGCCAGTTCGGCGGCGCACTTCTCGCAGGCGGATGTATGCTGCTCGACGGCTTGGGCATCTTGCTCGCTCAGTTCGCCGTAAACAAGATCCATCAGTAATTCGTTTGCTCGGTCGCAATTCATGATGCATGCTCCGGGGCGAAGGCCCGCAATTCCCTAGCCAGTTTCGTCAGTGCGTATCGAACGCGACTCTTCACCGTGGCCACGGGCAACTCAAGCAACCGCGCGATCTCAGTGAAACTCAATCCGTCAGCCTCCCGCATCGCCAGCGCCTCGCGCTGATCGGGCGGAAGACTGGCCATCGCCAACTCCATCTGCACTGAAAACTCCCGTCCGCTTGCCAAAGCAAACGGGCCAGGGTTTCTCGAAATTGTCGCAGCGGCTTGTTCCATTGTTTCTTCCACGCCTCGCACACGCTTGCGTCGCAGATAATCGACCCACGCGTTGCGAGCAATCGCAAACACCCACGTCCTTACATTTGCCCTGCGGTTAAAATTCGCCCTCGACCGCCAGGCCTTAAGCAGCGACTCCTGCGCCAAATCCTCAGCCACATGCCAATCGCAGCACATGCCAAACAGGAACCGTCGAACCGCCGGACCGGTATCAGACACCGCTGCGCGCATTTCATCCGCATCCAGCGGCCCTGTGCCGCCGACATTAACTGCCCCGCCCATGATGCTCTCGCCAGCGGCCAATCGTTCTCCGATCTATCCGTCTGTTCAGAACATTAGACGCCCCTATCGCAAAATGGATCTACAAAATTTCATTTTTCTGACGACCCGAGAACCACACAACGGTTGACGTACCGCCCAAAATGCTGGATTATTACAGTCGATTCGAGTAATATAGCCCCCCGCCGATTCTCGGCCAGACGGAATTAACCTAAGGAATATCACAGATGAGTTCAGACCAAACAACAAACGATTATCAAGTAAGAGACATTAACGAAGCAGATTTCGGTAGAAAAGAAATCTCGATCGCCGAACACGAGATGCCCGGACTGATGGCCACCCGCGAAAAATACGGAGCCGACAAGCCCCTCAAAGACGCTCGCATCATGGGCTCGCTGCACATGACTATCCAGACCGCGGTACTGATCGAAACGCTTAACGATCTCGGAGCCGACGTTCGCTGGGCGTCGTGCAATATCTTCTCGACACAGGACCACGCCGCCGCTGCGATCGCTGCGACTGGTACGCCCGTTTTCGCATGGAAAGGCGAAACGCTTGACGAATACTGGGAGTGCACGCTGAAGGCACTGACCTGGCCGGGAATGAAGGGTCCCGAACTGATCGTCGACGACGGCGGTGACGCGACGATGATTATGCATCGCGGATACGCCGCCGAAGACAACGCCGCCATCCTTGACGAGCCGACGGACAACAAAGAAATGCAGGTCGTAAACCGCGTCCTGAAAGAACGTCTGGCAGAGGACCCGCAGTTCTGGCATCGCGCCGTGGCCGAGTGGAAAGGTGTATCCGAAGAAACCACCACGGGCGTACACTTCCTCTATAAGACAATGAACGCTGGCGACCTGCTGGTGCCCGCAATCAACGTGAACGACTCGGTAACCAAGAGCAAATTCGACAACGTTTACGGTTGCCGCGAGTCGCTCGTCGACGGTATCAAACGAGCCACAGACGTCATGGGCGCGGGCAAAGTCGCATGCGTTTGCGGGTTCGGCGATGTGGGCAAGGGTTGCGCAGAAACGCTCAACAACCACCGCGCACAGGTATGGGTCACCGAAGTCGATCCGATCTGCGCCCTGCAGGCATGCATGACCGGTTACAAAGTCGCACCCATTGAAGACGCCCTGCCCTACGCGAACATCTTCGTAACAACCACAGGCAACTGCGACATTATCACCGCAGAGCACATGTCCAAGATGAAGGACCAGGCGATCGTCTGCAACATCGGCCACTTCGACAACGAGATCCAGGTCGACGCACTCCGCGACTGGCCCGGCGTGGTCCACACGAACGTCAAGCCCGGAACCGACATGTTCACCTTCCCCGACGGACACACGATCTTCCTGCTGGCTGAAGGACGCCTGGTTAACCTCGGTTGCGCCACGGGCCATCCCAGCTTCGTAATGTCAAACAGCTTCACCAACCAGACGCTGGCCCAGATCGACCTGTGGACCAACAAACGCGAAGTTGGCGTCTACTGCCTAGACAAGAAGCTCGACGAAGAAGTCGCTCGACTCCACCTGGACAAACTCGGAGCAAAACTCACCGTACTGACTCAGGAACAAGCAGACTACATCGACGTACCGGTCGACGGACCCTACAAGCCTGACCACTATCGGTACTAATCGCACCAATGCATACCAAAGCCCACGGATAGCAACTGCGATCCGTGGGCTTTTTTTTCATCGGAAATGCAATCATGACAGCAAAACTTGACGGAAAAGTAGCGATAATAACCGGCGCTGGACGCGGGATCGGAAGAGTAATCGCAAAAACTCTCGCCGCAGATGGCGCTCATATAGTCGCCGCCGCCCGAACCAGCAGAGAGATCCTGTCACTCGCCGCAGAAATAACCAACGCAGGCGGGAAAGCTCTCGCCGTCCATACGGACATCACAAACGAAGCCAGCGTCGAGAAATTGTTCAACAGAGTCGACGAAGAATTCAACCGAGTCGACATACTGATCAACAACGCAGGAATGGGCATTTTCTCACATCTCGTAGACTGCTCCAGCGAAGATTTCAATAACATCCTGGCCGTAAACGCAGGCGGAACATTCCTCGCCAGCCGTGAAGCCTTCAAACGGATGATCCCGCAAAAAAGCGGATACATAATCAATATCTCCAGCGTCCTGGGCATAAGGGCATACGTAAACCAAGGCGCCTATACCGCTGCAAAACATGCAGTTATGGGCCTTACCAAGACACTGGCGATCGAAGGACAACCTCACGGAATCCGCGTAAGCGCCGTCCTCCCAGGCGGAGTTAACACCGAAATGATCGCCCAATCTCGCCCCGACCTGAACCTGGACGAACTCCTGGAGCCCGAGGATATCGCTGGTGCGGTGATGTATCTCCTGACCCTCTCAGAAAAAGCGTCAGTCGACCAGATATACATCCGTAGAAGAAACAGCTCCCCTTTCTGATAATATCTTGGAATTCACGGGGAAAACCGCTATCCTTATCGACTTAACTTTCGAAATATTCAGGAGAATAACAATGGCTGAAGCGTTTGCAGATATACCGAAAATCCAGTTTGAAGGCCCCGAATCGAAGAACCCCCTGGCGTTCAAGCATTACAATCCCACCGAACTCGTTGAAGGCAAGACGATGGCTGAGCACCTGCGGTTCTCCGTGGCGTACTGGCACACGTTCCGCAACGGATGCGCCGACCCCTTCGGCGGACCGACACGCATCATGCCCTGGGACGACGGAACCGACTCGGTCGAAAACGCACAGAACCGCGCACGAGTGGCTTTCGAGTTCATCGAAAAGCTCGGCGTTGAGTTCTACTGCTTCCACGACCGCGACGTAGCCCCCGAAGGCGCGACGCTCAGCGAATCGCACGCCAATCTCGACGCGGTCGCCAAAGTTCTCAAAGAAGAACAAGAACGCACTGGCATCAAACTGCTTTGGGGAACGGCTTGCCTGTTCGCCAACCCGCGTTTCATGCACGGTGCCTCGACAAGCCCCAACGCCGACGTGTTCGCATTCTCCGCAGCCCAGGTCGCAAAGGCTATGGAAATAACCCACGAACTCGGCGGACTGGGTTACGTATTCTGGGGCGGACGCGAAGGCTACAAGAGCCTCCTGAACACCGACCTCGGCCGCGAACTGGACCACATGGCCAAGTTCATGCAAATGGCTGTCGACTACAAAAAGGAAATCGGTTTCACCGGGCAGTTCTACATTGAGCCCAAGCCCAAAGAGCCCACAAAACACCAATACGACTTCGACTCAGCCACCTGCCACGGTTTCCTCAAAGCAAACGGGCTGGACAAAGATTTCAAACTGAACATCGAAGCCAACCACGCCACACTCGCCGGCCACACGTTCCAGCACGAACTGGAATTCGCGGCCTCGGTCGACATGCTCGGTTCGGTGGACGCCAACCGCGGCGACTCGCAACTCGGATGGGACACCGACCAGTTCCCCACCGACGTATACGACACCACCGCTGCAATGCTGACGATTCTCAAGAGCGGCGGACTCACCACCGGCGGACTGAACTTCGACGCGCACGTCGCACGCGAAAGCGTTGACCCCGTCGACCTGTTCTACGCACACATCGGCGGAATGGACGCATTCGCACGCGGACTCAAAGCCGCCGCCGCCATCCGTGCCGATGGCCAGATCGCCGACTTCGTAACCGAACGTTACGCAACCTGGGACACCGGAATCGGCGCCGACATCGAAGCTGGAAAACTCGGATACGCCGAACTGAGCAAGTACATGCTCGAAAAAGGCGAATCCGACGCCAATATCTCAGGACGCGTCGAATACCTCGAAAACATCCTGAACGAATTCATCTAATCCGCCGCGACGGACAGACCCGCAATATAAAAAAACCACGGGCAGCGACCCGTGGTTTTTTTATGCGCTCGTTAATATTCGAGTTAATCGTTTCTTCGCACCGCTATCGCCGTCGGCTGGGCTATCGCTTCAGCTAGTTCCATATCGGCGTCGGTGAAGGGCTGTTCGCCTTTTCGATACAGTATCACCAAGCCGATCAACTCGCCCTGTGTTGGGATCAGCGGTATCATCAGCGCGCTGAGACCGGGCAGGAACTTACGGATCGATTCGCTAAACAGTTCGGGAGTTTCACCCGTATCGATCAGCGTACACTGCGGTTCGGCCAGCACCATATCGATCAGCGGTTTGCTGAGTTCCCTGCAAAATGTAACTTCATCGGGATGCGGGACACCAAATCGCCCTGCTATCTGCAGTTCGGCTTCGGAGTCGCAAACCAGCGCCATTCCGAACACTCCGCCGGTTCGATGAACTATCAATCTGAAAAGTGAGCGAAACACGTCGTCATCGTTCTTGGCGCCGATAAGTTCGCGTTGGTAGCCCAAGAGCACCTGCTGGTTGGCCATTTGTGCGCTAAGGGTGCGATATGCGACCGTCAAGTCTGCGCAAGTCGAATCGAGTCGGCTTTGGATGGTCTTGCGTTGGATGTTAATTTCTCTGGCGAGTCTGCGTAGTTTTTTGTGCCTGCTCTTTTCCCGCTCGTATCCGGCGCGTCTGACGAGTTCTTCGGCGACCACGAGCCGCAGACGATCAAGGTCCAGCGGTTTTGTCATCAGTTCCACCGGTCGATAGCGAGACGCCTCGGTGAGCGTTTCCGGATCGCCCATTCCGGTGATGACAATCGCGGGAATATCGCTCGCCACATTTGTACGAAGCGAGTCTATAACGTCCAGACCCGTGCAGTCGCCGAGCATCAGATCGGTGACCACAATATCGGGCGAGTTGGCCTTGGCAAGTTTTATCGCATCGTTCCCGCTACCTGCGGTTTCGATCAAAAAACCTTCGTCCGACAGTGCGTCCTGAAGAAGTTCAAGCATATCGGGTTCATCATCAACAACCAATACGCGCGGTTTGGTATCGTCGGCCATATTCTTTTCTCACATGAAGCCGAGCCTATTGCGGCGCTCGCGGTAATTCGATGAATACAGTCGTCCCTTCTCCCAGAGACGTCTCTATCCAGATCCCACCACCATTGTTTATAATATATTTCTGGGCTCTTGGAAGCCCCAGCCCTACTCGTCTTCCGGCCTCCTGGGCCGAGAAAAACGGCGTGAATACGCTGGCAAGTGTTTGAGGGGTCATACCCGGACCGTCATCGCTGATCGAAATCAGCACGGTATCGTTCAGTTCACTACCCGCTGCCGATATCCTTACCTTGCGGGGGTCCTTGCCCGAAAGTGCGGCGTTAGCGACCACTTCGCGGAACGCAGACCGCAGTTGCGTTATATCTGCGATAACACGCAGAGGTTCGCTGAGCGGATCGACGGAAATTTCGCACTCCGAGAGCTTCGGTTCCTCCGAGGCTGCAAACGTTTTGACAATCTCTTCACCCAGCCCACCCACATCAACAATATCGGGCGCCGCGCGACGCGGCGAGGCGAAGTCCATCATATCGGTTATGATATCGCTTATCCGCTGGGCCTGATTGGTGATCTGCGTCCAGGTTTTCTGCTCTTCGGGCGTCGAGGCCCTATCACGCATGATTTGCGCCCGGCCGGAAATAACGGCCAGCGGATTGTTAAGTTCGTGTCCGGCGCCTGCGGCCATTTCACCCATCGCAGCAAGAGTTCGCGTCTCAGCGAGAGTTTCCTGAGTGGCGGCGAGCACTTCTCCCGCCCCGGCGAGTTGTTCGCTGAGTCGTGTGGCGCGGCTTTGTCCGCGCACCATTGCGAGCGTGAGGGCAAGAACGTCACCGATGGCAAGCATGCTCTCGTCCATGCGCCCCTGTCCGGGAGCGTCCGCCGGCGACAACACGCCGCCAACCCATCTGTCTTGGCAAACAAACCGGTGATGAGCGTAAATACCCGGATCGATCCACTGGCTCAGCACACCGACATCGGCAAGGAGCGCCGACATCGCCGTCGTTGTCGAACTATCACACAAACTGCAAACAGTTCCGTCGAATGCGGAATTAGCTCGCACGGTGTGAATCGCCGGCCAATCGCTACGGTCGGAAACGATCAGCGAAACGCCATGTCCGTCCTGAGCGCAACAGTATGCGATAATCGGCGCCGAGGCGCTCGGAGTGATCGAAAGCACGTCGGCAACCACATCACCAAGCGCTACCAGAGTTTCGGGCAGGAGCGCGTCGGGTGAAATCGAAGCCGCAAATTTCTTGAGTTTTCTCAGCGCCTCAGCGCCAGACTGGTGCTCATCGGCCCGGCGACGCAGAGTCCTGTTGAGCTTTCCAAGTTCCGTGTTCGCACGACAAACCGCCCTTTGGTGCGCCGTAGCGTTTTGAGATGGTGAGTCGCCCTGCAAACCTGAAAGGCGCCGGTTAACTTCATCATCAAGCTCCGCGGCTATCTGCTGCGGGATATCCTCGGACAAACCCATCTGCAAAGCAATCTGGGCGCTACTGCGAATGAACTTGAAGTTACCGGAGAATCCGACACCGTTCTCACGTGCGATCGTATCGGCCAGACCGACTATTTCAACGAGCGCAGCGTCGGATATCGAAGCGGGAATCGCCTCACTGGGCTGGTGCGACAACCAGGCCACCGCCTCAACATGTCCGCCAAGACGCCACTGCCTGGCCAGGTGAAGCCCCGCAACGGCGTGATCAACCCCCACAAATTCGCGCTCATATTCACTTAAATTACCGTGGTGCTTAACGCTTGCGTCGATCGCCCTGCGATAGCTTTTAGGCGCCGTTCGGTCCAGCACCAACTTACCGAGATTATGCAGCAGTCCGCAAATAAACGCCCGGCGAGGATCAATAGACGCTGCGCCAAGTTCCGCTAATTTCTCAGCAGCTATCGCGACAGCCAGACAATGGCGGGAAAATGCTTCGTTATCAAATCGCGTCTCATCGCCCAGTCCCCATGCCGGTGCGATAAACCCCTGCCCGGCAAGCAACGCGGCGCGAACAACGTCGAACCCCAACTTTTCAATCGCGTCGGATACCGTGAAAACGTCTGGCCCGCCCGAACGATTCGCCAGCGATAAGACCCCGACGGTCATGGCAGGGTCAAGCGTTATCAGATCGCCAAGCTCCTGGGACAAATCGCCCTGGTCAGAAGCCCCGCCGTCGGAAGCAGTCAACAGTTCAAGCACAGAACGAGCGACAGGCCCCCAGGCGACCAGTCCGTTCAGCCCGCATATAAGCTGATCCAACCGCTCAACACTGAGCTTATTGTGCAAGGCTCCAACCTGTGACAAGGTATCCATTACACTCGAACCATTTTCGCCTGGACACAAAGCCCAAACGCCTGAGATTCTCGCCTCCGATATTCAGGACCACACCTGTAGATACAGGAGGTTTGAAATTATTCTAACAAAAAACTTGCTGATCGATACGGATTATCCGTTTTTAACCAAGTCGAGAATCCGCTTAACCACCGTGTCGATATTGAAGGGCTTCCTGATAAAATCATCGGCCCCAGCCTCCATAAGACGCTCGACTTCAGCGGGGTTAACCATGCCCGAAATCACAAGAATCTTAATGTCCGACAACTCCGGATTCTCGCGAATCGTTTTGCACACAACGTTACCGTTAATGTCCGGGAGCATGAAGTCCAAAACCACAACGTCCGGACGGAACTGCTGGGTCAACACACCGGCGTCGTAACCGGTCTGGGCGCTGGCGACTTCAAATCGCCCATCGGCCTCCAGAACGTCAACGAACAGCTCGATGATTTCCGGATCATCATCAACAACAAGAACACGTATACTATCGTTATCCAGCCCATCCAGCGGGATATTGTTAGCCTTCATAAAACTCAGCAGAGCGTCGCTGGGTATTCGCCTGAACTTGCTGCCAGGAACGCGAAAACCCTGTAACTGACCGCTATCAAAGCACCTTATAATAGTCTGCTGAGACAGTTTGCAAGCCGCTGCGGCCTCTCCGGTAGTATAAACAGCTTTATTTCGCACGATACAATCTCCTGTCAATCTCGGGGCTTCAAAAACACCCGAAATGCTATTTCAACCGACCCTAAACACTACATCTCCCCGAGTCTATTTATTTTAACATACAAATCAACGTCCGACAAGGTAAAATACGGGCACTGGGGTAAATATACATGATTAGGGTAACTCCGTACTTTGGTTCCACCGCTACATTCGTTGCATTCGTTATATTCGCTACACGCTAAAATACGGATATGCAGCGAATATCCAATTTCCAAACTAACGACAACGGCGAACGACAACAGCGCTAAGCCGCAAGCGGCGTGGTAAGTACGCTTGCTGGGGTTTGCCGCTTGCGGCTTAGCGCTGTTGTCGTTAACTTCCCCTATAACAAAAAAAAACGCAGGCGCGGGTTTATAACCCGCGCCTGCTTAAATTGCAGCCACACATAGTGGAACACTAGTCGAAGAATTCACCCATCAGTTTATCTACAGTCACGTCAATACGTTCCTGAGTTTCATAAACGCCAGATTCAATCTCAGCCTTAACTCGTGCGACAAGTTCAGTTCGCACTTCAGGAACATTATGCACCTGTGCTGCGAGCCTTGCCACGGTTGAGATCTCAACTACATCGCCTGCGGGCGGCAATGCCGCCTGACCACCATCGCGGGCAACGGAGGCGACAGGTTCTACTGACTGCGGCGGTATCGGAGGGTTTACCCCATTAACGTACATATTCAAGTCCTCTTGAATTAGCCCACGGTTCACCGTCGTGAGCGGCCGGGCCTCGGACCTCGCTGCAGATGACGTTTCCTTACGCCACCTGCGGTGTCAGCTTATGTCCGAAAGCCTCGATTACTTCCTCTACAGGCCGGTAACCTACTCAACTTACCACCGACCCTTCTGCTTCCATGCAATAGTAATTTCGGCTATATTCCAACACCTTCATTAAGCAATCAAACTATTCGGAGTTTGACACAATCCTCGCATAAAACAGACCTTACGAACCTCATTTTTGCAATTCACAGAAACCTCGAATTTTTCCTTCAAATCACCGCCTCGAATATTTTACCACACCTATGCAAACTACCTAGCTTAACACCGCCAGAGACGCTACTCGCTAGCTTCTCTGCCCGCCCGGGCCAATCCGACGGCAAGGACAGTAATATCAGCAGGCGTGATACCGCTGATTCGCAGCGCCTGGCCTAGTGAGCGAGGACGAATCTCCGCCAAACGCTCGCGGGCCTCGGCTCTCAGGTGCGAAATTGCGTTATAGTCGATATCACCGGGTATCACCTTGCTTTCCAGGTCGCGGGTCTGGCGGGCGGCGCTGCGGTCCTTTATAAGGTAGCCTTCGTAGCGAGCGTCGACAGTGAGCGAGTCGATCGCACTGGGTTCGTGTTGGTGGAGGCTCCGCAGTTCATCGCCCTGTGGTCCGGGGCATTCGGCGATAACATCGCTGGAGAGTCTTTGGGGCTCCTGTAGAAGCTGCCAGACGCTTTTACGCCCGATTTTGGTCTGTCGCATCAGCTCTTCAGCCCGACCGGTCGCCTGTTGGCGAGCCTTGTAGCGAGCCCAGCGTTCGTCGGACACCAGCCCAACGCCCCGCCCTATTTCCGTCAGGCGCCTGTTGGCGTTATCAGCACGCAGCAGCAGGCGATGCTCAGCCCGACTTGTGAACATTCTATACGGTTCGTTCACGCCCTTGGTCACCAGATCGTCAATCATTACGCCGATGTACGCTTGGTCTCGCATGAGCACCAGCGGGTCACTACCGGTTATTTGGGCCGACGCATTGATCCCGGCGATGAGCCCTTGCGCGGCGGCTTCTTCGTATCCGGTTGTCCCGTTGATCTGGCCGGCGAGGAACAGTGAGGCGACCTTTTTAGTCTCGAGCGTGGCCTGGAGTTGCGTTGGCGGCGCGTAATCGTATTCGATCGCGTACCCGTATCGCAGTATTTCGGCGTTTTCCAGTCCGCGGATGTTATGGATCATGAAGTCCTGGACATCCGTCGGCAGCGACGTTGATATCCCGTTGCAGTAGACCCAGTTGGTGTCACGTCCCTCTGGTTCGAGGAACACCAAATGGCTCGGACGTTCTGAGAACCGGTCGACTTTTGTCTCGATTGATGGGCAATATCGCGGTCCGGTCGAATCGATCTGCCCGCTGTAGAGCGGAGCCCGATGGAAGTTCTCGCGGATCTTTTCATGGATCTTTTCGTTCGTCGCCGTCAGCCAGCACGGAATCTGCTCCACATCCAGCGAATCGTTCATAAACGAGAACGGGGTGGGCGCCTGGTCACCGTTTTGTATCTCGCACAAGTCGTAATTGATCGACTCGGCGGCGACTCTCGGAACGGTGCCGGTCTTCAGGCGATCGAGTTCCAAACCGGCGTCTCGCAGCGATTGGCTTAGTGAATCGGCCGACGGTTCACCATATCGCCCGCCCGGCCAGATTTTCTCCCCACAGTGAAGTCGTCCGTTAAGGAACGTTCCGCTGGCGACGATCACCGCCTTGGCTCGGATGTCAGACTCACCATCGCCTTGGGAGATTCGCACACCGACTGCTCGCGCGTTTTCGATGATAATGCTCACCGCTTCGCCTTCGACAATCGTGAGATTATCCTGATCGGCGAGTTGGTTCTGAACCCATTTTGCGTAGCTGTGCCTGTCAGACTGACATCGCGGTCCCCAGACAGCCGGTCCTTTTGAGCAGTTCAGCATGCGGAATTGAATACCCGTGGCGTCGGCGGCTTGGCCCATGATTCCGCCCAGAGCGTCGATCTCGCGAACGATCTGCCCCTTGCCCACCCCGCCGATCGCGGGGTTGCATGACATCTCGCCCACTTTGTCGGCAGCCAGCGTTATCAGTGCGGTTTTGCGTCCCAGCACTGCCGCAGCCCGGCAGGCTTCAACGCCGCCGTGCCCTCCGCCCACCACAACGATGTCATAGTCGCTGGGGATCATGCCTTACGCGAAGAGCGCCTCGACAAATGGTTCCGGATCGAACGGTTCTACGTCTTCATACCCCTCGCCGATACCGATGAATTTAACCGGCAGATCCACTTCATTGCGAATCGCCACTACGATCCCGCCCTTTGCGGTCCCGTCGAGTTTTGACAGGAAAATACCCGTAACGTCTATCGCCGCCGAGAACGCCTTGGCCTGATTAATCGCGTTTTGACCGGTGGTCCCATCCAACACCAACAATACTTCGTGCGGGGCGCCGGGGATCTTGCGTGCGACAACGTCGCGAATTTTGGTAAGTTCGCGCATCAGATTGTCCTGAGTGTGCAGGCGACCTGCGGTGTCCACCAGCAGGATATCGGCGCCACGCGCCACCGTAGCGTCGCAGGCGTCGAACACCACTGAGGCCGGATCGCTTCCTGATCCTGAGATTATGTCAACACCGATGCGATCGGCCCAGATTGTAAGCTGCTGAACGGCTGCGGCGCGGAACGTGTCAGCCGCCGCGAGGCAAACCTTCTTGCCTTCGCTTTTGAATCGATAGGCCAGCTTTGCAATTGAGGTGGTTTTCCCGCATCCGTTGATTCCGGCGACAAGTATAACCGTGGGTCCTTCGCTGGCCATATGGACGCTTCGGTCCGATTCGGGCCAGTATTTTTTTATTTCATCTTTGAGGAATTCGATCGCCTGATCTCCGCCTTCGACTCGTTTTTCGGTGAAGGCTTTTTGCAGGTCTTCTCTGATTCTCATCGCCGAAGTTACGCCCAGATCGGCCTGGATGAGCGTTTCCTCCAGATCGTCAAGTAGTTGATCGTCGAGTTTCCGCCCCGAGAACAGCGTCTTGAGCGACCCGATAAACTTCTGGCGCGTACGACTGAGCCCAGCGGCCAGTTTCTCAACAGTTTTCTTCAAAAAAGCCATCGTACTTCCTCTAAATCAATCGGTGATCAGTGATCGGTGATCACTACTGTCCCAACGTTTAATTTTATAATTCATCTAACCATAGCACAATC
>JABGPF010000412.1 GCA_018645065.1 Phycisphaerales bacterium
TGGTGATAATGATAACCAATTGAATTTATTCAACTTATGATGGGACAGTAGTGCTCACTGCTCACTGATCACTGACAACACCCAGTTATATTCTTTGGCGATCGCGGGCGGGAGATCGTCGGGGCGCAAATCGTCGGGCAGTACTCCGAACGTGTAGGTTTCGATCTCCAAATGTTCGGTCAGCCCGCGACGCAGCAGTTCGGCGAATTCGCCTTTTAACAGGTAGTTCGTGCCCTGGAGCCCTTCGGATTCGTCGAAGAACAGCGGTACGTGAAAATGTATTCGCCATTGATCGCCCGCGTGGAGATCGCCATCGGCCAGGGCGGCTGGTAGGTCGTGATGGTGGTAGACTACGTCGTGTCGGCGGATGCGGGTCTGGTGCAGGTAGACCGGGTCGCAGAACGCTTGGATCTTGTCTTTAAGTTCGGCGCCGGCGTCGCGGGGGATCGCAACGTGGAGGGCTGAACTTAGCTGCACCTTGGCGATTCGGATGTTCTCGTCGTTGATTGCCAATGCGGCCTCGACGGTGTCCTCGAATTCGACGGCGGCGTGTGCGGTGTCGAGGCATACGCCTATGTGGCGGCGGAGGAGTTTGGCGGCTTTGTGTCCGGAGATATTGAGAGTTTTTCGCACGCGGGCCTTGCCGTATTCGCGCAACGGGCCGGTGAAGAATTTTATCACCTCTTTGGACGTTTCGATGAAGCAGTCAGGTTCGGGTTCCAGTGCGATGCAGATGCTTACGCCTCTGGTTCGTCTGATTTTGTACAGGTGCCCGGCTATGTCGGCGAGATTATTCACCATCGCTTCTACATCTTCGGGCGTTTCGATCCACGCTTTGTACGATCCGGGCACGGTCGATATGCTGCCGGTAACGCCTTCGGGCAGTAGTTCAACGAGAATGTCAGCCAGTTGTATTGTGTAATCGCGTCGCTCGTCGGTTCGCCAGTCGGGCGCGTAGACGTTTTCCTTCACGCCGGGCTCGTGAAACTCACCGTAGGGGAATCCGTTTATCGTGAACACGTATAGATTGTTGGCGTCGAGGAATTCTCGAAACTCGGCGATTTTGTCGTCTTGTATGAGTTCGTCTGCGGCGATCTTGCCCAGCCGCATCCCCAGCCCGAACGGAGTATCTGCATCGCAGACAATATCCCGCACGCGCAGAGCGTTATCTCTAATAGCGGTAAAGTTGTCAGCCCAGGTCTGGCCTGGGTGAACGTTAAGGCAATATGTCAGGTGAATCGGTCGTGTTGGTGAAATATTCATAATATAAGGTCCATTATCCGTATGCGACGGCGCTGCTACAAGGCGAATCCGAGTTACTTGCAGTATTGAGTTCCAATGGTGGTGCGGGTATCCTCTGGCTACCCGCTTTTTTGGGCGAATTGAAAGGGATATGCAATGATTAAAAAAGCTACGGTTGTATTGATGCTGCTGGCGATGATCGGGATTGATTCTGCTATTGGGGCACCCAAGCCGGTGAGATTGGGGCTGGACGTTAGCGGATTGGCCGAATTGCAGAAGCGCACCGAGCAGTATCGCGATGACCTGCCAAAACCCGCATCGTTGGGCATGCATGAAATCATCGCTTACGAGGAGCACAAAAATTTCGTCTGCGTGGTGGGCAAAACCGCTGGCGGCGATAAAAGTCCGTCGTATTTGCGAAGGGTGATACTGGTTAAACCTTCGCTGCTGCTGGTTGACGATCAGATCAGCGGGCTGGGCTCCGGAGATAATTTTCAGTGGAAACTGGCGTACCGTAAAGTCAATCGGCCTGTAGCTTATGCGCCGGCTTATCCGAGTAAGATATCCGTCGCCGACAGTACTCTTCAGGGGCTTGATAGCTTTACAGCACCGTGCAAAAATGGCGTCGGCCGGGTTGTCGTCGCAATTACCCTGGGCCAGAAGGACAAACCCGCGGTTAAGATCGTCTCGAACGCCAAGCCGCTCGTGCTGAAAATCGAAACGAAAGAGACAAGATGCAAGCTGACCTTGCCTACCGGCGCGGAATCGGCCGGTTCGATTACGATCACCGACGCTAAGGGAAAGGACGTGCTGGCTGAGCGTGTTTTGCCTTCGGGCATCATGCCGCACGGGCCTAAAGGCGTGAAAATGTTGGCGGGGTGGGACTCTCGCTACACTCGTAAAAATGCTGCGCCGTGGGACACCAAGCGGGTTGCTGTCGAGTTGAAGAAGGCTGTTGAGAGTGGAAAGATCAAGCCCGGCAGGGCGGTTGTGCTCGGATGCGGGGCGGGGACTAACTCGATATACCTGGCGTCAAAAGGGTTCGATGTCACCGCGATTGACGTGGCGCCTACTGCGCTGGCGATCGCCAAGGCCCGGGCCGACAAGGCGAAAGTTAAAGTCAACTGGGTGCTCGCCGACGTTACCGCCGTTCCGAAACTCAAACCGTTTGACTTTATGTATGATCGCGGTTGCTATCACGGGGTTCGTCGCAAGTTCGCTAAAGAGTTCGTCGCATCGGCGAAGAGGCTGTCCAAGCCCGGTACGCAGTTTCTGATCCTGGCCGGTAACGCCAACGAAGCCCGTCACTACGGACCGCCCCGGGTTAAGGAAGAAGATATACGCAATGATTTCAAAGCCCTGTTCGATTTCACCTGGCTACGCGAGTCGAAATTCGGCGCCAACGGCGAAAAGGGCAAGGGGCCTCTGATGTGGTCGATCCTACTGACGCGAAAAAAATAAGGAACTTAAATGATGTTACGTAATTTCAGGCGTTTTGTATTCATCGGTTTGCTGTTGGCGATTGCTGGTCCGGCATGGTCGGCGGTGAAGGGCGACAAACTGTTCTCTGATGGAATGGTTTTACAGTGCGGGATGAAGGCCCCTGTGTTCGGGACGGCTGACAAGGGCGAGAAGGTTACCGTCCAGTTCGCCGGGCAGAGCAAAACCGCAACCGCTGGCGACGACGGTAAGTGGGTCGTCAAGCTCGACGAATTGAAGGCCAACAGCACACCAGCCGAATTGAAAATCAACGACACGGTTATCAAAAACGTGCTCGTTGGCGAGGTTTGGGTATGCTCGGGCCAGTCGAACATGGCGTTCCGCATGAAGAGCGACAGGGAAACCGCAGCCGAGTTGCCCAATGCCAAATTCCCGAATATCCGCTGGCAGGGCGGAAAGGGCTGGGCGCCGATTACGCCTGAAAACGTTAAAGGCGTGTTCGCCGTAGCGTACTATTTCGCCAAAACGCTCCAGAAGGATCTCAACGTTCCGATCGGTCTCATCGGCAGGGCGAGGGGCGGTACGCCGATCGAAGCGTGGATGCCCCCGGGCGCCTCCGAACAAATATATGCGAAGATTGACCCGAAAGGTAAGGGCGGAGTTCGAGGGCGACAGGGCGGATTATGGACGCAGCATATCGCACCGCTGGTTCCGTACGGTATTCGCGGGGCGATATGGTATCAGGGCGAGCGCAACGCCAAGAACGGGTCGGGGTGGCACTATAGATATCTCCAGCAACGCCAGGTGCAAGACTGGCGAAAGGCCTGGGGCCAGGGCGATTTTCCGTTCCTTTGGGTGCAGGTTCCCACAGGGGCAAACGGAGGCGGGATGGCACAACTTCGCGACTCAGAACGCAGAGCACTAGCGCTGACTCCGAACACAGGTATGGCTGTGTTTTACGATTGCGGTCCGTCGCTGCACCCGCCGAAGAAACGCGTCTCTGGTGAACGTCTGGCGATTTGGGCGTTGGGTACAACATACGCCAAGAAGGGCCTGGTATATTCCGGTCCGCTGCTGCGTGATAAGGATACAAAAGTCGTGGGCAAAACGATCGTGCTGAGTTTCGATCACATCGGCGGCGGATTGGTCGCCCAAGACGGCGGGGCGGAACTGAAGTATTTTG
>JABGPF010000413.1 GCA_018645065.1 Phycisphaerales bacterium
GCCCGCCGTAGGACGGACGCATGGTCCAGGCTGCGTTGTCCCTGTGAACCTTCCGCCAGAACGGGCGACGCTCGGGCCCGTAGACTGCTTCATTTCTTGTCCCGTCGGGGAAAACCGCCTGGACTGTGACCTCGGTTTTCAGGCGCGAGTAGAAGATGTCGAGGCGGCTGAAGACCACTCGCCCGTCGGGCAGAACGGCGGGGTCCCTGTCGCCGCCGAGATTGAAACCGATGCAGTGAATATCGCTTCCGTCAGCGTTCATAACCGCCAGGCCGGGGCTGGGGTAACCGTGGTATTCGTCCCGCACGCCGAGTCGGGTTGACGAAAATACAATGCGTCCGTCGGGCAGATACGCCGGCGCCACATCGTGATACGGTCCGGAAGTCAACTGTCGCAATCCGCTGCCGTCAACGTTGATCTCCCATATGTGCCACCACGGGTCGTCGGAGCCTCCGAAACGGGGTGCGCCCGGTTTTTTCAATGTCGCTTTCGCGTAAGGCGCCTGGCGGTAGTTGCGCGGGTCTCCGTTGAGGCGGCGGGCGAAGATAATCCGCTTACCGTCCCAAGACACTTCACAGTCGGCGACATATCCGTCGGTGAACTTCGTTAGGTGCGTGACTTTCCCGCTGGCGGCCGGCGGGTTAAGAATGTAAAGATTCTGCCCGAGTCGCATCGTCGGACCGGAGTTGCTGATGGCGTAAGTTTGACGCCATGGGTCGACGCCCGCTTGCCCGTTGAAATCGCTGCGGACCTTGTTCCTGCCCTTGATGAATACTATCGCCGGGTCGGCATGCGAGGCTCTAGCGTTCTTGTCGACGGGCTGAACCGGCGAGATATCGGGCGGTCGGGTCTCATGCGATATCCCCCGGCGCCACAGGGCCTCGCGAGCGACCAGGCGAATACTGTGGAATGGATGGGCGCCCGCCGCCCGCTTCATCGCCGCCAATGCGTCAACTCCGCCAAGTTCATCCAGCGCAAGGGCCGACGCATGCTGTATTTCCAGGACGTTTCGCCGATCGGTCAATATCTTGACGAGCATTCGGACCGACCCGCTCGCCCCCAATCGACCCAGCGCCCGGATATACGCCTCACGCCACCGAGGGGCCGGATCGTTAAACTCGGCGTGCTCGAGCACGCCGGAGAATCCGTACTCGGCCTCCGGATGCGACGCCGCCAGCAACCGCGTCAACGGCTTGATAGCCCGCTTATCTCCGATGAACATCAGGGCCTTGGCGGCGTTGATTCGCAGCCAACCGTTCTCGTGGGCCAGCAGCTTGATCAGACGCGGAACATCATTCGCGCGACACAGTGCGGGTATCCACCGGCTGACGTAGGGCACATCCCCGTACATCCTCATCGCCAGCACGTCGAACGCTTCTTCGGGCGTGGCGTTTTCGCCGGTGAAGTCGTCAACCTTGCGATGGGACCACTTGTCTGACAAGGCGATCGCGCCGAACGCCGCATCACAGGCAGCGGCGCGGAGTGACGCCCGTTCCAGAAGGAACGCTGTAATAAGTTGATAGGCCTCGACCTCGTAAAACACGCCGCTGTCCCAGTCGGAGGTAATGTTGGCAAGCAGGTGCGGGCATATTTTCTTCAGGGCCGCGATGTCGGCTTTGTCGTCCAGCGGCAGGCGGGTAAGCGCCAGTGCTATCGCATACGGCGTATCGAGCATTCTGTCCTGGGTGTTGTCGCCGAGGCTCCTGTCGTCCCGAGGGCACAGCTCGGGACTGTGCAGTCTTCTGCGAGTGTGCGCCACTTGCCTGGCGAAGCGGGGGTATGCGGCGATCAACGGGTTGACTGCTCGGCGGTCGCCGAGGTCGCCCAGCGCGTCGGCGGCGTATCGCCCCCATCCGGCCGTCCCCAGGTAATCCAGCAGGACAGGCAAGGCCTTGTCGCCTCCAAGGCGGCCCATGCTGCGGATGCACGACTGGACCAGATGCTTCTGGAGTTCGTTGAGCCTCGAATGGTTCTCGCCGCGATATGTCGCCAGAATCTTCAGGACTTCGTCCGCGGCGCCCTTGCCGCCCAACGCCCCCAGCGCTCGCACGCCGCGCAGCGAGGCCTCCATATCCTTGCTCGTTGTGAGTTGCAGCACCGCGGGCGGGATCAGCCCATCGCTAACGCTCGACCACCACTTTCGCCACGCATCGGCCTGGCGCTGGCGAACCTCTTGGTCGGCCAGTGCGTTAAAGGGCAGTTCCATGCCCGTCAAATTCCCCAACGCCACACACGCAGACTGCCTGACCGACCAGTTCTCGTTGTCCAGCGCTGCAAGCAGCAACGGAACATCCCGCCGACTCCCGCACCACGCCAACGCCAATGCAGCCTCTCTACGCACCTCGGCGGACTTGTCCTTCAACGCCACGCCAAGAACCTTGCCCGCTGAATGCGCACGGAGAAATCCCAACGCTTCAGCCGCCGCGGCGCGAACCTTCGGAACCGGTGAAACCAGCAACGAAATATTCTCAGTGACCTGTCGATCATATGGGCCAACACGAAAATCGGACGTGACAAACGCCTTGAACGGTCTGTCCGCATCGGCAATTCCCGCCGACAGGATCATCACGATACAAATAGCATAACAGATGTGTTTCATGCCTAATGACCTTTCTCTCCATCGCATTCAGCGTACCGTGAGATTACGACTTGACCGGCGGGATGTCAACGGATATAAGGACATAAATGCCTCCAGACAACACGTTAACTGCATCACGGGAGCCAATCATCATGACACAGCGTAATACAAATCGTCGCGAACTTCTGAAAACAGCCGGGCTCGGAGCGGCGGCTGCATCCATACTTGGTTCCGCGTCGGCTGGACGGGCCGCAGAACCCAATCGGGCGAAGACCTCCAAGCTGGACGGTATGAAATTCGACGTGCTGGTAGTTGGCGGCGGACCGGCGGGGATCGGGGCTGCGATGGGAGCGGCGATGAGCGGGGCCAAAACCATGCTGATCGAAAATCACGCATTCTTCGGCGGAGTCGCCGCATGGTGCCTCGGTATGCCCATCAACCAGATGAGACCCGAGAAGAAAGCACGCTCGAAAGTCCACGAACTCGTTATCAGCGAGCTAACCGCCCTGGGCGACCAGGCCGTCCGGATCGGACAGCATCAACTCTGGTGCAACGTCGAATACCTCAAGGTCGCGGTGCTTAATGCTCTCGATAAGGTCAATTGCAAGTATCTCGTCCACACCCAGGCCGTGGACGCGGTCGTAAAAGACAATCGCGTAACGGGCGTTGTCGTCTCGACCAAGCAGGGCCTGGCGACTATCAACGCCGGGGCGGTTGTCGACTGCACAGGCGATGGCGACATAGCCCACTTCGCTGGCGCCGAAACCATGAAGGAACTCGGATCGCTGTCTCCCCAAACTCTCTGCCTGAGCCTGACCAACGTCACCAGGGCGCAACTCCGCAAGGTCAACATGCGAAAACTCGCCGATAAGGCTCGTGCCAAGTATCCGCTTATTCCCAAGAGCTGGGGCCTGGGGAAACTGGCCAATTCGGGCAATTTCTACATCAATCACGCCGGTACGCGGGACCTCGGGCAGTTCGACACGACCGACCCGTTCCAGCGCAACGCCGCCGAGTGCGCCAGCAGGCGCCAGATCGTGCAGATGGCCCAGGCCATGCGGGAATTCGGCGGGGAGCACCTCAAGGATATCGAACTGACCGGCGCGGGCACGCAGATAGGCGTCCGCGAAACGCGACGCGTCAAGGGGCTGTACGTCCTGACCGAAAAAGACGCGGTTGACGGAAGCACCTTTGACGACGTGATTGCGTGGCGGAGCGGGTATCTGGATATCGGGTTCGTCCGCTTCTCGAGGATGAAGGTCCATGATGTGCCCTATCGCGCCATC
>JABGPF010000414.1 GCA_018645065.1 Phycisphaerales bacterium
GCGAACCAGCGAACGGATTATGGCGTATAGATCAATGTACCGGCCGCACGGCGGGTATGATGGTGTTGCAAGGCATGGTTTTGAACCAAAGGAAAATTAGAAATGAATACAACAGTACTCAGGAAGTCTACACTCACATTATTGATTTTGGGCGCTGTATGCGCGGGCTGTTTCCTCGGTCCCAGGATCGTCGAACAGATCAGCTACGCGGTGGCCTCTGGAGAAAATCGCGCGAATCGAGAGAACGCTGAAATACTCGGACGGGCCGATCGGACGTCGCAGCGATACCGCACCGTGGCCAGAGCTGTTAAACCCGCGGTTGTTGTTGTGCATGTCCGGAAGAAAATCGACATGTCGGGGCATCCCTCCGTCGGTGAAATGGAAGAGTTCATGCGGCGTCGTTTCGGCGGGATGCCGAGAATGGCGCCAAGAAACGAAAACACGCCCAAGCGGGAATATTACTCCAGCGGTGTTGGAAGCGGAGTTATAGTCGACGCGAAGAAAGGTTACATTCTGACCAACTGGCATGTGGTGCAGGGGGCCGACGAAGTCGAAATAGCACTCCTCGACGGGAGACGCTTGAAAACCGAGTGGGTTCGCACCGATCAGAAAACCGATATCGCGGTGGTGAAAATCAAACCTGACCGTCTTATCGACGCGCCGCTGGGCGATAGCGACAAGATGGATATTGGCGACTGCGTCCTGGCTGTCGGTGCGCCTGAAGGGCTTCCGCAGACGGTTACCGCGGGAATAATCTCCGCTAAGGGACGAACAACCGGGCGAACCGGATACGAGAACTTCCTGCAGACCGATGCTGCGATCAATCACGGTAACTCAGGCGGTCCGCTGGTGAACATGAAAGCCGAAATCATCGGAATTAACACCGCGATCGTTTCCAGAACAGGCGTGAACGAAGGCATAGGACTGTCGATACCGTCGAATATGGTTCGCAGCGTGATGAGGCAGTTGATCGATAACGGACGAGTGGTCAGAGGATATATTGGCGTTCATATTCAGGATATAGACGAAAAACTCGCAAAGAGTTTCGGATTACCCAACGCCGATGGTGTCCTGGTGGCCGGAATGGCGCCCAGCGGACCGGCGAAAAAATCCGGTATGGAAATTGGCGATTTCATTGTCAACGTTGGCGCTAAACGAACCAAAAACCTCAACGAACTGCGAAATTACGTAGCTTCGCTAAGCCCGGGCGATTCGGTGAAAGTGAAACTTTACCGCGACGGGAAACTAAAAATCGTTAATCTCAAAATCGCAAAGCAGCCTGAAGATATGCTTGCGGCGTTCAACGCAGCCGAAAGCAAGACCAAAACGGTATCCAAACTTGGGGTCGAAGTAGTCACTATAACGCCCGAAAATGCAGAGAGTTACGGTTTCAAAAAGGGCGTCAAAGGTGTGGTCATCACCAAAGTGACCTCCGGTTCGGACGCAGAAAAAAACGCCCTGACAAAAGGTCTGTTGGTCACTAAAGTGGGAGGGAAGGCGGTTGTGTCGACCGACGAATTCAACAAGGCGATCGCATCGACCAAGGCAGACGGAGTAAGGCTCTTGATCAAGGACAAAGACGGCGGGCAGCGATTTGTGTTCATCGAGTTCGGCAAGTCTAAATGACGAAATACGTTAACTATTAACCTCTACCGATAGGGGCGTGGCGGCTTCGGCTGCTGCGCCCCAATTGTTGCGCTCGAATATCAACGGTTCGTTGACGGAGTAGCAGGTGAGCAGGTGGTCCTCTTCTCGTTATGTATCCCGACGACACCGCAGCGTGTCTCCGCGGCGCCGTGGTGATGCACTATCGCGAGGCCCGTAAGCACCCATCCGGCGAATTCGCACATGTTCACACCATCTGCGCGGTGTGAACCTCCGATCCAACCGCTGGCGAGCCTGGCCGCGAGAGTTCAAACCGAAACATCCGCGACATGCCCCCTCTAACCCGCTATTCTACAACATGTTATAGTAGCCACGTTTCTGTGCGACCCATGACTCGGAAAAGAAGTACTACTTTTCCAGGTCATGGTTCACAACGTATATGTGTGAAGCTATTGTGAACGTGGTCAGTTCTCGAATTCCGTAGCGACCCTATTAATTCCGGGCTTTGCGTTTACGTTTCAGTGCGAGCGGAATACCGACGCACAGCAGCATAAGCGTTCCGGGTTCGGGGCAGATAGTGTCGACGACCACCTCGTCGATCATAATGTCGCCGGAGATTATGAACATCTCAAACTCTGGATTCGGTTCAAGTGTTACAAGGTACGTGCTGTGGAACCATTCGTCGCCCAGGTCTTGTTCGGAGATGAGGCTTAGAGGAACCGGAGTCGGTGAGAATCCCGGCTGGACGCTGACTGCGGGGGCGCCGTCGGGGACCACTGGGAAAGGTTTCGGATTGGCCATCCAGGTCAACTGGAGCCATACCTTTTTCTCAGCTCCGCCAGAGTAGTTCGAGATAAACAGGTTCATCCAGCTTGAAGTCGGGTCGGTAGTCAGGCTCCATACGCCTTGGCGTGCAGTGTCATCGGGATCATCAATCCAGGTCCCGCCTGTTATAAACGCATAAGGCTCTGCCTTTGGGAACGCTGGCAAGGGCTCATTCGGAGGCATTGTGAAACCATCTTCGGGGGCGGTTGCATCATCTGCTCCAAATTCCCACGCCTGGAACGTGGTTCTATCCGCATGTCGCCAGGGCGGGGGATTGAGATCGTCGGCAAGAACACCAGACGCACTCAGGACCAATGACGCCAAACCGAACCACACAATAACCGTATTTCGCATAGTATTTACCTCTTATAGTGATATTTGAGATCCGAAAGTGGACTTGCAGCCTTCTGACCTCAGTTCCTTTGATCCGACCGGCTCAGATCGGATATCCGGACGCCTTATCCTCAGGCTCGTATTGAAGCGACCGAACAATGCTGATTATATGTCCGTATTCCTGAACTCCAAGCGAAAAGTTGAAATTCCAGCCGTATTCGCCCCGGACAACGCCTGGGGAAATTGCTTACCGGGAAAACAAGCGGCGCTCAATTACAGTAGAATCAGATAAATAGCTTTATATTGGCCCGCTTCGTCCGTATAATGCTGCCCCGAATGTGTAGGCGTCGCGTGGCGCCCTGAGTTTACGTAAACGCTTAAGAAAGCACCAGAGGTTATCATGCCATTGATCCCCCTTAGAGTAATGTTGGACCACGCCGCCGAGAACGATTACGGTGTTGCGGCCCTGAACGTCAATAACATGGAGCAGATCCAGGCGATCATGATCGCTGCCCAGGAGACCGACTCCCCGGTGATCATCCAGGCTTCACGCGGCGCCCGCGCATACAGCAACGACGCATACCTGCGTCACCTGATGCTGGCGGCCGCCGAACTGAATCCGACGATCCCGATCGTAATGCACCTGGATCACGGTAACTCAGTAGAGACCTGCCAGTCCGCGATCGACCAGAGCTTCACATCAGTAATGATGGACGGTTCCCTGGACGCAGCCGGCAAGCAGCCCAGCACGTTTGAGTACAATGTCGAAGTAACCAAAGCTGTAGTCGACGCCGCACACGCCGTAGGCGTATCGGTTGAAGGCGAAATTGGCGCCCTTGGCGGAATCGAAGACGGACACGGCGCCGGACTGTCCGAAGAAGAAGCACAAGAACACCTGACCGACCCGGTCCAGGCCGAAGAGTTCGTCGCCCAGACCGGTGTGGACGCACTGGCGGTGGCGATCGGAACCAGCCACGGAGCCTACAAGTTCAAGGAAACCCCCACCCTGGCCCTGGATATCGTCAAAGAGATCCACGAGAAGACTCCCGAGCTGCACATGGTGATGCACGGCTCGTCCAGCGTTCCCCA
>JABGPF010000415.1 GCA_018645065.1 Phycisphaerales bacterium
ACACGCCAGTCACGCCGTACATCCAATATGTCCGGTGCATCCACGTATCGTCCAGAAACCCGACGGGGCTGAACAGGTGCGCCCCGGGCCGAGCCTGATCAGCCACTTTCAAGTCCGGCGCCACTCGCGTCCGCTTGCCTTTCAGATCGAACGGTTGAGACCGCATGTAGATCTGCTTCCCGTCGCTGGTGAGAATGTCCGGTAGTGCAGTGGGCATGGTCAGGCCGATCCATCCGCCCTGAAGCTTCTGGAGGTTCTTGCCCGTCTTGGGATCCGTCTCGTTCATCACGGTCATCGAAAGCATCTTTCCGCTGCTCGCATCGAGGCGATAAAGTCGCATCCCACCGTCAAGAAACGCCGAGCGACCGGCGACGAAACACACCTCGCCGTTTTGCACCAGCACGCTCCCGCTCACCGGCCAGACCGATTCGAGCTTACCATAGGACACCAGCATCTGATCGACAGTCGCAGCCAGGAACCGCCAGGCAAGCACGCCGTCGCTGGCTCGCAAACAGTAAACCGACCCGTCTCGAGACCCGAATATTACCTGGCCGTTATGAATAGTCGGCGGAGAATCGATCGGCCCGCCAGCGGTGAACTCCCACAGCTTTTCGCTCGTAGAACCGTTCAGCGCAATAACCGCGTGAGCGTCTTTCACCGCAGCGTAAACCCGCCCGCCGGCGGAAACCAACGGAGACAACTTACCAAGCGGTTTACTCCGCCACAGCGTATCGAGCTTCGCTGGAACCGCAGTATTTTTATACCCGCTCCGCTGCATATCGCCCCTATACGTGGACCACTCATCTGATTTGGAATGAACATTGGAAATTTTCCCGAACGCCGGACCCTTCACCAGGCGTTTGTCCGGCGCGGTTTCCGCTTGCGGTGTCGCGAGCGCAGGCGCCAGTGCGTTGAAGCTCGACGTTTTCGTCTCGAGCAAACACGCACACGGATGTTGCGGGGTGTAGATCAGTCCGTTTGCGGGCATTATCCCATAAAGACACCCACCGCGCGTCCAGTGGTTCACGTCGACCGTTTTCTCGCGCACGTCAGCCAGTTCAATACCCGTGCGTGATGCGAGAATGTATTTACTGGTCGCTTTGGAGCGATGACATCGCGGGTGGAACCATGTCATTCTGGGCGGGGTGAAACTCGTTTCGATCTTGCCCGTGCGGATATTTTTACCGACAAACGCCCCGCCGCCCATCCCGCCTGACCAGACTAAATCATTGACCACCAACACGTCTCCGGGCGAGACATGTCCCGAGCGCGGATGGCGTTTATCCCGCCACAACTCCTTGCCGGTTTCACCATTAAGCGCCACAATCGAGTTACCGATCAGGCTGAAAACTACATCCTTATAAACCACCAGCGTTGGCGCCGCTGAACTGATAATTTTGGTGACCCTGCCCACTTCCTTCGACTCCCAACGCTTCTGCCCGTTGGCCCGATCGAGGCAGATAATCTTCAGACCGTCGCAGAAATAGACCCACTTGGCATCAGCCGCCAGCGTCAACAGCGCGACGGGGTAATCCTTTCGCCACAATTCCTTGCCGGTTTTCACATTGTATGCTGCGATCTGCTGCTTCTTGGCTCCGGCGGTCCATTTTCCGATCTCGCGTGCACGGGCGGCCTCGTCCCAGACGAACGGCTTCTTCGGTTTGAACACGTCGGCCTTTAGCCCGGCGATCACATTGGCAAACAACACACCGTCTGACACAATGATTCCCTCGCTACCGGCCGAGCCCTCAAACGTCCTTAGCGTTTTGCCCGTGGCGGCGTCCAGTGCGACCACCGGCGTTTCGATACCGAGCGTCACATAAACCGTATCGCCCACGGCAACGAGGCGCCGCGGCAGCTTTGTCGGTCCGGCCTTCAAAGGCCACAAATGCGTCTGCCACTTGGAGATGTCACGCTTCCAGAGCACGATCCCGTTGAATGCGTCGCGTGCGACAAGGCGCCACTTTGGCGGGAGCTGGATCGAGGCCATGGGGCCTTCGTCGATAATGTAGAAAATTTTCCCGCCTGACGAGACCATAGCGCTGATGCCGCTCATTTTCTCGTGTGAGCGGGTCCACTTGGGCGCCCCGTCCCACTGGAGCCTGCGAGGCGGGCCTACAACCGTATCGTTTGCCACAGCATTATTCGACGGATTGTGCATGTAGTGCGTCCAGTCGTCGATCTCATCGGGGCGCGGTTTCACGCTCTTCGTCCAGCTATCGCCCTTTTTGATCATCGCGGTCCCGCCCGGAGCCAGCACGCGCATTATCTCGGCGGGCGCCACCTTGCCCGCAGTCTCGCAGATCACGAAATTGACTGTATTATCGATATAGGGCAAATGCGCAGAATCCCACTGGCGCACCGAAACGCGCCCGTACACGCCCAGCGATTTGATATGTTTACGAGCCGCTGCGATCTTCCCCGCATCTGCGTCCAGGCCTTGAACGATACAATTCTCGACGGCGCCCAGCGCAGCGGTATCCCGCCCCGAGCCGCAACCCAGATGCACCACAAGCCCGCCGCGAATACCACTGACGTCCAGCGGTTTATTCTCAGCACCCAAACCGACTGAAACGAAACCCGCAGCCACTACCGCGACGATAACCAAAACCCGTATATTCATACTCACAATAAAAACCTTTCGCCTGGATTGATGAATAAAACGCCCGCCTCATTGTAACAGCAGCGTCGTGAAAGAAAACCGTCAATCTCGGATCACAGTTGGAACGCCGGGCACTTTGGCGTACAGTACCCACCCGCGCCGCTTTTGGCGCCTATGGTGACTTTAAATGATGAACGAACATTCTTCCGGATTTGCGATTTGGCGAGTCGCCCTGCTTCTGGGCGGCGTGTGGGCGTGCGCGACGGCGATCATATTCATACGCCAAAGCGAAATCCCGCCAATGCTGCTTACCGGCCTGCGCCTGCTGGGGGCTGCGGCCGTACTAAGCCCGCTGTGCATTCGCGACTTCCGCAAGCATCGCAAGCGCCTGGGCTGGGGCGACCTGAAAATGCCTATGATCGCCGGTGTCGCAATGGGCCTGCACTTCGCTTCGTGGATGACGGGAGCCCGGATGGCAAACCCCACCAACGCCAGCCTGATCGTCAACATGATGCCCGCGGTCATGCCGATCTTCCTCTTTGCGATAGTTCGCGAACGAGTAACGAAGCCTGAGCTCCTGGGGACGGGGCTGGCAATGATCGGTGTCTGCGTGCTGGGAGCCCTGGACTTTCACATCAGCGCCGAAAACTTCACCGGCGACCTGATCTGCTTCGGGTCAATGCTCATCTTCTGCGTCTACCTGACGCTAGGCCGCAAAAACCGCCACTTCGCGACGATCTGGCTTTATGTGGTCCCGCTGTACTTCTTCGGCGGATTGTTGTTTCTGATATTGGGACTGATAATCGAGCCAAGCGTGGCCTGGTCGTTGAAGGAAGTACTCCTGATCGTAGCGTTGGTGGTGTTCCCAACGGTTATCGGGCACTCGATCCTGAACTATTCGATCAAGCACATGCGGGGCCAGTTGGTCGGGATAATCAATCTCTTCCAGTTCGCTTTTGTCGCCGTGATGGCGTGGTTGGTCGGCGAGAAAACGCCCGAATGGACTATCATACCGGCTGCGGTGTTCGTCCTGACCGGGGCGATAATCGTGGTCAGATCACAAAAAACGCCCGAGTAAACACAAACCGCGGGGACATGACCCAAATGCCAAAGCGTAGCGCAGCGAAGCGACGCTTTTGGGATCGTGTCCCCAGACAGTCAAGACAGTTGATTGACGCCCCCAACCATAGTACGATACCGTTTTATACGGTTTCAGGAGTCGATACCATGACTGACAA
>JABGPF010000416.1 GCA_018645065.1 Phycisphaerales bacterium
CTCTCTGACCATGTACGCTTCCGGGCGCACGAGTGCGGCGGCTCGGCGCCGCTTTGGTTTGTCGCGGAGCGACGCCGTTGGTCGTTGTCTGCTAAAGTGCGATTCACGGCATACGGAGAACGGCATAAGCAACGGCATGTGGCCTGTCGGCCACACCATCGCTCCGCGACGTGTGAAAGCGGCGCCAAGCCGCCGCACCTGCCTACCGCAGGCAGGCTCCAAATTACGACAACAGCAAACGGCGTACAACCTTTTCGTACCCGAACCGAAATGAATTCATCTGCAAGTTTCGAAGTTCGTGCTTGTTATGGTATCCAAAGATGTCTATAAAAAAGGAAACGTGATTATGAGAAACGGGGCGTTGGCGCCTTCGGATACGCAAATCGCCTCAAAAACACGCCCAAATCCTGCGACAGGGATCATGAGCTTGAGTGAGTTATGAGCACAAATAATGAACGATCCTAACAATCAATCTGACATTGCCCAAAGCGGGTCGGGGAAGGTCAATGTCTTCTCGATAGTATGCGCTATTGTGGCGGGACTTGTGGCGACAGCGGCTTGCTTCTCTCCGAGTCCTATTAACCAGTTGATTTGGCTTTTCCCGATAACGATAGGTTGCTTTGTCATTACGACTTGGATACTAAGAATAGGTTCAGTAAGAACGTTAAGCAAACCCGCCCAGAGAATCATTGTATGTCTGGTTGATGCGGGGATTGTCGTAGCAATCATATCGGCTCTTGCGTTGTTCCTCATACCGGGCTGTTCCGTTAGACAGGAGGCGGGAAAGCCACCCGAATCTCCAGAGCCAGTCACCAAGCCAGCTACGCCGGAGCCTGCCACCAGGCCAGTTGCGGATGCATCCGGATATATCAAGTGCGTCGGTCGGCTTGTCGAGTACGCCAACAACTGTTGGTGGTCTGAGTCCTGGACTACAGAGTCTGGACTGACGCAACATGCTACCGGCATATCCCAGAAAGCCACGTTTCGCATCTCTTCGCCGTCGGTCTACGGCGGCCGTACTGTCGGGGTGTTCCACCAGCACGAAGCAGACCTTTTTACGACTTCACCTCCAATATCCAAAGTAGAGGGCTCGCCAGTGGGCTACTCGATTGAGACTCCTGAGGATTCCTCCACAGTTCCGACTTCACGTCCAATGTCCCCAAAAGGACTGGACTACTCGTTTGAGATTCCTGAGGATTTCTTTGCAGGAGAATTCAAAACCATTGAACACGAATGTATTAGAAATTTTCGGGCTATGCCCTGACAGATTAAACGCATAACAAGCGTGGGCAACGGATGCCTGCGACGCCGATGACACGAAACGTTACCGTTAAGAAAAATGCAACTTGACTTGACCTATAAAAAGACTATATTCAGGTCAAGGAGAGTGTTATGAAATTGAGCGAATCAATTAAGCCAATAAGCTATCTCAAAGCGCACGCATCTGAACTTGTGCGTAATATCTCAGATGAGCACGGAACGCTCATTATCACGCAAAACGGGGAGGCCAAAGTCGTAGTGCAGGATATTGAATCTTACGAAAACATGAAAGAGAGCCTGGCTTTGCTTAAGATGCTGGCCCAGAGTTCAAAAAGCAAAACCGAAGGCCGATTCAAACCTGCCAAGAAGGCCTTTAAGGAACTCAGGTCTCAGATTAAGGAATTGAAGTGATCTACAGTGTGGCGATAATTGACGACGCCCAGGCCGATATACTTGCGATCTACAAGTACATCTTGGGAAATGACTCGGTCGGCGCCGCCGATCATGTATTCGGAAAAATAGAAGAACTCTGCTACAGCTTAAATCAGCTACCTGAAAGAGGGCATGTTCCGCCCGAACTGGCGCGAATAAATGTGACCGCTTACCTGGAAGTTCATTTCAAGCCCTATCGCATAATATACGAAATTGAAGGCAAGAAGGTGTTCATTCATTGCATCCTGGATGGACGCAGAGAACTTCAGGACATCTTGGAAAGAAGACTGTTGCGGTAATCTTGGTGCAATATGTGCGATACAAGCAACAATAGAAAAGAAGTAGATAACCAGGCTCATAACAAAACGCTCCAGACGGATCCCGACGTACATCGGGACCGCAGAGCTTAGACGTTATCCAAGCCTCAAAAACAACTAGCACATCGTCTTAGGCTTCCAGTAAACATCCGCCCCGCCGCCGCACGCATCAATCAAATCTATTGCGACCTTGACCGGTCGGGGTCAGGGAGATATTATTCCAGTAACCTCTGGCGTCTCTAACCTTAACGAGGCCTATACGCGAAATGAAATTTCCTATCAGTTTATGACAAGGGGATCGGGCATGGAAAACTGCCAAAGCATCGTACTGCTGACCACGGGCAAACCGCAGTTGGCCGTCGAAAACATCATTCGCCGATTGACGCGATGGACCAACTGCCAGTTCAGCAAGCACGATGACGAATCTGAGAACTTCGTCACTCTGAGCCCGACCACCGGGATAATCAAACTGGGTGGTGAGTTTATGTTCACCGTGACGATCCTGGAGCGATCCTACTTCGACACCGAAGACGCCCAGCCCTACCTCGAACAGGCCGAGTTGTCCGGCGACAATCGCCTGGCGGGCCTCCTGCAAAGCTGCAGCGGCGCAATCCTTATAGACGCACACATCATCACACAACCCTACAAGAGCATCCTGTATCTGGCCAAGATAGCCGCAGCCATGATGGAACAGGACACGCCGGTCATGCTCGTACCTCCGTCGCTTGTGGTCCGAGAGGTTAGCGGTGAGTTGCGTTCGGCTATGGGCCGGGCAACTGACGCGACCGAACTAATGCCCCACATGATGAACTTCTCCGCCGAGCCCAATGCCCAAGGCGACCAGGTCACCTGTTTAACCTTCGGCATGCACATGCTGGCCCTGCCCAACGTGATCATGCGATGCGGCCTGGAACAACAGGACATCGAGCAGTGTGCAGAGATCGTGCAGTCAATAGCAAGCTACATGGTCGATCGCCGCCAGGCCATGCCGATCGGCGACACCACCGAAGTGGCAAACGGTAACTTAGGCATCCTGCGAGTCGTCCACGCCGAGATTGACAATATCGCCCAAGATCCTCAAGACGCAATCGCTCTGGAGCCAACAATCAGCAGCGGTAGTCGGATTGCCGCCCCGACCACTCCGCCCGGAGCCCCAACCGGCGAACTAGGCGACCTCGCCCAAGCCGTAACTAAAAGCAAGCCGCGGGTAGCCCGGATCAACGCCCGCAAGAAGCGAGCCGCAGCCAAGCAGGCTGCAATAGGGACCGGGATACTGATCGTCCTATTCATTGGTGGGCACGCGTTTAAAAACTACCTACGGAAGAGTGCCCAGGATTACAAGTCCCAAGCTCCTGCCCGCAAAGAGGAAATGCACCGCAAGCTGGAGAACTCTGCAAACGAGGTCCGCGACCGCCTCCAGCGTGACCTCCAAACCCCCGCCGCACCGGGCTCGCCTGAAGAGACGGCCCGCCAGTATTGGCTCAAAGCCCAGAAGGCCCGCAAAACCGCCACCGAGCCCCCCGGAACCTCCAATACGGCCCCCTGACCCCATATGCAGGGGACACCGGATCGGCAACGCAATTACCACGGCCACATTGACAGGAAAGACAGCAAATTTATACGTTCAATTCTGCGTAGTGCGGACCATGATCCCTGGGTCGTATATGCCTGTTCCGGGGAAATATGAGCGGTCGGTCAGGATGTCGGCCAATGGCTTGTAGGTCAGTTTGGAGTTGATTTTGCTTTTGGGCATAACGTAGCCGAATATCTTCACAATCTTCGTCGATCCGTCATACGGGCGGATGCCGGTTCTACCCTT
>JABGPF010000417.1 GCA_018645065.1 Phycisphaerales bacterium
CGTTGTCTTTGACGTTGTCTTTGACGTTGTCTTTGACGTTGTCTTTGACGTTGTCTTTGACGTTGTCGTCAACTTGGACATTGGAAATTTCTTGCTGGTTATTGGATATTGATCCGTTTCCCCACTAATCCGTCATAAACTCCCCCCCCCCAAAAAAAAAACGCGGTAGGATCGGTCTTGGGTCAGATCCTACCGCTCATCCAGCAGGTGGAGGGAGACCTGCCGAACAATTATCATTCAAGATTACACCACACACTCATTCAGGCGTGTGAGAACAAACTCCGTTGCTCCTACAAGGTCCAAATCGAATCATTCCGATCATCATCTACAATCAAAATATCCAGAAACTGCTATACGGCTTTACCCTTCATTTCAAACTGACATTAAAATCATTGTAACCGACAATTTCATTTCGACAAGAGCTAATTTTCAAAATCGCCAAAATAAATATGAGGACGGTTATATACGGTCTGGACGTGCCCACAGGAAATTAAATCACCTTCGTCATTCGAAAATGCGGTATCGTAACTTGAGTAAATACATCGCCCTGGATTTCGTACCCCAGTTTTCTATAGAACCCCACAGCCGTGTCGCGTGCATCCATCTTTATGCACCTGAAACCGCGTTGTTTGAGTATATCTTCCACGCCTTGAATCAGGCGTCGCCCGGCGCCAATTTGGCGATATTGTTCATCAACGGCCATCTGGCGAAGCTTGGCGTTATGCTCATCGAGCGGTTTGATAACCACACAGGCAATCAGCGTATCGTCGTGATCGTACAGCCCAAAATGCAACTGTTCTGCTTCGCCTTCGAGATCGGCCTGCGACCAGGTAAGCCCCAGCGGGACCCGCAGCAGGCGATCCCTCATCGCCAGGACTTCGCGATAACCATCGCCGCCAAATTCCACTTCTCTGATGATCATTTTATTTGCATTCATATAGCGTTGGCGACCAGCAGGAGCGTGTCGCTTGTCTCTGGGTCAAACGGGCTGAACTGCAAGTCGCCGAAAGTCTCGATTTGCCCGAATCCACCCGCCGCCAAGGCGTCGCACAATTCGCTGTGCAGATAGGGTTTAAGCGGCGTGGTGCTGAGCTTGTGTGAACATCGCCCCTCGGAGTCACAATCGATTTCCAGAATATTAAAATCAATCATATCGCGATTGAAGTCATAGAACCGAACAAATTCCTTCGCCCCATGGCGGGTTATTCCGACGATCCGCTCAGCGGCCGACAGCACCCTTGAGTAGTTCAGCAGATGGATTGCAACCACCCCGCCGGGAGCCAATAACTTGAAGAACCCCTCAATCGCCGATTTAAGTTCATCATCCGTCAACAAATGCGGGAGGGAATTCCCCATACAGAGAACCGCATCGCGATCGCCTGAAACTCGACCGATCAGCCCCTGCATCGGCGCTTCGAGCCACGAGCAAAGCTTCGTATCCACTCCTGCGGCTTCGGCGGCGCCGGGCGCCGACCGCAACATCCCGACGGATATATCGCTCCCGACAACCGTAACTCCGCAACGAGCCAACTCTATGGCGAACAAACCGGTCCCGCAAGCCGCATCGATGGCGGATGTGATATGAAATCGCTGTGTGAGCTCCCTGACGAACCGCTGTGCAGACGGTTGGCGAGCGGCTGTGCCTGTCAATTGTGCGTAGCTGTCGGCGATGTTGTCGTAGAAATTCATAACGCCGGGTTACCGCCAAGTTAGTTTTCGATTTCCACAACCACGCGGAACCCGGTCGCCGTATCGCGAGTAACGGGCGTGATTGCGTATCGCGCTGCCGAGCGGCAGGCCTTGGGCGCCGAATACCATGATCCGCCCCGCACCACACGTTTCGACCCGCTGGTCGGTCCGCGTGGATCTGTAGCGGCGGCGGCCGGACGATACACGCCCCAGCGATCCGAACACCACTCAGCCACACTACCGTGCATATCCTTAAGCTTCCATGGATTCTCACTGTAGCGCCCTACCTGCCCGGGAGTCTCCTGTCTGTCATCGTGCTCTTGATCGCTGCCGGGCAACTTCGATGATTTATCAGCGTAGTTACCGTGCTTGTGCAACTTCTCGACCTCGTCGCCGAAGCTGTAGGCGGTTTTCCCGCCGGCACGGCAGGCGTATTCCCACTCGGCTTCGGTGGGCAACCTGACGCTCCTGCCTGACTCTTTGCTAAGCCATACGCAGAACTGCGTCGCCTCGGCCCAACTGATGCACGTAACGGGCGATCCGTGGTTCGAGTTGTATCCCGGTTTGTCCCACCAGGCGCCGGAGATTCGGGCCCACCGTTTTCCGTCCCATCCGCGAACGGTACTCTGCTTGCGCAGTTTATTCTGCGCTTTCTTCACGTAGTCGCGGATCTGATTCTTCTCGTTATTGTTAGGCTCCCTGCCCTTCACGCGAGCGAATCTTTTTGTCTGGGTCTCGATCTCATCTCTGTTGCGATCCTGCTGGAACAGTTGATACTGCTGCCGGTTGATCTCGACAACGCCCATATAGAACGGTTTGGTGATCTCGACTGGGTGCTGGGCTTCACTGATGCTTCGCCCCTTTTCGGTGGTCGGTGAGCCCATTTCAAACTCACCGGCGGGTATCCAGGCCAGTTCGAGCTTCGGGAAACGGCGACTCTCATCGGTGCTCATCGGCATCGAGAATCGCAGCTTCTTTTCGACCTCGCTCTTGAGATTCGACACATCCTTATTGTTGCGCCCGGTCAATTTCTCCAGAGCAGAAATTTCGGCCAGCGCCTTTCGCAGGAGCCCTTCGCCCAGCAGTTTTCTGGCTGCGGCGAATCGCTTTTTGATCTCGGCGGCCTTTGATGCATTGCTGGCGTCTGACGCCGCGGTCCTAGCCGCCTTAAACGCAGCATCGGCTGTACCGGGCAACCCCGCGATTGCCTTTTCGCATGCTTTGCACGCCGCTACGCGTTCCTCGGCGGTCCGGGCTGACTTGGCGGTTTTTATCGCGGTAGTTGCTTGAGCCCAGGACTGCCCACCGAACTTTTCGATCTTAGCACGTTCCTCGGGTTTGTATTCCTTCATTTTGGCTTCAAACGCCTGTATATTTTTAGACAGGATGGACGACAACTCTGCGTCGGCCAGCTTCTCCGCGTCTGAAGCGTGCTTAATGCTCTGATCAAACTTGCCCTTCTCGTAAGCTTGCTCGGCGCGATTAATGTTATCGTCAACACTTCGCAGATTGGCGCGAACCCGGTTACTTGACGCCTCGGCGGTGCGCCCTCTTGCCGACTTAGCGACCGATTGTGCGTCCAGAGCTTTCTGGCGATGAGCTTGCATTTCTGTCAGTTCGGCGCACAGTTTCACCAAATCGGAGTACGGGGCCTTGGAAGCACCGTAGGCGGCCTTTTTGTAAAGATCCGAAGCCTGTGAAAACAACTTGGCGCCCTGGTCGAGCTTAACTGCAAAACCCTGCCCGCGCTCAAGCAGCTTGACCTTCTCCCATGCGACCTTCGCTTCACCGCGAATTGCCACTACAGTAGTAAGCTCCACGGTGTCGCGGGTATATTCAGCCTCGACCAGTGCGGATTTCTCCCACCCCTGGCGAAATGCCCTGGCCCGCAGCGTTTTGCCCGGAGCAACGGTGATCGCACCTGCGTAAAGCGGAGAGTCGGTTGTTGGAGGCGAGTCGTCCAGAGTGTAATGGATTTCAGCAGCCGGGGTGTTGCAGCGTATCGTAACCTCAACAGGCCCGCGCACCACACCACCGCGATGCGACAAAACAGGCGCATCAACCGTCAACTTGACTACGGGCGTGTCTCCCGGGTCCGGTTTGGG
>JABGPF010000418.1 GCA_018645065.1 Phycisphaerales bacterium
GTCCGGCACGACATTCATGGGGAGAAATTCTGGGATCGAAGCGCGGCCAAGCCGCTCTTTGACTAACTCCTTAGCTTTTCGGCTTTGGCGACGCGTACGAAGGATGCGCCGATCAAATTTCTCGATTGCTTGCTGTTTCATCTGCCCGTCGCGCAATGCATGGCGTGCGACTTCAGCCGCGATTTCCGGTGACTTGTGCTCAGCTAATGCCGTATAGATCTCTTTAATATTGTACTCTCCTTGGCGTTCCCGAAGCATCACAACGCCATGTTCACGCGCCTCCCGGACCCCACTATCACAAACGGCGATGATCGCTTTTGTAAGAGTTCCTCTATTGGTCAGTTTTTCCAGATGGCGTTGAGCGGCGCGCATAGCGACTGGAAGACGGCTTTCCAAGAGTTGCATAAAAATGGATTTCACCTTGTCGCGTGCTTCCAGAATAGTGATCGCTGTTGATGCGACTTCTAAAGCAGGGCAGGTTGCTGCGGCAATTGAGAGGTCTCTCGAACGGGCAAGTCCTGCCGGATCGTGCGATAGAAGGCTCGAAAGAAGCCGCGCTTGGGCGGGAACAATTGATACGATTTCTTCGGGTCCAATTACATCAAGCATAGGTTTAAAGACACCGTTGGCCGGACGAATCTTATCGACCATTCGCTCATAATGCCCTTCTGATAAGCCCTGCCAAATAAGGCTTAGCACATTATCGGATTTTGCGATCAGAGCACGGAGAAGAGTTTTCTCCTGTTGCCACGGCCATGATTGACAATTCGTGGCGATAGTATTCAGGGTTTCTAGTATGACCGCTGGATCATTGGCGTCTGCAAGTGCGAAAAGAGCGCGCTTTGACGCATTATGCTGGGTGGGAGCCAACACGATCGAGATCTGGCTCAATACAGGAGCTCGGTCGGGATGGGACAACAGGGTCTGGAATCGATCGCGGTCAAGAACGCACTCCCGCAATCGAAGCAAATCATCTTGTGTTTTGGAAAAATCGAGTAGCGATCGCCACGTGGCGATGAGGTCTTCGGCACCGACACTTTTGGACGAAAGCGCGGTCCAAGCGAGTTTTCTCAGCGCGGCTGTAGGGCTATTTACAAGCGCCATGGCCAGCCTTAAGTCACCGTTGCTGCGGAAAGCAACACGGCAAGCATCATCGACAGCTTTCTTTGCCGCTCCGGAAAGTCCGGGCAGTCGTAGTCTGAGTTCAACAAGGGTGTTGACGGGCAAAGTATTGAGGGATTCGCGCCAAAGAGACACAGGACGGAAACCGTTAGTTTCGCCGATATACAGACCGAGATTGAGAGCTTCGGCTTCACTGAGCCCGTCCCGAAGATCGCGAAATGTGAAACTCAAGAGCCTTTCGATACGGTAGTTCACATCCCTGGGCCGTTCTCCTCGAAAGATCACAGGCAAACCATGGTCGTTCAAAAATCCAGAAATGGAATCGCGTACTGTCTTGTTTACCGAGTGCTGCTCCAGGGTAAGCCGTATCGCTCGAAATTGCCTGTCAGTGCTAAAACTCAGAAACGCAACAGCGGCGCTTGTGTCCAGGCGCAGGAACTGTTGTGGATTTCCCGCAACTTGGGCGCAGGCCTGCCTTCGAATATCAGGATGAGGACTGACCAATGCGAGTCTTAGTCCCGAATTATTGAGTTTTGGAATCTTGGCTTTTTGAGACTTCAGGACGTTAAATGCCCATATCTGTATATCAGCGATATTTTTGCAGTTCGACCACAAGCGTGCGACTGGTCCAAGTCGGCTGTTCCATAACTTCGGCGCGCGATCCCAACGGCGCCGGTAGCGCTGTGTTGCCGTTGGCAATTCCAGCGACCTTCGGCCATGGCTGTTGTCGCTTGCCCCTCTCCCATAAAGCACCTCGGAGAGGATCCGACGATTTTTAACATCAATATGCCCGCCGAAATCATCTGCAGCAAACAAGAATGCAGAAGCGCAGCTTGCATATGTGTCAGGCTCTCTTTCGCTCAGGTTCCGTATCACTCGGCGGCCGCGACGCGCTAAATAGGACATTGTCGCATGACTTGCGACCGGCGCCGAAAATAGGGGGCGCAAAAATTTTAGATCTTCGACTAGCGAAGAATGTTCCATCGGCCTAGCGATCCCGCTATCAATGCGCGCAATTGCCAACCCATAGAGATCTGCACTGCCATCCCTTCTTTCGAGAGCTTTAAAGAGGCTCTTGAAGGACCCCCAATGGCCAACCGCTAGGGGAACATTCGAAATATAATATTGAAGAGTTTGAGCCAGCTCGCCTGATATCGGTCGAGTGTCCATAACAGCTTTGATGAGTGATTGCCCTAAAGCGAGAGTGATATTGAGTTGCCTAGTTTTCGCTAGTTTTGCGAGACCAAGCCAATCGGGCAACGACGAGCAAGAACCGTTGATTTCCGAGACAACCTGCATGCTCCCGAGCTGTTCGATCATGCGATCACCGTGACGCGAATTTTCGATGTCAGATAGCGGCAATACATCGCAAGGATTATTGAGGCATTTCTTTGCCAACACTTCGGCTTCTTCGAACGATACAACCGTTTGGATGGTTTTTGAAAAAGTGGATGTGGAGTTCCGAAAACGGTGGTTGGCATTTGCGGCGTATGCGGCAACAAATATTTTTTCGTCCCGACTATATATGAACACACTAAGCTCTACGGCAGGCCACGAATTCGTTGAGCTTGCCGCTTGAAAAGCGCGATGAATTTCGATCCTGTCGGCGATATTGTCCTTGCTCAATTGTATCCTCCAAATCGCGGCGCAGGTTGCTCCTACCATCTCTCAACGATCGGTGCCGATCGCTGTAGGCCCACGTAGCGGGAAAGGGCTCGTCCCACATCATGGACTTCCTTGAAGTCGCCTCAGCGTGATGCGGGAAGGGCCCGTTCCCGCTACGTGGGCTGAGTGACATTGGTATCCGATGACGTATCACCGGCTTTACTACAACCACGGCGAAACGCCGCGGCATTTTTGCTAGGAACAAACCTGCGCCGCAAACACTCTAACAGTCTAAGGGCGAATTACTATACCCGTAGCCTATGAAATCTGACGGCAGTGCCGCCAAGCAAAGCCGCCTTGTGTACTCCCTCAGCGTCAGCTCGTATTTCTCACATTTGCGTCTCCATCAAGTGACTTTCGTCGGCGCCGAGATAAGCATGACAACGGCAGAGCCTCAGATGTGAGGTTGGATCGGTCTGCTGTAAAGATTCCATGTCAAACGCCTCCATGAATGAATAGAAGCATGGTCGGGTGACAAAGGCGGTCACACATTGCTCGTGTTTTGGATTGTCTGCAGAGGAAGTGGATTGGTTCATAATGTTATGAATCGCGTCGGCGAGCGTGACATCGAGAATGGAATTCAATGGCTTCATCTCACAACCACCTAGACGTCAAAACGAAACGCCCGATGATTTGAACTTCGTCGGCGTCCCGTTACAGCGGCCGCAGGTGACAACAAAATGGTATAACTGGAAACCCGCAGCGCGATCCATTCTTTTTGCGTGACCGAGATTGTCACACTCCTACGTTCTTATATTTCCAATGAACATTGTGGTTTGAAAAGATGTCGAAATACATACGACCTGATCTTGGCAAAAACAGTCTCGCCTATAGGGGGCTACGGTATTGGCTTATTGAGATTGCGCCGGACAATGAGTTCGAGGGTTGGAGAAAATCGGATTGCGATTTCGTCCTTTTTGATTGCCTTCTTGGTGGCTTAGTAGCTTTAGCAAAGAAAAATGAAGGCGGCAGGATTAGCGGCA
>JABGPF010000043.1 GCA_018645065.1 Phycisphaerales bacterium
TCGGCTTCGAATGCGATGAAATTCGACCCGGACTGGTCAATAGTAGCCGCCGTTGCTGACCCGTAGGACAAGGCAAGCACAGAGAGTACAACGACAAACTGACATAAGCTTCGCATATGCATAATAACACCACTCCAATCAAGGGATCCACTCAGGCGACATTCACCAACTATATGACAAATTTTACCACATTTGACCGGTTTCGACAAGAGAAAAAACGAGACATCCATATAGGTATGCGACATAAAAAGGGGGCCATTACGGCAACGGCGAACGGTGTCCAGGCGGTCAAATAAATCGATACAGATCGTTTCTTCTCGCTGAAGATGATTATGCAACAAGCTTCCCAAAAGCGCTAAGCCGCAAGCGGCACGACTCCACGTTCCTTCGGGTTTTATTGGGGTTGCCGCTTGCGGCTTAGCGCTTTTGGGAGGAGTCTTTTGCAAATGTACTATAGTCGCGAACTTCTTTTTGTGTAAGCATTAATGTCAGCGCTGCATAATCATCTGAACGGCGGGGTTTCCGGGTGTGAACGTCATGTTCACAATGGCCCGAAAACGGGGCTTCTGTGAATCTCTGCTTTTTTGGGGAAAATGCGGATTCGGATGAACCCTATCAAACCTATCTCATTATACACAGAAGCCTTACATCCAAAACGCCCTCGCGATGACTTTGCGGCTTATCGGATTATTCCTATTGTTTTAGCGTGTATACACACTCGAAATGTGTGAAGCTATTGTGAACTAGCAGGCGTTATTCTTCCAGGAGTTCCAGGCGGACGACCGACAGCTTGATGGTCTTAGGCCCGAGGTCCTCGAAGTGGATTTCCAAGCGGGTTTCGGGCCAGCGTTGGGTGCCTCTGGCGACCACCCGCCCGCGCCCAAAGGTGGGATGGTTGACCAGGCTGCCCTTCCGCAAATACTCGTACTCAGGCGGGAAGGCGCCGTCGATATCTGACGATTCGATCATCTCCCTGGCGCATGAGTCGTCGTAGAATCCTCCGCGCGGGGCTGAGCGGTTGGCCCAGGGGTTCGGCGGCGGCGTGGTGTTGTCTATGATGTCGACCATGTCCGTCCCGATCTCAGTCAGGAACGGTGAGGCCACCTGCATCTCAGTTCGCCCCCTCTGCATTCGCTTGCGGGCGCAGGTCAGCGTCAGATGCTCCATCGCACGGGTGATCCCGACGAAGGCGAGGCGCCGCTCCTCCTCGTCCTGTGCCGACGAGGCGCTGTTCCTGAGTTGCGGTTGGTCGCCACGGCTGAAAGGCAGCAAACCGAGCTCCCATCCCACGATGAACACAGCGGGGAATTCGAGGCCTTTGGCTGAGTGGAGGGTCATCAGGGTGACTGCCCCGTCTCCGCCTTCCATGTGGTCGGCGTCTGCGATCAGGGCGACTTGGTGGAGGTATTCTTCGAGCGTTCCGCCTTCTGATCGGGCGTCGAATTCGGCGGCGTTGTTGACCAGTTCGCCCACGTTGCGCCATGCCGGTGAGTCCGGCTCGTCGTCTCCGCCGTAGGCGTCCTTGAGCGAAATCGCGTCTATCACGTGGTTTACGATTTTCGCCACCGGCTGATTGATCTGTGCGGTGAGTCTGGTAATCAGGTCGGCGAAGGCTGCGACCTTCTTCGCCGCCGGAGCCCTGAGCCCGGCCGCCATCCCGTTCTTGCATATCTCCAGCACCGACTTACCGCTCATTCGCGCGTGTTCGACAAGCCGCTTTACGGTAGTCCCGCCGATCCCGCGGGCCGGTAAGTTGATGATCCGCAAGCAACTTATGTCGTCCACCGGGTTGAGCATAACCTTCAAATACGCCAGTACGTCCTTAACTTCCTTGCGGTTGTAGAACTCCACGCCGCGTGCGATTCGGTATGGAATCGCGTTCTCGCGGAGTGCGTTTTCCACAACTCGCGAGAGGCTGTTGATGCGGTAGAAAACGGCCATCTGTTCTGCCGGAACGCCCTGTTTTCGCAGTTGGTTTATTCGCTCGGCGATCCACTGGGCCTCTGCGTGCTCGTCGTTGCAGTAGACGACCTGGATGTCCTCGCCGCCCTCTCGCCGGGTCCAAAGGGCCTTCTCTTTTCGCCTTGTATTGTAGGATATAAGGTTCGACGCCCCGTTGAGGATCGCCTTGCTGGAACGGTAGTTTTCGTCCAAAACAACGACCCTGGCCTCAGGGTAATCCTTCTCGAATTCCAGTATGTTTGTGATGTCGGCGCCTCGCCAGGCGTAGATGCTCTGGTCTGGGTCGCCGGTGACGCATAGGTTCCCGTGTGGGCCTGCGATGGCCTGGGCCAGGAGGTACTGGGCGTGGTTGGTGTCCTGGTATTCGTCGATCATGACGTATCGGTAGCGTTGGCTGAGAAGCTCGCCGATATCCTTATGGTCCCGCAGCATAAAGGCGGTTCGCAGCAGCAGGTCGTCGAAATCCAGTGCGTTGTTCGACTGGAGCAGCTTCTGGTACTCAAGGTAGACCTTGGCGACTTGCTCGTCGTGGAAGTTACCAGCCTCTGCGATGCAGGCCTGCGGTGTGCGTAGGTTGTTTTTCGCTCGCCCGATCGAGGCGTGTACTCTGGCGGGCGGGAAGTTGGCGGTGGGGAGTCCGGCGACTATTATCGCTTCTTTTGTCAGTTTTACCTGGTCGTCTCGATCGTAAATGGTGTAGTTCGGTTGTATGCCCGCGCGCTCTGCGAACTCTCTCAGGAGCCTGGCGCACAGCGAGTGGAATGTGCATAACATCGCTCCTGACGGGATGTTAAGGGAGGCGACACGTTCTGACATTTCGCGAGCGGCTTTGTTTGTGAATGTGATCGCCAGTATGTGCCACGGCGCCACGCCCGAGGCTATCAGGTGGGCCAGGCGATACGTAATGGCTCTGGTTTTGCCTGACCCGGCGCCGGCGAGTATCAGCATCGCCCCGTCCACATGGGTAACGGCGTGTCGTTGCGGTTCGTTTAACTGCTCCAAAAGGTGATTCAATCGACTGCTCCGTGGCGTTAAATTTTGCTGGATTAAAGCAACACACTATACCGCCTGGGGCGTTCGGTTTCCATCTCGGGAAGTTACATGCAGAAATAGTTGTGTGTAATTTAACACCGGCCCTCCAGATACCGATGAATTCTATGTCGGGCAAGGTGCTACATGATTGACGGAACAGAAACAATGCTGAGACAGTCTGCAGGTAAGCGGGTTTTCACCACTGGTGACGTAGCTCGGATCTGCCATGTGGCCTCGCGAACGGTCACAAAATGGTTTGATACCGGGAAATTACGCGGTTATCGCATACCCGGAAGCCGCGACCGACGAATACCGCTGGCCCAGCTTGCGGCCTTCATGAAGGAAAACAACCTTCCGATGGGCGAGTTCGACAGTGCGGTCCGAAAAGTTCTGGTCATCGATTCGGATATCAGGAACGACCTGACAGACGAATTTTCGGAGATGGAAAACTACACGGTATGCACCGCTTCTACCTGTTTTGAAGCTGGTCTGGCCGCACGAGAAATCCTACCGCATGTGATCGTAATTTCACTATCCGGCGGTATGACGACATCGCAGGTGCGTGAAATAAAACGCAGTATCAGAACTCACAAACTGCTGAAAAACACCAGCCTTTTCGCAGCGGTGGACGGCCTGACAACGAACAAGGAAAATGAACTTCTGTCACACGGATTCGATCGATGCCTGTGTTGGCCTTACACGTCGGAGGATCTAACCAACGCGATAGAAGAGACGATGGATTTTGTCATCTGATTCGAACGTTTTAATCGCCCCGGCTGCTCAGAGGCGCCGTTGCCCAAGCGATGGTGGGCCGGTGGCGAGTTCGAATCAAGATGAGTGCAGCGGACGCCCGCGGGTGATGCTATTGCAGCCACACCCCGGGAACATTAAGCCGGCGGTCGGACGCGCATCCGATCGCCAGCTTTTTTTATTGGGCGCAGGGACTAAAATAGCGATAATAATACAGAGACGTTAAGATCCGCGAGATACTATGATCCGTCAACGAAACAGTTTGGGCTTGCTATTACCGCTCGGGCTACTTCTGCGCTGACGGATTGCGGATCGTTTGAGAAAACAATTTCAACGAGCCCGGCAATCCGAATCGGATTGCCGGGCTCGTTGCATTACGTTAGGATTAACACCATGGAAGACAACGCGAACATACCGAAATACATCCCGCCCCAGGGCTTCGACATACCGGAGCGACAATGGCCCGGGAAAACGATCACCCAAAGCCCCATCTGGTGCTCGGTGGATCTGCGCGACGGGAACCAGGCGCTGCCCAACCCGCTGGCGCCGGACCAGAAGCTCGAATACTTCCAACTGCTCTGCAAGATCGGATTCAAGCATATTGAGGTGGCCTTCCCGTCGGCAAGCAGCGACGACTTCACCTTCGTCCGCCGACTCATCGAAGAAAACCACATACCCGACGACGTGTTCATCATGGGCCTGACCCAATGCCGCCGACACCTCGTCGAGAGAACATTCGAATCGTTCAAAGACATCAAACGCGGTATCGTACACCTGTACGCAGCCACCTCCGACCTGCACATGGAGGAAGTCTTCGGACTCACCCGCCAGCAGACAATCGACATGGTGATCGACTCGATAGCACTCTCGCGCAAACTGGCTGACGAAATGCCCGAAAGCGATATCCGCCTGGAGTTCTCGCCTGAAGAGTTCACCGCAACGGACCTGGACTTCGCAGTCGAAATTTGCGAAGCGGCGGTAAACGCCTGGGGCAAGGCGACGCCCGAAAAACCGATGATCCTGAACCTCCCAGCCACCGTCGAACGACGCCCGCCCAACCACTACGCAGACATGGTCGAACTGTTCATGAGCAAGTTCAGTTGCCCCGAAAAGGTCCTGATATCGCTGCACAGCCATAACGACCAGGGGATGGCTGTCGCGTCAACCGAACTGGCGCTGCTGGCCGGAGCCCACCGCGTCGAAGGCACGCTGTTCGGGCACGGTGAGCGAACGGGCAACGTTGACCTGGTGACAATGGCGTGCAACCTGCACTCGCGCGGCGTGGAGACCGGGCTGGACTTCTCGTCGCTCACGGAAATCGCAAACACCGTCGCGACCCTGACGGGCATGCCGATACCGGCGAGAATGCCCTACTCCGGCGACTACGTTTTCACCGCGTTCTCCGGTTCGCACCAGGACGCGATCCGCAAGGGAATGTCCCGCCTGGACAAATCGGCCAAGCGGTTTGGCGTCGGTTGGGCGGTGCCCTACCTGCACGTTGACCCCGCCGATCTGGGCAAGAAATACGAGTCGCTGATCCGCATTAACAGCCAATCGGGCAAGGGCGGAGTAGCCTGGGTGCTCGAGCAGGATTACGGTATCGAGGCTCCCAAGGCGATGCATCCTGAGATCGGCGCCGCGGTGCAGAAGTTCTCCGACAACGCTCATCGCGAGATCACCAGCAGCGAGGTGCATTCGGTATTTAACGCCGAATTCGTCGAGCCCGCCGGACCGTACGAACTACTGGGATACTGGCCCCGCCCCGATGACGACGATCCGACGCAGATCCACGGCGAGGTGCGAGTGAAGGTCGGCGGCGATGAGAAGACTCTCAACGCCGACGGTAACGGACCGATCTCGGCGTTCGTAAACTGCATGAAACTGCTCGGAACCCCGCAGTTCACGGTAGACGACTACCACGAACAGGCCGTAGGCAAGGGCGCCAACGCAACCGCACTGGCGTACGTACCGCTGAAGTTCGACGACGGAAAAACACTCTACGGAGTAGGCAGCGACACGAACATAGACCAAGCCGCCGTCAGAGCAATAGTAGCAGGCCTGAACCGCCACGCGAAAGCCGAATAACATAAAGGATGGGTATGGAACTCTGGAATCGTTTGGTTGATGTCTTTCAGTCTAAAATTGAAACCGGGCGCTGCCGCAAGTGCTGCCGGTCGAAATACTACTGTTGCGATCGCCCGCTGGAAGATAATGAAAAGGCCAGATTCGAACGAATATCGCAGATGTTCTGCGCAAACAAGTCGCCGGAACAGGCGGTTGGGATTCTGGTTGAAAAGGAATCGTGGCATCGCCAAGCCGCTCAAAACTGCGTGGAGCGATGGTACGGCGAACTGAGCGAAGGACAGGGATACGCGCCCATAAAGTCTGGGAAGTCCAAGAAGAAACGCGGAAAACGACAACTAAGCAAAATCGACAAGCTGCTGAAAAGGTTCAAACCGGTCGAACCTGAAAAACCGTGGGTGATCCTGACCACACTCTACGGTGATCACAAGAAGTCGCCAACGCGGGGCGATCTATCGGGGGCGCTGTACGAACTTTATGACGAAGAGCCCGGATCGCGGCCCGGAGCCCAGGAAAATCTGCAGACGCACGTCCGCATGAGATGCGGATTCTCCAACGGGCACATGCACGTCCTGGACATCTACCCAACCGGTAAAGTAACGCTGCAACAATGGGCTGATCAGAACTACGAAAAGCAACTGACGCCCGAGGTCGCAACCGAAAACGTATCGAAAGACCAAGCCAAACAATTCTGGGACTGGTTGATAAACGGGCAGGTCGATCAGGTTAAAAACGCGATTACAGCTTAAACAAAATAAGGAAATCAGCCATGCTTCACACGCTTCGATTCATCTCTACGGGAAAGTTGGCGGTGGTTTGTCTGCTGGCGGTCTTTGGGCTCGCCGGTGTAGCCGGGGCGGAAGTTTCAGCGAGCGATATCCTCAAAGCCACCGGCGTTAAGGGCGGCTTGGTGGTGCATGTCGGATGCGGACAAGGGAAACTCACCGCCGCACTGAGGGCGGGCGATTCGTATCTTGTCCACGGTGTGGATACTGACGCCGGCAACGTCGCGGCGGCCCGTAAACACGTGCTCGAACTCGGATTGGCAGGCAAGGTAACCGTCAGTCGCTTCGACGGAAAACGCCTGCCATGCATCGATAACGTAGCTGCGCTGGTTATCGCAGAAGCCTCCAGCCCCACGCCGAGCGCCGAGATACTGCGCATACTTTCTCCCGGCGCCGCAGCGTATATTAAGTCGGGCGATAAGTGGACGAAAACCGTAAAGCCAGTGCCCAGCGATATCGACGAATGGACGCACTACATGCACGACGCGTCGGGCAACGCGGTGGCAAACGATTCGCAGATCGGACCACCGCGACATTTGCAGTGGCAGATCGGACCGCGCTGGAGCCGCCACCACGACCACATGGCCAGCATGTCAGCACTCGTCTCAGGCGGTGGTCGAATGTTCTACATATTCGACGAAGGCTCGCCTGTCTCACCGCAGCTCCCATCGTCATGGAAACTCATCGCGCGGGACGCCTTCAGCGGCGTGCTGCTGTGGAAACGCGATATCGCAAAATGGCACACAAACCTCTGGCCGCTAAAGAGCGGACCGGCGTCGCTGCCCCGCCGCCTGGTCGTCATCGGAGATACGGTCTACGTGACCCTCGGCATCGACGCGCCAGTTGTCGCACTGGACGCAGCCACGGGCAAAACGCTGCGGGAGTATCCCAAAACCGCGGGCGCCGAGGAGATCATCGTCGCCGACGGAGTGATGCTCGCCTTAGTCAATCGCACGCCGGTTGACTACACAGCCGATCTGAAAACCGACACCGAGCAAGGCAAATCGCGCGACAGGCGAACAACCCCCTCTCCGCAGATGAGTAAAATCTGGGCGGGCATCCGCTCGACTCGCTGGTCGCATGGCGATCGAATCATCCGAGCGTTCGACGCGAAAAACGACAAACCGCTCTGGGAACACAAAAGCACCGTGCTGCCGCTGACACTCGCCGCCAACGACGCCCAAGTCTACTTCCACAACAGCGAGAGCATCGTCGCGGTGAAACTGGCCGACGGAAAAGTCAACTGGACCTCAAAACCCGTCGCGGTCTGGAAGGGCCTTGACGGGCGCGGCTTGCAGTCGTGGTTCGCACCCACGCTGGTGGCGCGAGACAAAAAAGTGTTCTTCGCCGGCGGAGAGAAAACGCACATGTCGTACATGGGCTGGGGGTCGAAGGATATCGGCGAGGACACTATGACCGCCCTGTCAGCGGCGACCGGTGAAAAACTCTGGACCGCCGAACACCCCTACAGCGGATACAACTCACCGGAAGACCTGTTCGTTATCGACGGAAAGGTTTGGGCCGGATCGACCGCCAAAAATGGAGCCAGCGGGACATACAGCGGGCATGACATGAACAGCGGCGAGAAAGCAAAATCGCTCCCGCCCACAGTGAAAACCTCGTGGTTCCATCACCGCTGCTACCGCGCCAAGGCGACCGAAAAGTATATTCTATGCTCGCGAAACGGGATCGAATTCGTGGACATCAAGACCGGTAAGTGGACGATTAACCACTGGGTGCGCGGCGGATGCCTGTACGGGATAATGCCCGCAAACGGGCTGATCTACGCCCCGTTCCACCCGTGCGCATGCTTCCCCGAAGCCAAACTCAACGGAATGACCGCACTGGCGGCTGCGTCAAAATCGCGAGCCCTGCCCAAAGAAATCCCAACCGCAGGCCGCCTGGAAAAAGGTCCAGCGTTCGCAAAGATTACGACTCCAGATTCCAAATCAGAACCCTGGCCCACCTATCGTCACGACGCGGCACGAAGCGGAGCCTCAACCGCCAAGACGCCATACAACTTGAAAATGGAATGGGAACTCAAACTTTCAGACAGCCTGACACCCCCAATCGCCGCCGCCGACAGCATATTCCTAGCCGACAAAGAACGTCACCTGATTTACGCGGTCAACGCAGCGTCAGGTCAAAAGCAGTGGACCCACACTGCCGGCGGGCGGGTCGATTCACCGCCTACGTATGACCGCGGGCGACTGCTGTTCGGCTCAGCCGACGGATACGTAACGTGCCTGCGGGCCAGCGACGGCGAGTTGGCCTGGCGGTTCCGGGCTGCGCCGATTGACCGGCGGTTAGTGTCGTTCGATCAGCTTGAATCGGCCTGGCCGGTTCACGGGTCGGTGCTCGTGCAGGACGGCGTGGTCTCATTCACCGCCGGTCGATCAATGTACATAGACGGCGGGCTGCGACTCTACCGCCTCGACGCGGAAACCGGAAAGCTCATCGGCGAGACGATCATGAACGACCGCGACCCGAAGACCGGCGAGGATATGCAGAAATACATAAAGGGGCTTAACATGCCGGTCGCCCTGCCCGACATTTTGTCCAGCGACGGCGAGCACCTGTTCATGCGGTCTCAGGCTATGGATCTGGCGGGTAATCGTCTGAAGTTCGGTCCGGGCGGAAGCGGGCACAAGCACCTGTTCGCCCCTTACGGATTCACCGACGATTCGTGGTTCCATCGCACATATTGGCTGGTGAACGACGGGTTCTCAGGCGGGATCGGCGGGTACGGAAACGGTAAGCAGAGGCCCTCTGGACGCATTCTGGTGAACGGTGAGAAAAGCGTGTTCGGATACGGGCGTAAACCCAGCTACTACCGCTGGTCATCTGTGCTGGACTACCAACTGTTCTCCGCGTTTAAGCAGTCCGGGGGAAAGAGTTCGTCCAAGCCGGTCGCCAGCAAGAAAACCGCAACGCCGGCTTCGGGCGTATTTTTCAAAAACTCCAAATCGCTGAACCCGACCAACAAACCGCTCACAATCGCCGCCTGGGTGAAAACGTCCGCCAAGGACGGAACGGTTCTCGTTCGCGGCGCGCAGGCGGTCGGGTTCGCGTTGATAATCACCGACTCGAAACCGCGAATGCTCATGCGAGTCAAAGGCAAAACGCACGACGCGGTTTCATCCAAAACGATCGGCGCGGACTGGACGCACATCGCCGGAGTCCTTCGCCCCGACGGACGAATGGAAGTTCACGTCGACGGTAAGCTTACCGGTTCGGTTAAGAACGTGCCCCTGCCCAGCGGAGATCCGATGATCGCGATGAAAATCGGATGTGACGACACGCACCAGCTACTGTCCAAACCGCTGGCTCCGTTCAACGGCGCGATGGACGAAGTTGTCCTGTTCCACCGGGCGTTATCGGGCGATGAACTCAAGACGCTCGCCAAGGACGCGCGTGAAGTTAAAGGCGAGTTGGTTGTTCGAATGAGCTTCGAGAAGGGCAAGGCTCGCGACAGTTCAGGACAAGGTAACAATGGGCAGTTTGGCGCGCAAACCGGCCTGACAACCAAAGGCCCGTTCGGCCAGGCGATGGTGTTCAAACCGGGCAAAAAATCCGCAACGCCCAAACGCAAACACAAACAAAAACGATTCGGATCGGGCGTGAAGTTCCACTGGACGCGAGACATGCCGATTATGGTTCGCGCAATGACGCTGGCCGACAAGACGCTGTTCATCGCCGGCCCGCGAGACCTGCTCGACGAAGACGCAGCCTTCAAGAAACTCCCCTCACCCGACGCCCTGAAGCAGATCGCCGACCAACAGGCCGCCCTTGCCGGCAAACAAGGCGCACGCCTGCAAGCAGTTGACACCATCACAGGCAAACCGCTAGCCGATTACAAACTAGCCTCACCGCCAATATTCGACGGTATGATAGCAACCCCAAACCGCCTGTACATAGTAACAATGGACGGAAAACTAACCTGCTACGAAGGCAAGTAGCAAGCCAGCCTCGGAGTGCTTAAAACAAAGCCCCGAAGGACGATAGGACGCTCGGACGCGGCGTCGCTGTCACCCTTCGGGGCTTTGATTTTTGTATAAACCGTTTGGAGCCTACAGCGGTTTGAAGACTACTCCTGTGGCCAGTTTGGGGTAGAAGTATGTGCTCTTGTGGGGCATTGATGCTCCTGCGTCGGCGATGTCGATCACTGCCTGCAGAGGCGTGCCCTGCATTACGATCGCCAGAGACGCCTTGCCCGATTTACACGCAGCCAGGGCCTTGTCGCCGTCGGGAGTATACTCGACGGTGAGTTCTTCGGTTTTGCACCACGGTTTCACTGCGTTCAACACCAAGGTGTGCAGAATCGCAACGTCCAGATCTCGCCATGCCTGACATTCGTCGGCGGCCGCGTCGGTCATCGCTTCGCGACTGGCCAGGCGAATTATCCAGACATCCGCGCCATCGGGGCCTATCAGCGCCATCGCCCCGTCGCCGTAGGGCTTCAGGAATCCGTCGGCGTCGCTAAGGTCGGGCTTGTCGCCTTCGTATTTTGTCCACTCGAACATATCCAGCACGTCGCGGAGTACGTCAAGCGAGAATTCTTCGGTAAGTTTTTTCACCACGCGATGCGTCGGAAGGACCAGTAGTCCGGGATCGTCGCCAGCTACGAGTGCGAACATAACGAAATTCGCTTCGTGGTCTTCATCGATAGTTCCCGCTTCGCGAAGTGCTTTTGCGTATTTGGCGGCGGTCGAGTAACGATGGTGCCCGTCGGCGATGTAAGCCGGTTCGTTATCGAGAATCTTAACGATAGACTCAATGGCCTGGGGATCGCTGATCCGCCAGAGCTTCTGCTCAACGGAGTCCATGGCGCCTGTGGCCTGGGGCACTTCGGCGGCTGCGGTTTCGAGTATTTTGGTGATCTGCTGCTGGGGATCGTTGTAGAAACCGAAGATCGGCGAGAGTTGCAGGTTCGTGTACTTGGTGAGTTTGAGGCGATCGGCTTTGGGTCCGGCGAAGGTGTGTTCGTGCGGTATCACGTCCACGCCAAGTTCCGTGGCGCGCACTCCGCAGAGCATCGCTCGCCTGGTATAGGACGTGCCGGCCCAGGAATATGTCTGTTCGTAGACGTAGATGCAGGGCGCATCGTCCTGGCTGAGCAGTCCGCTTTTCTGCCATTCTTTGATCCGGGCCGCAGCGGCTGCGTAAACTTCGTCAGGCCCGACTCGTTTTGGAGGCACGTACGGAAGATCGACACCCACTACGTTATTTTCGCAGTTGTCCAGAAGGGCCTGCTTATCGTCGGCGGTCAGAACGTCATACGGAGGCGCGATATAGTTGCTGATATCATCGCTGCCTTCGGGTGTGAAACGCCAACCTTTGAATGCTCTAATCTCCATCGTAGACTCCAATAACTTTCCATAATGCCCGGCACGCAACCTAAGCGAAGCGTATACCATATCCAGCCGAACTCAACAAGCAAGCCAGAAATTGTTTCCGTTGAAAATCATCCGGGCTCAACATGCACAACAACTTCAACAACTCGCTGGTCGCTGGACATTATATGATGCTTCAAAACTGATGCTATTTCGTGTCCCTGGGCCACAGTAAGCTCCGGAGCGACGAGAATATGCACGTCCATAGCCACCTTACCGCCTACCTGTCTGGCACGCAAGGCGTGAAAATCTTTCACACCGTCGGTCTGTCGCAAGACGGCGGTTATTCCGTCGAGCGTGGCCTGGCCTGGCGCTCGGTCGATCAGTTCGCTGGCGGCTTGGTGGATTATTCGCACCGCGACAACCGAAAGGAACGCAGCCAGCACTATCCCGGTAATCGCATCGAGGAACGCCCACTGACGCCCGCCTATCGCAACGCCGGCCAGACCGACGACGGCGGCTATTGAGGTAAGTGCGTCGCTGCGATGATGCCACGCATTGGCGCGCAAGGCGATATTGTCGTCGCGCTCGGCCGTTAGGCGGGTAATGCGAAACAATATCTCCTTAATCGGAATGGTGACCGCAGCCAGGCAGAGTGGTATAAGCGAAGGCACGGGACAAATATCTTCGCGGAGTGACCCTATCGCCCCGATAACGATTATCGCCGCCGCGGCGAGCAGTGCGGCGCCAACGAACATGGCTACGAGCGTCCCGATGCGTCGATGACCGTACGGATGACAGCCGTCAGCTTCTCTGCCCGAGGCCTTCAGGCCGATGAGGACCACCATGTCGGTGATCATGTCCGAAGCCCCGTGCAACCCGTCTGCAAGAATGGCCTGACTGGCGAAAACCAGCCCGGCGATGATCTTGCCCGCAGACAGAAACATGCTGCATATCAGCCCGGCCCAGGTTACACCCTTGGCGGTCAGCGCCATATTACAGTCCCAATATGAGGACGTTATTGAACGTTGAATTTAAAAGCTACTTCTTCACAGTTTCCTGAACTGACAGCATCGCGAAGCAAGTCGCCAGAACGGGATTGCCCTCGTTCCATCGCTCCGAACCTTTGTTAATCCACGAGCCGTCTTTAGCGACCCGCCTAGCCAACGCGTCGATAAGCTCGTGGCGCCAGTTATGCTTTACGCCTTTGGTGTCTTCGATCTCGTTCTGGCCCCACATGCGAAGCGATTTGGCGAACACCTGGTAGTAATAGAACAGACCCTGCTGGCTTTGCAGTTTGGGCAGGTTCGGGTTCGAATCGAGGCGCCAGTAGCGTTGTATCCACTTGAAGGCCCCCTGCACTCGCGGATCGTCGTGGGCCATTCCGGCGTGGAGCATGCTCTTGAATCCGGCGTAAGTCAGTGAACCGTAGCTTCGGAGCCCTCGCCCGTTGCGCCAGGGTCCGGCCTTCGATTCGCCCAGAGCGTAAATGTATCCGTTATCGTTGGGGCCTTCCTGGATGTAGTCAGCCTTGTTTGACTCTTTGCGATTCTGCAGACGGAGCATGAACGCGCTGGCGCGTTTCATGTCGGGATCGTCGGCTTTGACACCGGCGTCGCTCATCGCCTGAATCCACATCTGCTGGTTGCTTCCGTCGGGCCGGCCGTGCTTTCCGTAGCTCACCCCACCGTCAAAACCTTCATCCTTCTTGACCTTGTCGCCCTTGGGCGTGGTGTCGCCGGGGCGAATCTGCTGGGTGCGGAGGAACTTGACAGCCTTGTCGATATCGGGCTTGAACTTCGGATCGTTGGCTGCGACCATCGCCATAATAGCGATCGACGTAGTGTAGTTCGGCAGTCCGACAGTCGGTTCGTAGAATCCGCCGTCGGTTTTGCGATACGTCATCAACTGGGCGAATCCCTTTTTCACTACGGGCGTCGAGCTATTGTAATCGGGATGCTGGAGCAGCACTTTGAGCACCATCGCGGTAATCGCGGGGCGATTTGAGCCCTGTTCCATGCTCCATCCGCCTTTGGCGTCTTTCTGGGTCAGCAGATACTTCACGCCTCCGTCGATTAGCTTCGTTGCGGTCTTTTTGTGGGCGTCGTCAAGCGGTTTTACGTCGGCAGCGATCGCCTGCATGCAAAAAGCTGCTGTGATAAGCGCCGCGATAATTCCACTACGATAATTATGATTGCGTCTCATGGCCGGCTCCTGTCAGATATTCGGCGGGGAGTTATTCTCTATATAGTAAGACGCTCGGGAGCGTCATTTGTTTCGTTGTATTGTAAAAAACGTCAGCGCCATTGTTTGCAACGATACTGATATTATAGCCCAGAACGTCGCAATTGAAACTTTTTCTACATCATTGCCCAGTATGCATATCACCGCGACAAGCAATGCGAGCAGTGCAAACAGTTGCATTACCCCGCCTGCGAGTTTCATGAAGCTGAACTCCTCGATCTCGCTGTTCCGCGACATTCTGCGCACGTGCGTGAGGATTTCCATGCGAACTTTCTGGTCCTCGCTGGGCGCATCGTCAGTTTCTGTAGGGGGTTGCGGTTCGGTTTGGCTTGCAGTTGCAGGTTCGGGGCAAGCGGTTTGCTCCTGGGCCTGGGGCGTTGTTGCCGGAGGCGGAGTCCCCTGTGTTGCGGTGGGCACCGCCGGGGGCGCGGTCGCTATCGCCGCAGCCGGCGTGGGAGTCTCCCACGTGTCGGTCCGATCGGCCTCTCGTACGATTATCCGGGCGGCTTCAACAAGGTTCCTCACAGTGAAGTCGGCTTGGACGCTCTCATCGTCTTGTTGCGAGCCCTGCGGTGCGTCGGAGACAATTCGCACGCGGATTGTTCGGCATCCGGCGCGTTGCCCCGCTTCGATATCGCGGGCCGAATCGCCAACCATCCAGCATTCCGCCAAGTCCAGCCCTCGATCAGAAGCAGCCTTAAGCAGCATGCCCGGCTTGGGCTTCCTCATGTCCGACTCGCAGGCGTATTTATCGACTGTGCCCTGAGGATGGTACGGGCAATAATAGATCGCGTCGAGCCGGGCGCCCTTGTCAGCCAACTGGCGTCGCAACTCGGCGTGGATTTTATCCAGGTCGTCTTCGGTGAACATCCCGCGCGCTATGCCCGACTGATTCGTGCAGACGATATTCTTAAACCCCGCCTGGGCCAGCGACTTGATCGCCAACTCCACTCCGGGCAAGAGCTTGACGCCATTGGGATCGCTAATGTACCCCGGGTCGTCGATAATTGTGTTGTCACGGTCTATGAATACTGCTTTATTCATCGCCAGGAGCTCCTTATTGCAAAACGGTTAGGCCTTGCCTGTTCCCTCAACGATACGATCGATAATATTGGTTGTACTCAACCCATCAACCAGTTGCAATGTTTGAACAACGCCACCGTATCCTTCAACGATTTCGCGTCCGACGACAACCGGAGTCGACCCGCCCTTGACGAGCGTATCGGGCTTCAGCAGCACCAGCAACTCTTCGGGCGTATCTTCTTCGTAAACGGTGACATAGTCCACACATTCCAGGGCTCCGAGCATTTCGGCGCGTTCTTCGGCGCCGATTATCGGGCGGCTTGGGCCTTTTAATCTCTCGACGCTGGCGTCGGAGTTTATCGCAACGACCAGGCACGAACCGGCCGCCCTGGCCTCCTGAAGATAACGCACGTGCCCCATATGCAGCAGATCGAAACATCCATTGGTGAAGACAATATTATCACCCGCAGCACGGCGCCGGGTGAGTTCCTCAGCCAGGGTTCTGCGATCAACCACCTTGCTGGTTCGCAGGCCGACCATGCGCCTGAGTTCGTCTGTTACCTGGTCCCTGGTGATCGGGATTATACCGAACTGTTCGACTTCGAGCCCGCCAGCTACGTTGGCAAGTGCTACGGCGCTGTCCAGGTCGCATCCGTCGCCGATAGCAACTGTCAGCATCGCCAGAACTTCGTCGCCGGCGCCGCTTACGTCGTAAACCGAGCGGGCCTTGGTGGGTATCACCCTTCCGTTTCCGTCTGCGGTGTACAGGTAGGCCCCTTCGCGGTCTAGTGTGATGACAACCGCCTGGGCGTGGGTGATCTCGGAGATTTTCTCGGCGGCCGCTCGCATCGAATCGAGATCGGTGATGGTGATTCCGCTTGCCAGCTCGGCTTCAAATCTGTTTGGCGTGAGTAGGTTGGCTCCTTCGTATCTGCGGTAATCGCTGATAAGAGCGGGGTCTACAACCACGGGCACACCGGCTTTATGTGCGTCTTTTATGATCTCGGGCGTTGTGAGCTGCCCGAGCACGCCTTTGTTGTAATCTTCTATCGCCAGCACTTCGCACGAGTGCAATTCAGAGCGAACCGCGGCGCGAAGCACGCTGTGGGTCTCGGGGCTGATCTCCTCAGCCGACTCCTCGTCAAGGCGGAACATCTGCTGGGCATGGCGATGCTGGGCCAGTCCGATGTACCTGGTTTTCACCGTTGTCGGACGTTCACCGCGCCGGATCATTCGCGAGGTCTCAGCCCCCGAAGATCTCAGCAGCCCGTTAAGTTCGTCACCGTTTGGATCGGTGCCTATCACGCCAATACAGGCGACCTGACCACCGAGCGCCGTTATCGCCGGGGCGATGTTGCTGGCTCCGCCGGTCATCATCTCCTGGCGCACTTTTCGCAGCACCGGGACGGGCGCTTCGGGGCTCAGGCGTTCGGCGTGCCCGTAAATCCAGCAGTCGAGCATGAAGTCGCCAACCAGCATGACTCTCGGTGAACCGAGGTTTTCTAACGTTTTTACAAGAGCTTCCATAGTTTCGATTGTATCGCAGCGGCTTGCCTAACGCAATCGCCTGGTTTTCTGCGGTAGGGCAAACGCATTGGCGTAATTATTAACGACAACGGCATTTTGCCACAGAGATCACAGAGAACGGCAAACGGCCTTTTTTTGTTACGGCAACGGCGAACGGCGACAACCTACGGCGAGAACACAGAGAACGGCGAACGGCGACGGCAAACAGCAACGACTTTTTTCAACCACGGCCGAAGATCCGAAGTAGTGCAAGTAGTACAAGTAGTGCAACAAGTTTTCTGTAAATTACCGTTTGTCTCGATCACTTAACGCTTAAGCCGAACCCGAAGGAGTTCCTTACCATGTCGTTAGGCCTTTGCCGTTGCCGTTGCCGTTGCCGTCCTCTGTGTTCTCGCCGTTGGTTGTTGCCGTTCGCCGTTGCTGTTGCCGTTAAAATCTTTCCCGCCGTTGCCGTTCTCTGTGATCTCTGTGGCAAAATGCCGTTGTCGTTAATAATTGTGAGAATGCGTTTGACCTACCTTGGCGGTTTCCCTGATCTTATTAATGAGTTCGTCGCGTCCTTTTGCGATCTCCATTTCGACCACTACTCGCCATACGGGGCGGTCGAGTTCGAATTCGGCGAGTTTAACGTAATCTTTTTCGGTAGTTACGTATATTTCCGGTTCACTGACATCGGCGTGTTCATAAATTCGCTGTATCACGGTGGGGTTGTATTTCTGGTGATCGCCGAATATGCAGAAGTCCACGGGCTCGGCGCCCAGGCTGTTGACGGTGGCGATAAACGCCTCAGGATTACCGATCCCCGCGAAGATCAGCACTTTGCGATCGACGATCTCCTCCAACTCATGGGCGACACCGTCCTGATCTATCAAACCGATGGGTTTATGCACGCCCAGATGCAATGACGCCTGCGGAGCCAAATCAGCCAACCGCTGCTCCAACGCCTCAATAAACGCCGGTTCCACCGCGTCGCTGCGCGTGATGACAATCGCGTGGGCGTCCCTCAACGCCGACAGCGGTTCACGCAAACGCCCCAGCGGAAGGCAGCATCCGTGCCCGAACGGGTTCATCGCGTCGATCAATACAATGTTCATATCGCGACGAAGACGCATGTGCTGGAATCCGTCGTCCATAACCAGCACGTCGGCGCCGGACTCACAAGCCGTCTTAGCACCCGCGATACGATCGGGATTCACAACGACCTCAACTCCGCTGCTTTGCTTCAGCATCTCCGCTTCGTCGCTCTTACCGTCCACCGACTTGTACCCGCGAGTTAAAATTGCCGGCCCGGCGCCAGAGCCCTTCAGCTCCCCCACCACCCAGTCGACCATGGGAGTTTTGCCCGTTCCACCGGTGGTGATATTGCCCACGCAAATAACGGGCGCCTTGGCGGCTTGGCTGGGCATGATGCGGGCGTTATAGGCCCATCGCCTGAGACGCATAATCGCCGAATACGGAAAGACAATCGCCCGCGCCACAAGCTGACCGCCCAGAGCAATCGGCCCGTCGCTCCGTCCGGCGATCGCGTTTTTAATGCTCGCAGTATCCATTCGCCCTATTTCTTGACGATAGTTACGCTGGTGTAGCCGTATGTAATGTTACCGTAGAGATCGGTGACCTGAACGGCCAGGCGATGGGCGCCGGGCTTGAGGTCCTTTACCTGAATCGCCAGGCGTTCGTTGGCTGAGTCGCAAATACCATCGGCGGCGAGAGTTGTTTTCCACTCGTCGCGACTATCGATAGTGTATGCAATCGCGGCGATTCGGCTGCCCGCGTCGGTAACCTGGCCGCTAATAGTGGCGGTCGTGCCATTAGCTTTCGTGCTCAGGCCCTTTATCACAGGTGCTGTGTTGTCTACGGTGATCCGCTCGCTGATCCGCGATCCGCTCAACGCTGCAGTCGCTACGTTCGTCGGAGAATCCTTGGCTGTCACCCGCAACTCGTACTCACCGTCGCCAACTGATTGGGTGTCCCAAATGTAGACCGGCTTGATCTGCTTATCGGTGATCTGGACCCAGGTGTCGTCGCCGAGGCGTCGGTATTCGAGCGTGAAGATAAGCTTATCGGCGTTGGGATCGGCCGCCCTGATGGCGAGAAAGCGATATTTCTGAGGCCCGACTCGCGTGGGCTCTTCCTTGCGGCTTGAGGTTTTGTAAACAACGCTCGACACCACTGGAGCCAGATTGCCCATCTGGTAGATCATCGAAGCCTTGGTGACCAACGGGGCTGCGTTGTCCTGGCCGGGCGTGAAGGTCAGGCGATATTGCAGGAACCGCGCCGAAGGGCACATGATCTGGAGATATCCGCCGTTTACAGTTTGCTCTTTGGACCAACTGCTCCAGGTTTTATCGTCCGGTTTGGCCAAATTCCCGCTGCGTGTCGCGACGGTAACCTTGGCTCCGTTCGGTGACAAAGCCGCCAATCGCATCGTGCCCCACTGGACAATTTGCTTAGCATCGAGCGCTTCTGAAGTGTAAACGCCCTTTTTCGCCAAATCTCCGCTGATGGTTCCCACCGAACCCTTGTTCGCACTGGCGAAAACGATATCCTTTCCAAGAAACGCTATCGCGGTGATCTGCTTTGCTTCGGTGTCTATGAGTTGCTCGGTGGTCGCCCCGTCGGTGGTTACTGTGTAAACCGCCCCGCCGTTTCCAGTAGCCAGGATAAGCTTCTTATCGCGAAGTTTCATCGCCAGGATAGTAACCGGTTTGCGGAAGATCGTGCGGACCAGTCCGTTGGCCTGGATGTGATAAACCGCGTTGCCTTTAGCACTGCTCGACGCCGAAGATGTCTTCGAACTGGATGCAGCTTTCTTCATCGCGGCGATACGTGAGGCCATCGACATTACAAGTTTCTTGCTTGGCGCAGACTTTGCGGTGGTCGGTTTCTTGACAGTTTTGCCCGCTGGGCGAGTGGTGGCGCCGACAGTCGCGGTGACGGCTTTGGGCTTGCCCGTTTTGGCCTTCGGATCGGGCTTGGGTTTTTCGGGCGTTTTGGCCTTTTTGTCGTCCTTTTTGGCGGGAGCCTTGGCTGGCTTGGGCGCGGGCTTTGGCGCCGCGGCGGGTTTCTTTTCCGGAGCCTTCTTGACTGGGGGAGTTTTAGCTTTTGTCGATGGTTTTGTCGACGTCGAAGGTTTACCGTTTTTGGCTCCGTTGCTGGGCGCTGTTTTCCCGTCGGCGCTGGCTTTGGCGACATCGGCCGTCGCGACGAACAACCCACCGTCCGGCGCCGGGATAATCGCTGACACTTCAGCTTCGGCTGCATCCAAAATGACTCGGCTTGACTTGCTGCGAGTATCGATCGCGACGACCAGGCCCTTGGTGTCGGTGCCGGCGTAGAGCGTGTTTCCCGCCAGCGCGAGCGACAGGATATTCTTAGCCAAATCGCCTGTTTCGTAGAGCATCTGCCCCTTGCCCTTTGAATCGATCAGGTAGATCCGTCCTTTGGGTCCGGTGGCGGCGTAGAGTTTGTTGTCGCGAATCGCGTGGATCGCCCAGATGTACTTAACGTCCTTCTCGGACCAGAGCTTCTTGCTCTTGCCCTTGGCGTCAAGGATATAAATGCCCGCGTCGTCACCGCCCACGCCCACCAGGAGATCCTTACCGCGCAGGACCATCGTAGTGATCATTGTGCCCGGGAGGGTGGCGAACTTCCTGAACTTCTTTCCGTCGACGGCGTATATCACTGGCTCGTTACCGGCTGATGCGTAGATCGTTCGCCCTCGGACCACAATCGCCGAAACCACCGGCGGAGCGTCCTTTGAACCAAGCAGTATTTCGCTTTTCCGGGCCAGCGAGATATCGCCTCGCTGGTTAACCACAGTCGATTCGAACTTGCCCTTGGCGAACTGGGCCTGGGTCGATTGCGACCAACCGGCCGGTCTTACCGCAAAAGCGTCGCAAGCAAACACGCCAAGCAAAGCCAAAACAACTAAAAGTTTCAGGTAACGGATCATGATTATGTTTTCCTTGTTCGTCTGGATTTTTTCAATTCTTCAATTCTGCTTTTTTTCAATCAGCGTTTATCGTCACCGAGAATCGGGGTCTGGTCGCGATGTTTCGTGACGGTGAAACGCGCCACTGCCGATCCGCTGAGTACGTACGGCGTTTTCATGTCTCGCAGCAGCGATCGTGAGAAGCTGCTGGTGTCCAGGAGCCTGGCCTGGGCGATGATAGCAGCTTTGCTGGGGGGCAGTTCGGGCAGTTCTTTTTTGTTCAGAGCTATCCCTCCGCCGCTGGGCAACGCCAACCGCATGTAGAGCATGTCGCCCTTCAGCGCGACGGCTCGCTGCATCGAAGCCAGGAGTTCTTCAGTCGTTTTGGGTGCGTATTTGTGGGGCTGTTCACGCATGTCAGCCGACGTAGCCGACGACCAACTGCCAACCTGCAACACGCCAGTCCCTTCGGGCAAATCGTCGGGAAGTTTGAACTTGATCGGCATTGTCGTGCGTTTCAGCCGGGGCCGCTGCAGCGTGATCGTACCGCTGAGCGTGTCGCCCGGTGCGTAAGTGTCGCTGTCGAGGCGGAAGTCGATAATACTCGCGTCGATCTCACCGGGCATTATTTTGATCGAAACATCGACGCTGCGAATCTCGGGACGAGGCCCGTAAGGATTCTGCATCATCGTGAACACCGCGCGATCAAGGTCGGAAGTGGCCCAGTAGATATCCGAACCGCTGGAAATATTCGACGCGCTATACTTGCCAAGCTTACCGAAATCGACCGTCAGCGAATACGAAACGTGATGCTTTTCAGGCAACTCGCGCCACCCCCACGCCGCGTCGCCAACCAACATGCTTATCAGCATCGGGGTCAGCATGGGATGCACCGCTACATTATAGTTAAACGCCTGTTTGCGTTTGTCAGCCGTCCAATCGACCTGAACCTTCATCGGGATCATTCTGGTCTTCGGGCCGATCTGACCGGCGATCGCGGTTGTCTCGTCGCGAGTGATCGTCCCGGTGGTCTTCAGCAGCGAGCCCATTTTGAAACTGTTGTTTCGCCCGGAAATTACGGTGTGAATGTACGCAGGCCCCATCGGCAGGCGTGTCTGACCGGCGGAGTAGAAGCTGTGCCCAAACGCCATTACCTTGTTACCGAGAACGTCGGTCACGGTCCCCACTGCGGTCATATCGGCGTCGCCTGAGGCCAGCGGCACGGCGATTCCGCCTCCGGGAATGAGTTTTGCGTTTTTGATCGCTGTAGCCTCCGCGGCGCCCACTCCCCCGCCCTGGAGCGGGATCATACCATGGGACTTCAGCATTCTCCTTGCCCGAGCCAACCCGCGAGATGACATCCCCGAAACCATAACGGGAGTCGAAAGTGCGGTAAGCCTCACCGTCTCGCCCGAATCGTCCGACCGCCCAAGCCGCTGCGAAGCGTAGTCAACCTTCTTCACGCTCAGTGCGGTCGCCAGGAACCCCTTCGGCGCCGCGCCGGCAGCCTGGGCCTTGCCCGACTCGGTAGTGTCTTTGCCCTCAACGGGAATGAACCCGCCGGCAGCCAGCATTTGCGTTATCGGTTGGATCCCGCAAAGCGGTTCGTTCTGACCGTTCCACCCGTAAGCCACGGCGCCGATCATCTTGAACTTCCCGTCTTTGGGGTCCTTCATGTAGACAGGCGAACCGCTCATGCCCGAGATAATCATCGTCTTTTCGAGCTTGTGACCAGCCAACCTCGCCAGAATCACGTCAAGATGCGGGCCGAACTTCGAGACAACCGAAACGATCTCGGCGTCGAACTTGATCGGCTTGGTCCCCGCCATCACGGTAAGCCCATAGCCCTTCATCCCGCGCTTCAGCACGCTGTGGTGCAGATAGCGGTCTGACTTGGCGACATACTTCTCCGCGGCGACAAGGCGTGAATCGGTGTTTTTCGGCGCCCCGCTGGCCTGGGACCAGAAGCCCGAAAGCATGCAGACCGCTATACCTGTTAATACGCAAACTAATTTCGGCATGTGAGTCTCCTCAAGGGCGCCAAAGCCCTACGGCGATAGTAGCCCCCGAAGGAGGACAATGCAAGAAATATGGAGCGGTATTCGCCCACTTGAAGCACGCGGTGTTCTAGACCAGCGCCTTCTTGCAGAACTCTACGCATTTTACTACTTCTTTTACTGCGTTGGAGCCCTTGGGCACCGAGTACTCCAGTTCGATATCGGCGGGGAAGGTCGCTTTGATCTTCTTCATGTATTGCAGTATCTCGGCGACTGCTGAATCGCCCTGTCCAAAGGGCATGTTGGATGAACCGTTGGTCTTGAATTTGCGGTCTTTCACGTGGAGGCTGAGGATCTTGTCGGGATACTTCTTCATTACCTCTAGCGCCGACTTGTTATTGCGAGCCGCATAGTGGCCAATGTCGAGATTCATTCCAATGTACTTGTTCTTGGTAAACCAGTCTTCATCATAGGTGGTCAGCGTCAACTGGGTGTGATTGTGCATCCCGATCATGATCTTGTACTTCTCAGCCAGCGCACCGGCGTGTTTTGCCGCCCCACCGGAGATCTCGCGAGTAATGCCTTTGGCGCCGAGTGCTTTGGCGGCTTTGAAGTAATATTCCATCTGCTCTTTCGACATGTTCCCGTTTCCGATGTCTCCGAACTTGACGATATGGATATTCACGCCGGCGTCGTTGTACAGTTTGCGCACGGCTTCGAATTTGTCCATCGAAACGCCCAGGCGCCATTTGTTCAGGGCTCCGCGATTTTTCTTGCCCTTGGGGGCGCCGGCGAGTTCTTCAGCCACGTTGCCCATAAGTTCAATCGAACTAATACCGCTTTGGGTGATATGCTTCAGCATTTCGCTGGCCGGGCCCCGCATACTGCGGTAACTATATGTTATCACGCCGATCTGAACTCCACCGAATACCGAGTTGGGTTTGGCTGCGGCCTTGGCCTGGGTGAGTTTGGGCATCATCGAAACAGCAGCAGCAGCCGCAGCTCCGCCAAGAATCGTTCTTCGTGACAGGTTCGCATTTAAATTATCCATGGTATCTCTCCCAGGCAGTAGTTCGTTGCTCCGTTTTCGGTCTGCGCCCATCGCGGACCTATACACAAATTCTACGCCGATTCCAAAATTAAGCAAGCCCGTTCAAGGTTTCATACTGAAAACAGGGCGATTTGACATGCGAGCGATTTAGTCAATGCCCATTGACTAAATTTAGTCAATGGCCATTGACTAAAACTGTTCGGGGCGCCCGAAAAGACACGTAACAGCCGACAGCATAATGGGTTGGGATAAAAACGGGGATTGGTTCCGCAGCCGTAAGCGCAGGTGCCTGTCCCCATTTTTCATCCCGGAGGCGTCCGAAGGCAAAAGGTACAGGCGCCTCCGCCTCCGGCTGCGCCTGCGCCTTAGGAGCGGAGTCCCCTTTGCCTAGCACAAGCATCATAACGAAATTTAGATGCGATTGCCTTGGGCAAAAAGGGTGAATCATCTTGACAATTGGGGCGTTTGGCGTTGACATAGTAGACCCACGAGCAGGCTGCTTGGAGCGGCAGGCCTTGGCCCGAGGTCCCTGGGCATGATTGATGTAAAGAACCTGACAAAAAAATACGGATCAGTCACCGCCGTCGACGGTATATCATTCCACGTCGACAAAGGGAGCGTTGTGGGCTTTCTGGGGCCTAACGGAGCGGGCAAAACCACTACCCTTAAAATACTTACGTGCTTTCACCCCGCAACTTCAGGACAGGCCTCAATCGCCGGACACGATGTCATCTCAGACTCCCTGAACGTCCGCCGCAATATCGGATACATGCCCGAAGCGGCGGGACTGTACCCCGAAATGAAGGTCCAGGAGTTCCTGATGTTCCGCGCCGCGCTGAGAGAAATACCACGCCGCCAGCGAAAAGTGGAAGTCCAGCGAGTGGCGAAACTCTGCGGGTTGTCTGAACCGGAAAATATGATGCGCCGAAATCTGTCGGTCCTGTCACGGGGATATCGGCAGCGAGTGGCGTTGGCCGACGCGCTGCTGCACGCACCACCGGTGCTGATACTCGACGAGCCGACAAGCGGGCTGGACCCCACGCAAATCAGGTCGATGCGAAAGCTGATACTCCAACTAGGCGGGCAGCACACGATTATCCTGTCCAGCCACATCCTGGCCGAGGTCGAACAGACCTGCGATAACTTGATAGTAATCGCAGGCGGGAAGATCGCAGCAGCGGGCACACCGTCTGAACTGCGAAAAAGCATTATAGGCCCGTCGCGGATCGTCGCGGAAATCAAAGCCGATCGCAACGCGCTGCTCAAAGGCCTCGCAACAATCACCAAAGCGAAGGACGTACAGATTAAATCAGTTGGCGCATGGCAGCACATTACACTACACGACAAGGACAGCACCGATCATCGCGCCGATGTAGCCAAACTGGCCCACGATAACGGATGGTCGCTGCGAGAACTCCGAGACGAAGCCGGATCGCTTGAAGATTTCTTCGTCCATATAACCTACGAACAGAACATCGAAGAAGCACAACGCAGCGTCGAATAAAGGACCAAACCCGTGCGAAAAACACTCATACTGGCGCGTCGTGAAATATCGGGGTACTTCTACTCCCCGATGGCTTACGTTATCGGCGCGCTGTTCCTGCTGGCTTCGGGAACGTGGTTCTTTCACGCGATTTTCAGGCCCGGTCAACCGGCGAGCCTTCGCCCGCTGTTTGAGTCGATGGCGTACATTATGGTGTTCGCAACCCCCCTGCTCACTATGCGGCTGATAAGTGAAGAGTTCCGCCTGGGAACGTTCGAAACGCTGGTGACCGCGCCGGTAACCGACACGCAAGTGGTGCTGGGCAAGTTTCTCGGTGTACTGACATTTTATATGATGCTGCTGGCGTGCACAGGGCTCTACATGCTCCTGGTCGCGGTTTACGGTCGACCCGATCCGGGCGTTGCGATTATGGGGTACTGCGGAATGGTGCTGCTGGGCGCGGCGTTTCTGGCGGTGGGCCTGTTTACTTCCACGCTTACAACGCATCAACCGGTGGCGGCGATACTGAGCGTTGCGATCCTGTCGCTGTTTGCGATCATTATGCAACTGCTGA